>CALFBF010000031.1 GCA_937949965.1 uncultured Roseibacillus sp.
TTAAGAGTGGTAGGCCCACAGGGAGTCGAACCCCGATCTGCGGTACCGGAAACCGCCGTTCTATCCATTGAACTATAGGCCCATGAAGGGAGGCGGAGAATGAACCTTTCCCCCTACCTCTGTCAATTCACATTCCGTTCCTTTTCAAAAGCTCAGGCCACTAGAACATTCTTCTCTGCTGGACTCGGCTGCTCTAATCCGAAACCCTCTTGCAGTCGAATGATCTTAAACAATCCATGGGGCCTCCTTGCTTTACTTGGCATTCCCGTCGTGCTCTTGATTCACTTTTTGCAGCGACAGGCTCAGATTGTTCCTGCCTCGACTCTTTTTCTGTTAGAAAAAACACAACAAGAATCCTCTGCGGGCCGTCGCTTCGAGCGCCTGAGGCAATCCATTCCACTCTGGTTGCAGCTCTTGACGGTGCTGCTGTTAGCTTGGCTGTTAGCGGAGCCTCGCTACCGAACGCAGGCCTCGACACAACAGATTGCGATCGTGATCGACTCCTCGGCCTCGATGTCGGTTTTTCAGGACGAGGTGGTGTCTACGCTGAAGGAAGAGCTGCCGCGACTGCAGGGAGCAGCTAGTGAGCTACAGCTCTACCTGCTGTCCTCCGAGCCAGACGAACCTCTTCTCTACACCGGAGCCAAGCTGGAAGATGCGCTAGCAGTGCTCCGAGACTGGCAACCCACGGCCAGTGCGCGCGATCCTCGCGCGGCACTACGCCTCGCTCGTTCGCGGATCCGGAGCCAAGGAATTTTAATTTACGTAACAGACCATGTTAGCGAACAAAGCCTCCCCTTCGAGGCCCAGCTCTTAGCCGTTGGGGAGCCAATCGACAATCTGGGTTTCACCGGACTCAGCTTCGCGGAGGAGAGCGACTCGTGGCAAGCAACTGTTAGAAACTATTCTGACAAAGATGCCACTCGCTCTTGGCACGTCGTCTTTCCCGACGGTTCCCAATCAGAAAAACAGGAACTGTCTCTCGCGTCGGACGGGATCACCACTCTCACGGGCAACTTTCCCGAAGGAGTAGGTTCTCTAACCGTCCACCTCGAAGGAGATTCCTTCACTCTCGATGATCTTCTGCCAATCGTGCAATCGCAGCCCAAGCTCCTTGTCGCCGAGTCCCTCCTTCCGGCTAAGTTTTCTGACTTTGAGCGACGCTTCTTGAGCTTCTTTCCTTCTTTAGAAAAAGACTCCACAAGCGCGCCTGATCTCACGCTCACCTCTTACGACCCGCTCTTTCCTATCCTACCTGAGCATCATGCCATCATCACAATTGATGAGACTGCTCGTTCACGAACTTTTCTAACAGGTCGTATTATTGCCGAAACTCACCCCCTCACTCGAGGGTTGAATTGGCAGGCTTTGCAGGCCCGCGAAACCACTGCCTTCCCGATTACCGAAAGTGACGAGGTCTTACTCTGGCAAGGAGACCGTCCCCTTATCGCGCTCCGAAACACCTTTTCCGCTGACGCTGAGGAAAGCACTCAAAATCGTCAACATCTCATCTTCAACTTTGATCTCTCTCTCTCCAACGCACTCAAGTTGCCATCGACGGTCGTCCTTCTTCATCGCTTCACCAGCGGACTGAGAGAAAGTAAAATTGCCTTTGAAGCTCTCAACACCGAGACGAACCAACCAATAGAGCTAGCACACTCTCCTTCCCCTCAACTGTTCTTCAAGCGTCCTAACAGCAATGGCGAACTCATTTCCCAACCATTGGAAAGCAACGAACCGCTACGAGCTCCTGGTCTTCCGGGTTACTTCGAAATCGCACAAGGAGAGGCAACCTTGATGCGTTCTGCCAGTCACTTTGCCGATACTCGCGAAGCTGACTTCCGCCAAGCAGGGAAAGCAAACAAGCTCGGAAGCATTGCCTCCAGCGCAATCGAACGTCATACCAGCGAGGACAGATGGTGGTCGATCTGGGTGCTGCTCACTCTTGCTATTCTCATCCTCACTTGGCACTTCGCCAACTCTCGAAAAACGAGCAACTCTTCCCCTGCTCTCGCAAATTAAACCGCTCCGATAAGCGAGTCGTTTTTGTCAGCCCCTGACGACTCTTCTCTAGGGATCAGTCTTCCGCTCGAAAGAAATGCGAAACCTCAGACACAAAAAATAATCTTGCATTTTTATTTTAATTTCAGTAATTACTGAAACATCAGAGCGAACAAAACGAAATGACTGCTCTGTAAACAACTAACAAGAAAGACTCAAATCAATGAACCACATCATCCTCACCTACACCCTCTATCTCTTAATCGCTCTTCCTCTGACGATCTGGGTCGCGCAAACCCTACATCGCAACGGAAGAATTTTCCTCATCAAGTGCTTCGGCGAAGATGAAGAACTCGCCGACAGCGTCAACCACCTCCTCGTAGTCGGCTTCTACCTCATCAACATCGGCTTTGTCGCCCTCTACCTCAAAATCACCCAAGCGGTGCTCAATGCACAAGACGTCTTCGAAGCACTCGCAGGTAAACTCGGGATTGTGCTCCTGGTCTTGGGAGTGATGCACTTCTTCAACATCTTCCTCTTTACCCGTAATCGGAGAAAGCGTGGGTTCGAAGCTGCGGCGCCGCCAATTCCTCCTCACCAGCCGCTCGCTCAAGCCGTGATAGACACTCCTAACATCCAGAATCCCTAACCGGTGAAAGCACTCACTATCTTCTATGATCCTAACTGCGGCTTGTGTCGTAACTTTAGAAACTGGCTCCAGCAACAAGACGCCTATCTTCCTCTTCACTTCGTTGGCTTTCAGACCGAAGAAGCGAGGTCTCTGTTCCCCGCAATCGCTACCGTGCAGGCAGACAAAGAATTGGTCGTGATAGCCGATGACGGTTGCTGGTGGCAAGGTCCTGCCGCTTGGCTCACCTGTCTCTGGGCCCTTAAAAAATACCGCGAATGGTCTTTTCGACTCGCGACCCCTTCTCTGCTCCCCATCGTCGCTTCACTCTGCCAAAAGCTATCGCAGAACCGCCTCCAAATCTCTCAGTTGCTCCGCTTGGACAATCAGACTCTTACTGCCCTGAACGCCTCGGTTGAGGATGAGAAAAGTCCCTCAATTCCGGCGGCCCAATAGGAGATAGAGGTAGTAAAGTAACTGTGCCAGAGAAGCCAAGGCTGCTACGGTGTAGGTCATTGCGGCCCAGAAAAGAGCGTCTTTGGCCTGCTTTTGCCCTAATGAACCCGTTTGGCCACTGTCATTAATCCAAGCGAGAGCTCTCTTACTAGCATCGAACTCGACCGGAAGAGTCACGAACGCGAAAAGGGTCGTCACCGAGAGAGAAAGCACCACGAGACCGAGCACCAATGGATTACCGGTGAAGGCCGCTCCCACGACAGAGATCATCATGATAGGCCCCATCATCTTGGACGCAATACTCACCACGGGGACCAACTTGGATCGCATAGTGAGAAAGGAATACGACGTGGCATGTTGGATAGCATGCCCGCACTCGTGAGCGGAAACAGCAGCAGCGGCAACATTACGCTCGTTATAAACCGCCTCACTGAGATTTACGGTCTTATCTGCAGGGTTGTAGTGGTCGGTCAATCGTCCAGGAGTACTGATGATTCGGACATCGTTCAGCCCATTCTCTTGTAACATTCGTTCTGCAATTTCACGCCCACTGAGTTCGATGGGTTGCTGGGAGTATTGAGCGAATTTGCTCTTAAGTCGCTTCCCAACAAACCAACTTGCGAAAGTGGACAACCCAATGATTACCCACAGAAATACACCTCCACCAGGGGAACCCACTTGGTTAGCGATGAGGGAAAAAAGAGACTCAGTCATGCCATGCAGACTACTGAAAAAAGGCCCGAAAGCAAGTCGACCCCGTCATTTCTAATTCATCAAAAATTGTCGCTTTCGTTACCAAAACATGCTATCAATTTGTCGTCATGTTTGACCAAGCTAATCCCTACGCCATCAATGCCATTCCCGTCGATGAACGGGGAGAATTCGTCCGCAAGACTTACTATCACGTCGCCGGAGCCTTAGCGGTCTTTGCCATTCTTCTTGCTGGTCTCTTGCAAATCCCAGCCATGATCTCTTTGGCAACGCTCATGATCCAAGGATTCAACTGGTTCATCGTGCTCGGCGCCTTCATGGCTGTCTCATGGCTCGCTGATAAGTGGGCTCACTCTTCGACTTCGCTATCCAAGCAGTACTTCGCATTGGGTCTCTTCATCGTTGCAGAAGCGATTATCTTCCTCCCCATCATGGTGATGGCGACCTTCTATTCTTCACCTCAAGTCATTCCGCAAGCCGCGCTCGCTACTCTGGCCCTCTTCCTAGCCCTCACCTTTGTGGCCTTTACTACCCGCAAAGACTTCAGCTTCTTAGGTGGTATCCTCAAGGTTGGTTTCATCGTCGCCCTCGGAGCAATCGTAGCAGGGATGATTTTCGGATTTAACCTAGGGCTTGCCTTCTCAGTAATCATGGTCCTCCTCGCCTCAGGGTCGATTCTCTACAATACCTCCAACATCATTCACCACTACCGCACCGACCAATACGTTGCAGCTTCCATGGGCCTCTTCGCCAGCGTCGCCCTACTCTTCTGGTATATTCTGCGTATCTTCATGAGTCGCGACTAGCACCACACTTTCTCACAACGAGCCCATGCCAAGCGATGTCTCGGTGTGGGTTTTTTTGTATTTGGGATAGGAGCGAGTCGCCTCTCCCTCTGAGCCTGTAATTTCGAACAAATATAAATCTCCAAAATACAATCCGAAATCCATGTTACTCAACAGGGAGAGCGCGGAGGGGTTTTCTTGGGGTAGATTCTTCTTCGTTGATTTCGAGAGCGCGGAGAGGTCGCACTTCCTCCGGTTCGTCATCCTCTACACGAAGAGCACGGAGAGGTTGAGGGGCAGGTTCTGGATCTTGAACGACAGTCTCTACTTCGGGAACAGGTAAGGCGGGTTGGGGTCGCGGTGGCTCTGGCCTTTCGAGTTCTTCCTGTACAATCACGACAGGTTCCTCGACTGGGAGGTCCTTACGCATCAAGATATCAACACGGCGATTCAAGGCCTGTTCTTCGATGGTTCCTTCTTCCACTTTCGGTTGGCTGCTACCGAAAGCTCGCACTACGATCTGATTGCCGTTTAGGTGCATAGACTGCACGAGCCAATCCTTCACGGCTTGGCCTCGTTGGCGGGAGAGATTCAAGTTGTAGCCCCCGTTTCCGAACAGGTCGGAATGACCTTCCAGAATGCAATACATCTGGGGGTTGCGGTCGATAAGCATGGCGAGCTTCATCAAACCAAGGCGAGCAGTCTCGCGAAGCTGTGCACTATCATACTCGAACAACAAATCACTCGGGAGGGCAGCACGACTGCGACTCAGTTCGCCAGTAGCCATCCGCAACAAGCCATCAATACTGGCGTAACCAGAAGGCAAACCATCCTCCGAAAGTCCCCCACTTCCTTTGCTGACAACATCCTTGAGGAGTTCATCAGGATCGACGATGTCGGCCTTCACAGAGCCTTCCTCGATCATCACTTGTCCGGCGGCAGCTTCTTCAAAGAGATTCTCGGTGCGGCCAATTTCGCTGAGAACGTGATCCACTTGCGGAGCGGCAACGGGTTCTAACAGCTCGCCGAATTCTTCACCGGCATCGAGAGGAATACTCGCTTCGAGGGCGACTTCGGGTTCTAAAATCTCAGGAGAGAGATCGAGCTCGGTATTATCGAGTTCTGGGATCAGTTCCTCGACCTCAGCTAACAAGTCACTCTCGCTTTCGGACTCGGGCACCACAATTTCCTCCTCCGACTCAGGCAAGGATTGGGTAGAAATTTCCACCTGTTCTAGGCTGAACGCTTGGCTCTCGATCTCAACTGGTTCCATAATCCCGAACCAGATCTTGAGTTGGGTCATCCCAAAGATCATACCCGCAAAGAGCACGACTCCCCCAATAACAGAGAGGAGGACAGCAAAGCTATAGCCGAAGCCACCTCCGCTGGAGCCGACTTCGTAGCCTTTATTTTCCCACTGGTAATCTCGTGCCACGTCCAAAGTATAACGTGGCCAAACCCATACGCAATTCAGCGTTTTTCACAAAAACGCTCTATTTTAGCGCTTTTCAGACCACGCAAAGGGGTCGTCGACCACGAGGGGCACTTCTGGCTCTTCCTTAAGATAAGCGAAGTCCGTCAAAGTCTTGAGAAAAGCGACGAGGGCAGCTTGTTCCTCATCAGAAAGCGCACCCCCCTGCGGCGGAAGCGCGGCCAGCGAAGGGGCCAAAGTTTCGCCACGACGGATGCCATCGGAGTAATGGCGCACCACTTCGGCTAAAGTATAAAAACGCCCGTCGTGCATGTAAGGCGAAGTAATCTCAATATTGCGTAACGAAGGAGCCACGAACTGGTAGCGATCCTCACTGCGACCAGTGACTTCTTCGCGCCCTTTATCCCCTCGTCGCGGAGCTAGTCCATTGTTGTAGAATTGATGATTGGTGAAGAGAGGCGCGGGATGACATTCGGCACAACCCGCGCCACGAAGCCCTTCATCCCCGTTAGTCGATTGAAAGAAAAGTGCCTTCCCCTGCTCCTCTTGAGGAGTGAACTCAACCTCTCCGCGTTCGGCGCGATCATACTTCGAATCTGCCGCGACGATGGTGAACAAATAATGCTCGATAGCAGTAGCAAGACGAGTGGGAGTGATCTCGGAATCACCAAAGGCTTCCGCAAAGCGATCAGGGTAATCGTCCACTTGAGCGAGCTTGGCAGGAAGTGCTGTTAGATTTTCTCCTAATTCGAGGGGGTCTTCGATGGGTCGTAGAATCTGTTCCCTCAGGCTCTCTTCATCGCCATCCCAGCGGAAAGGCCCTGCCTTCCAGGCGAGATTAAAAAGCGGCATAGAATGCCTACGAGTCGCCTGCTCAGGTCGCACTCCCCAGGGTTGGTTAGAAGGATCGGAAAAAGCCTCATGAGGGAGATGGCAAAAGGCGCAAGAAACGGTGTTGGTGATCGAAAGCGCGTTCTCATGAAAGAGGCGCTTCCCAAGGGCAATGCTTTCGGGAGTGGCCTCGTGGTAGCTGGCATGAACTGGCTCAGGAAAAGCAGCCGGCTGCTCGATAGCAGGAGGTTGCTCTGCGCCAACGGTTAGACAACTCAGTAAACCAAAAGCGAAGAAACGATTCATGAATCTAACAGATTAAGAATAAGATTCAGGAAGTGCTTCTCGAACCCGTTGCTGAAGTTGAGGTAAGACCTCTTCTCCAAACCATGGATTCTTAGCCTGCCAAATATTATTTCGTGGTGAGGGATGAGGGAGTGGAAAGTATTTGGGGAGGTAGTCGTCACATCGCCGCACCGTTTCGGTTAGATTTTTACCAGGGTGGGTGAGGTAGTAATCTTGCGCATATTTACCCACGAGAAGAATGAGCTCCAGATTCTTCATGCCCGCAAAAACCGACTCGTGCCACTCAGGAGCACATTCTTTGCGAGGCGGCAGGTCGCCACTCTTTCCCTTGCCTGGATAGCAGAACCCCATTGGCACGAGGGCGACTTTGCTCTCATCGTAAAAAGTCTCGTTATCCATGACGAGCCAGCGCCTCAGGTTCTCACCACTCTTATCGTCCCAAGGAACGCCGGTGCGATGAACGACCGAACCAGGGGCCTGTCCTACAATGGCGAGACGACAATCAGGATGAGCACTTAGTACAGGGCGCGGCCCATGCTCTAACGAGTCAGCACATATCTGGCACTTACTAATGGTTTGGAGAAGATCATTCATTTTAGTAGAAAGAGAGAATTACCGTAAAACAGATTCAAAAATACGCAAAGTATCAAGCGCCTCAAAGACCTTAAGCACAAAAAAACCCCGCTAATCCGAAGACTCACGAGGCTTTTGTAAAGTGTTTCCTGCGGAGGCAAATTAACCACCGTAAACAGCGTCTTCGCCGAGAGCTTCCTCGATACGAAGGAGCTGATTGTATTTGGCAATCCGGTCAGAACGGCTCATGGAACCGGTCTTGATTTGACCAGCATTAGTCGCAACCGCGATGTGGGCAATGGTGCTGTCCTCGGTCTCGCCAGAACGGTGAGAAACGACAGAGTTGTAACCATTGATCTTACCGAGCTCGATGGCGTCGAGAGTTTCGGTAAGGGTTCCGATTTGGTTCACCTTGATCAAAATGGAATTCGCAACTCCGAGGTCGATTCCCTTCTGGAGGAAGTCAACGTTGGTCACGAAGAGATCGTCCCCTACGAGCTGGACCTTATCGCCAACCTTATCGGTGAGGGCCTTCCAGCCGTCCCAGTCGTTCTCGTCACAGCCGTCTTCGATAGAATCGATGGGATACATTTCGCAAAGCTCAGCGAGGTAAGCAGCCT
>CALFBF010000032.1 GCA_937949965.1 uncultured Roseibacillus sp.
TCCCGAGTTCGAACACGAACAAACTGAGGCCGAAAAGCCCACATAGCCGAAATCGTTTTTAAAGTTAAGGATACCTCCGGCAACCCACTTTTGAGGAAATTGGGGAACGTTTTCTTGCAATAAGATTATCGGAGGAGGCACCCTTAATGCTAGCCGTCGAGGAATGCTACGACACTTCTCGACTGGCAAGGTTCTCACTTAGGAGCATCTAGGATCGCCATCTTACAGAGATTGCATGAAGGCACACAAGGAAGTCTCCTGCACTTTTCCCAACTCCTAGGCTCAAATCTATCACCAGATTAATCGGCAACCCCCGTAATACCCAAAACGGGACAAGACAGATCCTAGGATTATCGACGCCTCCGTAAGTCCAGATATTTCTGCACCCTTAAAAAAAAAGCAAACATTGAGGTTTTTTATTGAACTCTGAAATTCACCATGCATTGTAATTACAAATGAGTTTCAAAAATGCAGGTCACATCAAAAACTTGTTTAAACACGTCAGCTTAGCCCTATTTCAGCCAATCCTGAGTCACCACTAAAAATCAGAAAACAGTCCTCCATATGAGAACGAATACTCAGCTACACACGATTTACTTATTAATTATCGCAGCACTCGCGCTCCTCTTTGCTTTTCTCCAAAAGAACGACTCCCACGCACAAAATCGTCAAGTTGCGCAAAGCCAACCAACAAAAAGCTTCCGTGAGGGGGTAACATACACAAGCGATCAAACACCGCTGGCAGCGTTACAGAAAAAGAGGCTGTCTTTGACTTTTTTAGAAACAGAGATCGAGAAAGAATCTGAAGAAGTTTATCATTTTTCTGCAGAAGACGGATTGAAGCTGGCAGCTCATTTTTTTGAAACTGAAAAACCGGAAATCAGAAAGGTTTACCTGGAACAACTTGAGCAACTCGAACTCGAAAAACCAGTTCAAGAAAAAATAGTTTCGCAATTATTAGGTATTGAGAAGAAAAGGCTTCAAGCTCAATTCCTATTGGATGACATTGAGTTTCAAAAGGCTGACTACGATAGAGAAATAAAAGATTTACTGGGAAACGAAAAGTATAATTCTTATCGTAAATCAGAAGCAGAAAAGTCTCACGCTCATTATGTAGACGATTTTAATAAACACTTAAAATCAAACGGACAAGAACTCTTGAGCAGCAATGATGCTGGCGAGCTTAAAAAACTATTAGCCGAGTTCGGAGGAGGTGTGACGATCGACCAGAGCTTTGGACCCTATGGAACGCCTCCTACCGTAAACCTTTCCGCAGTTGAAGCTCCCACCGAAAGCTTCATTAGCAGCGATCGCATTTCTTTACTCGCAGGAGAACGAGAATATTTACTCGAAACTATCTCTTCACCTTCTCTGAAGAAGGCTGTTGAAAAGTATTACAACTCCCTCATAGAGGAATATTAGACTTTTGAATTCTATTCGAACAAACAACATCGAAAACTAAACAAAACATATGAACAAAAAGACATTAAAGTACACAGCAGTTGTCACTGCTGCATTAAGTAACCTCACATTTGCAGGTGAATCGAGGTATGAAGAACGATTGGCAGGTCTAATCGCGAGAGGAAGGGTATCTGTTCTAGAAATCTCGGAAAGTCAACAGGACCGATTCGGTCTAACTGCGCTAGAAGATCGCATCAGCTTCGAGCTCGCGAACGCAAGCAGTCCTCCAACTGCTGTAGAGCAACGACGAATTGGATTCTTAGCCTCACAATATGTTGCGGCGACTCTATCTGATATCGCCGCCGAGGAAGAGCTCACTCAACAAGACTTCAGATACTTACGCAGAAATCCTGTCAGAAATCGCATCGAAGAAACTCTTGAAGATGCGATTAATGATGATGCTCTCGCGTTTGAAGGTGCAGTCGACGAACTCGTAACTCGCCTCTCCCCTGAAGAAATCGAACAAATTCCCGCTGATGAGCCAACCGGCATAGAAGAAGAGGAACTCAGTGCAGAAGAACTTCAGGAACGAATTGACTTTCTTACCGAAAGACGAGATCGCTTTGCAGCCTCTATCGAAGCGAATGTGCAGGCCGGTTTCCCTGAAGCGTTCATTGAAAGAAGAAGAGAAACTCTGGGTCGAATTGATCAAGCCTTGGATGAACTAAGGCAGGAACTAGTCGAACTACTCAACGATACTCCTCCTGTTGACCCTGTTGACCCTGTTGACCCCGTTGACCCCGTTGACCCCGTTGAGCCCGTTGAGCCCGTTGAGCCTGACGCTCCCATTGATAACGACGACGATGAGTTCGCCATCTTCAGCGATTCAGAGCTCGTAGAAAGACTGAGCCAAGTTAATACTCTTAGAGACTTCCTTCTTGAGAGAGCTGATACTTTGGAACAGACCTTGGCCGAAGAGCCGGAGACTCTCTTCAGCCCAGAAATCGCTGCGTCTGCAATTATCAGAAATCGTGCACGAGCTGCCGAACTAGAGGTAGAGATTGCTGCAATCGAAGCTGAAATCGAACGACGCCAAGGATAGAAATCCTTTATTTAGAAAATTTTGCCTCCGTCTAGTTGTCTAGACGGAGGCAATTATTAAATTCAAAATCATAACACTGAAATAAAAATGGCCCAGAAATCTCTTTCTTCGATTATCATAAACCTTTTTTTAATCCTAGCAGCACAAACTGAGGCGCAAAACCTTGTCTCTCCAAAAACAAATCACTCTCAAATAACGGTTTTTCCAGCACAATTATCTGAAGGGGATATCAAAGAAGAAATTCAGGCCTTACGATATCACATTCGTAAAAAAGAAGATTCGTCTTTGATATGGGCTAGTAATCCTAAACAAAATTTCAGAAGTTCTTTTAACCGCAAAGGCTTGACTCTCGAAACCAAGAATCCTGAAGGAAGGTCTCTAACAAGCCAATGGGAATTAAAATTCATTGAACAAACCGCAGTCACTTCTGGTGAAATTCATCATGAGGGCCAAAAAATATCATTAGACAGACCGTCGCTAGGATTAACAGAATGGTACGTTAATCGGGCTAACGGCCTCGAACATGGATTCACTATTTCCAACCGGCCACTTGATGCTGGTGAACAGTTGAATCTTGAAATTGCGGTAACAGGAGCCATGTATGTGAATGCACTAACGGATGGCCAAAGCGTACAACTCATCGAGCGCGAAACAGAACAGACAATCCTAAACTACTCAGGACTGAAGGTTTGGGATGCAAAGGGTAATCAATTAAAAGCATATATGGAATCAAACATTTCCGGCGATAAATTGTCTTATACTGTTGAAGATGAAAATGCGATTTACCCCATTACTATCGATCCTACTTTTAGCCTGAATCAGCAGGCTTATTTAAAAGCGTCGAATACAGGAAACGATGATAACTATGGAATATCGGTGGCCCTTTCCGGTGATACCATTGTGATTGGTGCAGACGAAGAAGACAGTTCCTCGAGTGGAATTAACGGAGATGAATCCGATAACTCATTAATAGCCTCAGGCGCCGCTTATGTGTACGTTCGAAACGGCGGCACTTGGAGTCAGCAAGCTTATCTTAAGGCCTCCAACCCCGGCGAGAGTGATGGCTTTGGCTCTTCTCTTGCAATTTCTGGAGACACTATTGTGGTGGGTTCCGTAGGAGAGTCGAGTGATGCCAACGGCGTTGATGGGGATCAGAATGATGAATCGGCACCTACTTCGGGAGCTGCTTACGTGTTTGTCCGAGAAGGAACTACATGGCGCCAGCAAGCCTACTTGAAGGCGTCTAACTCTGATACCGGCGATGAGTTTGCAACTTCATTAGCTATTTCTGGAGACACTATTGTCGTAGGCGCTTTAGGAGAAGAAAGCGCGGCACAAGCCATTAATGGGAACCAGGACGACAATACTACACTGCAAGCTGGCGCTGCTTATGTCTTTACTCGGCGGGGAGAAACTTGGAGCCAAGAAGCTTATTTAAAGCCGTCAAACACTGGTGACTTTGATTCTTTTGGTAATGCCGTTGCCATCTCCGAAGACACTCTTGTGGTCGGTGCCCTGAATGAATCTAGCTCAGCATCTGGTGTGAACGGAGAGGAAAACGACGATAGCATGCTCAGCTCGGGCGCAGCATATGTCTTCCAACGCAATAACGGAGTGTGGAGCCAACAAGCTTACCTAAAGGCGTCAAACACGGAAGCTTTTGATACCTTCGGAAACGATGTCTCTATCTCGGGAAACACTATCGTGGTTAGCTCTCCTGAAGAGGACAGTGCTACGCAAGGAGTAAATGGAGATCAGAGTTCGGAGGCAGCACCTGAATCAGGAGCAGCCTATATCTTCATTAGAGAAGGAGTGACCTGGACTCAGCAAGCCTACTTAAAGGCCTCCAATACCGAAGCCACTGATAACTTTGGTGCAAGAGTTGCAATCTCAGGTGAAAACGTTGTGATTGGCGCTAGCTTCGAAACGAGTAACGCCACCGGTATTGATGGAGATCAGGATGATAATTCGGCCGATTCTGCCGGAGCAGCTTATCTCTTTACAAGAAGAGACAACACCTGGCAGCAGGAAGCTTACTTGAAGTCTTCTAACATTGAAAGTTTTGACTTCTTTGGAACTAGTGTCGCTATTTCAGGAGACACCTTGGCGATTAGTAGTCCCGGGGAAGACAGTAGCTCATTTGGAGTAAATGGCACGGAAGACGACAATTCTCTCTCCTCAGCTGGTGCCGCTTACGTCTTTGTAGCAGACGGCGCTCGAGGACCTTCAACCGCATTCGAAGTTCTTTCTACCGAGGTAGGTCTAGATGGTGTCGTTACCATCTGGTTCGAGGCGGAAGCAGGACGAACTTACCAAGTTGAATATAGCGACGACCTACTGACATGGTCGGAATCTCCTTTTCGGATCGTAGCTGATGCTCCGATAGTAAGCTGGAGGGATAGTGGCAGCCCGGTAACAGCCACCAATCCTGCGGATGCTAACGAGCGATATTATCGTGTGCGGGAACTAGCGAGCGAGAGTTCATAAACAATCTTTTCACGCTTGGACTGAAAGTTTTTGGGCATAAAGTCTCTGCCCACACCTCAGATACGACACTTATGGAAAACGTTCTCATTATTGGAACCGGCTCAGCCGGATGGACTGCCGCTCTCTACACTAGCCGCGCAAATCTGGAACCCCGCATCCTTGCAGGCGAGCAGCCCGGCGGACTTCTCACCACCACTTCAGAAGTTGAAAACTTCCCCGGATTCCCCGATGGAGTTGACGGTTATGAATTGATGAATCGGATGCAGCAACAGGCCGAAAAGTTTGGTGCCCGCACCGAATACAAAGTGGCAGAGTCAATCGTCAAAACCGATGCTGGCCACTTCGAAGTCAAAATCAAAGGTAGTGATGAGGTCATCGAATCGAAGACCGTAATCATCGCTACCGGAGCCTCTCCGCGACTCCTCGGGCTCGAGGGCGAGCAGGAACTCTATGGTAAGGCAGGGGTCACGACTTGCGCGACTTGCGATGGCGCCTTCTACCGCGACATGCCAGTGGTCGTTGTCGGCGGTGGTGACTCTGCGGCGGAGGAAGCCCACTTCCTCACTCGCTTCGCGTCGAAAGTTTACCTCGTCCACCGTCGTGATGAGCTCCGCGCCTCCAAGATCATGGCGGAGCGTGTTCTTTCTCTCGATAAAGTGGAAGCGGTTTGGGACTCCGAGCTCACTGGCTACATCCCGGGCGAAAATAACAAGCTTGCTGGCGTGAAGGTGAAAAATCTCAAAACTGGCGAAGAAAGCGAACTCGATGTCCGTGGTGCCTTCGTGGCCATCGGTCACGATCCTAACAGCCAGTTTGTCGGTGACCTTGTTGACCGGAATGATGCCGGTTACATTCAGACCCAAGGTGAGCGGACCGCGACTAAGACTCCCGGTCTCTTCTCTGCTGGTGACGTCATGGATGATTACTACCGTCAGGCTATCACTGCCGCTGGCGAAGGATGCAAGGCAGCCATCGAGGCTGAGCGCTATCTCTCGGAAGAGGACTAAGCCCCCAGCCCACCACCCATCCACACTGCACGCGCAGTTGCTCAAAGGCTGTCTTGGTAACAAGGCGGCTTTTTTGTTTCCCCCCAAATTCCACCCCCCAAAAGGCTGGTCCTCGCCAAGGAAAGATCGCAAGTCTCCTCTATGCATTCGATGACTGGCTTTGGACGAGGCGAAGAGACGAGCACTAGCTTCCGAGCGGAGGTGGAAGCCTCTTCGGTGAATCGTAAACAAGCGGAAGTAATCCTCAACCTGCCACGAGGCTTAAGCGAACTCGAATCCTCCCTTCGTAAAAAAGCTCTCAGCCGATTCTCACGAGGCCGGATCGCTCTGAGCATTCAGCTCACCGCACTAGATGCCACCGCCTCTTCGCTTCAGTTCGACACCACCAAGGCCAAGGCCCTCAAAGCAGCCTTCGACGGTCTCGCAGTGGATCTGGGGCAGGAGTTCACCCTCACCGCTGCTGACTTTCTCCGCCAGGGTGATCAATTTCTAACCGAAGGATGCTACGAGCCGGAGCAGGTCCGCCCCATCCTCGAAGCTGCTCTCGACAAGGCTCTCACCGCGCTTCTAACAGCTCGTAGTGAAGAGGGTAAAGCGCTTCATACCGATCTCGCGCAACGGCTGGAGGTCTTGCAAAGACTTACCGAAGAGATCGCCCAAATCGCGCCTACGGTCCCGGCTCGTCAACGAGAACTTTTGACCCAACGGTTGCAAGACTCGGGACTGGAAATCGACCCTTCCGACGAGCGCGTTCTCAAGGAGATCGCCCTCTTCTGTGATCGCTGTGATATCTCAGAAGAACTAACTCGTCTCGCCGCTCACTTCCAAAAATTCAACGAGCTCCTCGCTAGCAACAAGCCCGTGGGACGTCCGTTAGATTTTCTCTGCCAAGAGCTCAATCGCGAGTTCAATACCATCGGCTCCAAAGCAAACAACTCGCGGATTGCTCATCACATCGTGAGTGCGAAAACAGAGTTAGAGAAAATCCGAGAGCAAGTGCAGAATATCGAGTAAGCCTCGCCCCCCAAATCCCCTTCTCAGGTCGGAGAGGTCGGAGATTGACGACCCAAGCTCTCTTTCGCTACTTTACCCGACTGATGAGTGAGCGTTTGCATACACTGGGGACTTTCCACGCCTCTTGCTGGGTCCTGGGGTTGGTCGCTTTTGTCGAATTAGCGGCAGTGGGGATGGCGCTTGGACTTCAGCGCACAGAGGTACCAGCGGCGGTGGTAACAGAACCTCAGATTGTCGAAAAGGTAGTCACTCGTTACCGCACCCTCCCGGCGGAAAAAGAAACGGTGGTGGTTGAAAAACCGATTTATATTGAGAAGGAAGTTGCAATCGCACCCCTCCCCGAAGGCCCTCCTCTGGACTACGACTTCGAGCCCATCACAAACATTAAACTAGGCGTCCCACCCATTGCCAACCCAGTGGTGGAAAAGTATGTCGAAGAGTCGCGCAGTCTCCGCATCGCAGGTGATACGATGCGAGCTACTCTGAAGCTGGATGCTGCTGCTCAGCTCGCACCGCAAGATGCCAACGTGCTCTATCAGTTCGCCGAGGTCTACAGCTCGATGGGCATCTACGATAAGGCCGCCGACTACTATCAACGTGTCTTTGAGCTCGGCACCGTCAAGGCTGGAAGCCTCTATGAGATGGCGGCACTGAAGCTGCGTGATGGCATCGCGGAACCCGAAGATATGGCGACGAAGTTCGCCCTCGGTCGCGTGCGCGTCTACGAAGATACTCGCTGGCAAGAAGGGGAACGGGTCATTCTAACAATCCCTGTCTCAGCTGCGCCCGACCTCGGGCTAGATGCTGGTGAGCTTGATCGGGCCCTCCAAGTGCAGGTCTATCTCTATGACGACCTCGACGGGAAGCCAGTGCTCTGGAATAGTGCCACCAGCTCGATGGACACTCAGTGGGTCACCCCTCCCGTCGACTGGGAGGATGGTGGCGAAGAGCTCCTGCGCGTGATTTATGAAATCCCCTCGCAAAGCGATGGCACTAATCACCTCTTAGGCCAGCGTCGTTACTTTGGACAAGTAGTGGAGCTCTTTTACGAAAGTGCCCTCATCGATCGCCTCGCTTCTCCACGTCGACTAGCGCAGGAAGTAAAAGCACGAGGAGAAGAAATCTACTTCTACCCCGAGAATTACGTTCCGGATGACTTCAATTACGAAAACCCTCTGTTACCCCCCCTTCCGGAGTAAAAACCCTGAATTCTTGAGTTTCGAGACCTGAAACTCATTTCAAGATTGCTAGCGAGACTATATAGGCACAAAATACCGTTTCACCTTTGAGTCAACCTTCTCCACATCTCAAGCCAGGATTCCAAATTGGCGACTACAGTCTCACGTCTCTCTCTGAGTCGCTGCCCGACAGACAGATCTGGCTAGGTCGACAAGTCAGCATCAAACGTAAGGTCGAGGTCGTTTGTTACTTTGGAGAAAATCGAGAGTCCTTTTTAGCCGACGCGCAGACTCAAGCCAAGATTGAAGACTCCATCATAGGCTTGGTCTATGAGGCCATCGCGACTAAAGACTTTATCGCCTTGGCACGTGAAGTTCTGCCAACAAAGAGCCTGCAGGCTATTGCTCAATATCGGGTCCAATTACTACCCATTGAGGCCACCCGGATTCTCTCACAAATCGCAGGTGCTCTCGCAGTGCTCGAAAGACAGGGTATCGCCCAACAGGATCTCAAGACCAGTGATATTAGACTTGGGATCGACAACGCAGTCCGACTACAGAACATCGCTAAAGCTGGTCCCCGCGAGACAACTGCACTTACCCGACAAGCTCTCACCGCCATCTTTCGCCCTATTGTTAAGAGTGGGCAGCCTGGCTCCACTCGGTTGAGCAGTGTTTTTGACTATATTGAAGGAACACCAGAACAAGCGCCCATCCCATGGAGCCAAGTGGAGGAACTCACTCGCAGAGTCGATCATCAACTCAGTAACGCCAACCAACCTCCCAAACCTTCCGCCCCTTCAAAAAAGAAAACAAAGAAGACCCCGACCGGACTTTGGACTGTCCTTGGAGTGCTCGGACTCGCAATTGCGGCTTGGTTTCTTTTCTTACAAAATACATCTCCAAGCTTTGATCCCGATCTCGTGATCACAGTGCCAGCAAAAAACTACGCGCTCCCGAGTGGAGGGGAACGCCAGATGGAATCCTTCCGAATCGATGCCACCGAAGTCACCATCGGCGAGTATGCCGACTTCCTAGCCGCTTGGGAGGAACTCAACAACGCACAACAGGAGCAACTCTGGCCGGAGGACAAGCCTGCCAGCAAAACCTCTCTGCTACCGAAAGATTGGAAAGACTACTCTCCCATTGCTGGTGCACAGGGAACTTGGAACGGACGTCAGCTCTCGCTCAATTGCCCAGTTATGGGAGTGGACTGGTGGGATGCCCAAACCTATGCCCGCTGGAAAAAAGGCTTCCTTCCCACCGAGGAACAGTGGTGGGCTGCAAGCCACTCCATCCTCGCCGCTGACAACGAGCAACGAGGTTGGGGACCGGTCAGGATGGACTCTGAGGGAGAAACCATCTTCGGGCTCAATGGTAACGTCGCCGAATGGGCACAACTACCCTCCCGAGACCCAGCCTTCCCGATTAATCCACCCAAACCAGTAGCGTTGGGGGGCTCCTTTCTCCGCGAGAGTAAGGACGCTTTCACTCGTGAATGGCTTGATAGCTTCGACACTCGCCGAGAAGATCTTGGCTTCCGCGTTGCTTACGACATGGAACAATAATGGCCGGAAACAAGACTTTCGCTGGACGCCTGCCCGATTATTTCTTTCAAAGGGGGTTTGAAAAGTCTTCTCCAACGCCTCTCTGGCATCATCCTACTCCTTCTTGCCCTCTCAGGAGAGTCCTTCGCTCAGCTCAATGTTGATCTCCAGATCACTCGCCGGCAGTTTATCCCTCACGAGCCTATCCCACTATCAGTGCAGCTCACCAACCGCGCAGGGGGAGAACTTCTTCTTCACGGAGACGGCAGACGTTCTTGGCTCAACATCGTGGTCACCAACCAACGAGGACATCTGGTAGCCCCCTTTCGCCCCCTTTCCTTCCAAGCAGCTAAAATTCCAGTCGGACGCTCGGTTGCAAAACAAATCGATCTCGGCTCCTACTTCCCACTAACCTCCTTTGGGAAATACACCGTCTACACAGTCATCACGCTACCTACAGGGGAGGCCTTTCAATCCTCTCGCAAGGTCTTCGATATCACCAATGGTCGCACCATCTACGAGCAACGAGTCGGACTAGGGGGCAAAGCTCGCGACTACCGTCTCATCTCATTCGCTCCAGGCCGGACTTCTTATCTCTACTTCCAAGCCGAACTCGTGGACGAACGCCGCGTCGTCTACACCTATCCTATCGGCCAAATCTTGCAACAAAAGGCCCCAGAAGCGACCGTCGACAAGCAAGGTCGCCTCAATGTCCTCTATCTCGGAGGTCCTGGCCGCTACACCCACGTCCTCATCGACTCACAAGGCCGTGTAGCTAAACGAACGCAATATACCCGAGGCAAGAGTGGGAACCCTCGCCTAGTCGCCTTTGCCGATGGCGAAGTAAAAGTGGCAGGAGGAACCGTCTTCGACCCTGTGAAACAAAAAGCCGATCAAGATCGCATCCGAAAAGCTTCCGACCGTCCTTCCCTACTTTTTGATTAAAATTAGACAAGGTCTCGCCCACTCAGAGAGTGAGCCTCAAACATAAATCGTTACTCATTACTTTATGCGGAAAATTCTTTCTCTGATTGCCGTTTTCTTTTTCCTAGGACTACTCAGTCACGCTGGGGGCAAGACCGTCATCATTGATGCCGGTCACGGTGGTCGCGACATAGGAGGACATTCCGGCAAAGTCTATGAGAAACACCTCGCCCTCGATACCGCGATGCGCATTGAGTATTACCTCAAGCAACGCGGTTACCGAACGGTGATGATTCGGAAGAAAGATAACTTCATCCCTCTCTCCACGAGAACAGCAATTGCAAATCGCTATCGCGACGCCATTTTCATCAGCGTTCATTACAACTCTACCTGGAAGAAGCACGTGCAAGGCCTCGAAACCTTCTACTATACTGGTCGTGGCAAGGCTCTCGCCAACGCCTGCCATCAAGGCATGCATCGCAAGGTGAGCGCTGCGGACCGTGGCATCAAATACGGTCGCTACTATGTCCTCCGCCATTGCAAACACCCTGCCATCCTTGTCGAAGGCGGCTTCCTCAGCCACTCGCGCGAATGCCGTAAGAGCATGAAGGGCTCTTACCGAGATCAACTCGCCCGTGGCGTCGTCGAAGGTGTCGTTCAATTCGATCGCAGTGGCGCGTGGTAAGACTACAGCGCCAAGGAGTGCGTCTTCCCATCGACCTCATAGATCACAAGCTCCTCATCGAGCCGCAGAATGCGTGGTGGTACTGCAGAGCGGAGAAGACCTGGCACCCGCGAGCCATCATCGAGACGACGCGCCTTGGTCTCTTCCTCTTTCCCCAGCGAGAGAGGACGCGAACGCCAAGCGCCCGTGTAGCCGTCTAACTGAAAGAGGAGGGTCTGAAAACGCGTGCGATCACGGGAGGTTTCATGGATCAATATCGTCTTCCCTGAAGGGCTAAAGCGCACTTGCGACACCCCCTCTGGACCTTGCGAGAAAAATCGGGGCGGACGCTGCAGGGAAGCTAGGCGCGAGCGCCGGATACCGCTTGCCGATTTTTCCTTCACCGCCCACACCATCTCATTCCCATTCTCAACCGAGAGAGAAAGCAGGGCAGGTCCACCCGGCACCATCCAATGCCAACTCGGGCGAAACCCTTCCTCAACGGTGAAGCGCTCGGCAATATTTTGCTCCGGAACAGCGAGGCGTCCTTGCGGTCCACAAGACGCAAGACCGAGCAAGATCGTAGCCAAGAAACCATACTTCATGGCAAGAGCTTGCCAGAAATTTTCCTCTTTGCCTAACTCCAAGGAACTCATGCCAGCAAAGAGAAATCTCGCGAGCAGAAGTGACAGTTGCTCCCTCCCACAACCGCGCTACACTGCCCACAAGCTGAAAACGCAACCCGTCACTCTCCGCGCGCTCACTTGGCAAGAAACTCCCTTTGCCGTCTTCCAGCAATTGAGCCACCTCCCCCACGCTGTCTTTCTCGATAGTTCGGGGAATCTTCCGCAGGATGCTCAGTCTGCGCACTCCATTTTGGCTGCTCAACCAGAAGAGATCATCACGGGAGAACTCAGCAACCTCGAGGATCTTGCGAAGTTCAAACAACGCTACCAAGCAACCCTCCTCTCCGGTCCCGATTCCGGGCTTCCCCTTGGAGCTTGGATAGGGACCTTCGACTACGAAGGAGGTTTCTGGTTCGGCCTCTATCGCAATCTCCTCGTCTACACTCATCATACCGAGGAATGGCACGAAGTCGGAGGCTCTTGGCTGAGAAATCAGCGCAAAGAGAACACGATCAGAGAAGCACCTCAATTTGGCGAATGGCAGCCCAACCTCAGTCGCGCCCGCTTCGAGAACATGGTGAGCAAAGCGCAGGAATATATCGCCGCAGGCGACATCTATCAGGTCAACCTCGCGCAACGGTTCGAAGCCTCCGTCCACAGCACCAGCATCCTCCCCGCCTACGAGTCCCTTCGTAGCACCTCCCCTGCGCCCATGGCCGCTTATCTCGATACTGGCGAACAGGAAATTCTCTCCTCCTCACCCGAGCTTTTTCTCCGGCTCTCGGGCAATCAGATCGAGACTCGGCCCATCAAAGGAACGCGCCCTCGTTTCCCCGACCCCGCTGCGGACCTGCGCTCCTCTCATGAGTTGAAAACTTCCGAAAAGGAAATGGCCGAACTCCTCATGATCACCGACCTCTTGCGCAATGACCTCGGGAAAC
The DNA here is from genome assembly GCA_937949965.1 of uncultured Roseibacillus sp. GTDB lineage: Bacteria > Verrucomicrobiota > Verrucomicrobiia > Verrucomicrobiales > Akkermansiaceae > Roseibacillus. The sequence continues at coordinate 12,892 of CALFBF010000032.1, forward strand.
TCTGCGAGTATGGCAGCGTTCAAGTAGAGGCCCTCGCCCAGCTCGAATCCCTGGCTCAGGTCCACCACCTCGTCTCTACGGTCTCGGGTACGCTACGCAGCGACATTAGTCATCTCGATGCCCTCGTGAGCTGTTCCCCGGGCGGCTCCATCACCGGCGCTCCCAAAAAACGAGCACGAGAAATCATCGCCGAGTTAGAACCCATCCCGCGCGGACTCTACACTGGCACTTTGGGTTACTTCGGGCTCAATGGTGAGTCGCAGTTCAACATCCTCATCCGTACCCTTATTCACGAGAAAGAGGAAGGAATCGCCCACTACCACGTCGGCTCCGGCATCGTCGCCGACTCCACTCCAGAGGCCGAATTCGAGGAAACTCTTCACAAGGCCCGTGGCTTGCGGTTGGCACTTGCTTAGTCAATGCAGCGTGACGGGCAGGACTTTTGCGATATGACTAAAGTCGGTATCAGTAGTAAAAATACTCACCCCTAAACGGATCGAAACGGCACAGATCAAAATATCGGTAAACCCCGTCTGCACCCCGGCATCGAGACACTGATTACAACACCGCGCCGCTTCCACAAAATCAGATGATTCCAGTGGTTCGTCCGGAAAAGCTGCTAATCGCGTCTCAAGTTTTTCAGACTGCTTCACAGATCTTATTCCAGAAAGAATCTCCTGCCGAATGGGCCCTATCATCAATGCCCTTCCATCCAGAATGAGAGCCTTGAGCTCATCGACTTGAGCGCAACTTTGAACTTCCCGACGCCGAAAAGCCAATGACCAAACCGAAGTATCAATTAAGACTCGCATGAGCTTCCCCGTGCTGCTTTGTAATCGTAGTCTGAATCATAATCGATCTTCCCAAACAGTTGGAAAACATCGGCCTGTTGATGCCGATTCACATACTCGATCAGAGCGGCCTCAACAGCCGCTCTCTTTGAGCGATGATTCCCAACTTCGACCGCCTTCTCCAGCAGTGATGGGGCAATATCCAGATTAGTGGCCATGTTTCAAAGAATCGCACAATTCATTGTGCGAAGCAACGCACGTTTTTCAAACTGAGATTTACCTTCGGCTGCGATTCCATCTTCTAGCGGGTCAAAAGCCATCGAAGATCAGCCGTCACAAATCAGAGAGCTTGGACAACGACCTCACTGACCTAAACTCGTGATAAAATTATGCCTACCAGAAAATCCTAGTTCCAGTCGGTGTAAATTTTCGCCAGCGTTTTCTCCCCCTCAAGCTCCCAAAACTCTACATGTAGAAAGTCACCTTTCGTCGAAGCACAGCTGAACATCTCTAGGGGAATGGCCTCCCCACGCCATGTTTTCTCAAAGCCTCCGTACTGCTCATTCCCGGGAACAAACGAATCCGTCATATGCGGCCAAACATTATATCCGTTTACGGTAGGATCTCCTCTTTTGAGCTTCGGCTTCCGCGTCGAATTGATGCTCAATTGCTTCTTAAAAGATTCTCTCTCGTTGGAGTCAAACTCAAACATGGTCGCTTCTCCATGATCCAAACCGGGCAGGTAAAAACGATCTCCTCTCGTTTGGAGATGCGCGGCGGACTCCGGCAATTTGATGCCATGCTTACGCTCAACCCAGTCACGAGAATCTGAAGAATCTAACCGAATTACGACAAACACCGTAAGAACCGCATAACAAATAATTGCTAGCATTAGTATGCGTGATTTCTTCATCCGGAAAGGCTATAACTCTAATCTTTGCTCCCGAAAATGAAGTTGCACGAGCTTCTCGATATTCGAGTAAAACACTCTTTCGCAGCCAAATTTTTGAATACTTGCTCTATCTCAATAACCACGTCCATAGATCTTAGCCTACCATCTACCAAAGTACGCTCAAGTGAGTATTTTTTCTGAACTCGCCGCCAATTCCCACATGAGCGGCCTGATTCCACACCATCAGTAGAGCCTAACGCCCCTTCTAATGAAGCTCGATCACTGTGTAGGAACCTCGACTGGCAGAATCAAGGGCTGCCATAATTTCATCTCCACAATCCTTCAAAACTGGCCACCGATTAGTCGGGAGCTCGATAATCGCTATCATTCGCTCATCCAAATTCTGCTGATAGCGAAGGTTTTTATCAGCGATCAGAAAAACATCAAATTTACCATTCAGGGACGCCAAGAGCTCCCCGTTTTCCATTCCACCAAAGCCTTCACGCTGAGCTGATGTCACTTCATGGCCTGGCAACAAACGACGGAGCGGCCACGGAACATTTTCGTCGAATACGATTCTCATCCTGAAGAGGACTGAAGCATCTTAAGAAACTCGCGTGCGTCTTCCAATCCTACCGACGGAAAAAACTCAATGAACTGTTCGACCGTAAATCCGTCATTCATATAGTCTAGTAGCGTCTGCACAGGCACTCGAGTTCCCGTAAATACGAGCGCCCCACCTAACACCTTAGGCGAAGAACTCATCGGAGAATGTTCAAGAACTACCATCTACGAATAATACACGAAGGTTCCCAAGATAACAGGCGATTATTACAGGACAGCACAAACAACCATATCGCCAGCAACCGCAGGAGGCCACCGAACAGAACTGCTGTGATAAAAATCAACGGTAAGGGTCTGAACTCACCGAACAAGTCGATACTCCTAGACACACGTTTCCTCGCCTTCTTCATTCACCAAGTATCTCCTCAAGCCACTTCCACCGCAGAAGAGCCTTGCGCGGTGAGCACTCCGATTTTTTGCACTATGGGAGCTCCGGCTTGGTGCAGGAT
>CALFBF010000033.1 GCA_937949965.1 uncultured Roseibacillus sp.
GCCCCCCCGAAGAACAAGCGATCACTCAACCTGAGAACCATCAGTTTTTACAGGGAAAAACAATTCCCGACGAAGTAAACGTTTTCCATCCCCTCGCTCGTCTCTGGGTCACCAAGGGCGGCTCCTACCTTTGTCACCACACCTACTGCCTCCGCTACCGTCCTGCGGCACGACATTACGCAGAATCACTCACCCCAACCAGCCACACCGGCTTCCGTTGCGCGAAGGATGTGGAGTGAGTTCCTACTTTACTCCTTCCCATTAAACCAAATCTTCGATAGATAATCATTTAGAATAAACCTCTAATCTCTGACTTGCCCACCCCCGAAGACAAAGCTCGCGAAAAAATCGACCTTCAACTCTCAGACGCGGGTTGGATTGTTCTACCTCCTGGATCAAGCCTAAGCTCGACTCCCTCCGCCCTTTACGAGCTTTCAGGAAATACAGGTCGCGCTGATTACATTCTCTATCTCGACGGCAAAGCTTGCGGAATCATTGAGGCTAAACGCTCCGAACACTCCCTCGAAGGAGTGCAAGATCAGTCCGCGACCTATTCAGTTTTCTGCCGCTGGCAAGACCCCGACACTTGCTGGCTTAACCCTCTTCCTTTTCGCTTTGAAGCCAATGGAAACGAAATCCAGTTCACCGACGCTCGCGATCCTGAATCACGCGTTCGTCCCCTCTTCCACTTCCCTCGCCCAGAGTATTTACGGAAACTTCTCGTCGAAGCCGAGCACCCTCGCGACAGCCTCCGTCGTTGCCTATCTTCACTTCCTACCTCGCATCCACTAGAAGGCTTCATGGCAAACGCGAGTTACCCTCTCCGTGATTGCCAATACGAGGCCATCACCAGCTTGGAAACATCTCTCGCTAACAACCATCCCCGTGCCCTCATTCACATGGCCACTGGCGCCGGGAAGACCTTCACCGCAGTCACCGAGATTTACCGTCTCCTCAAATTCGCAAAAGTCCGCCGCATTCTCTTTCTCGTCGATCGCAATTCCCTCGGCACACAGGCCAAGTCCGCATTCGATAACTACACCGCCCCTGACACCGGCCGTCTTTTTTCCGATGTTTACAACGTCTCGCATCTCGGCCCCTCCGGCTTCGATAATGTCAATCAAGTCGTCATCTCAACCATCCAACGCCTCTTCGCCCAACTCAAGGGTGATCCCGTTGCCATTGATGAGGAAGACGAAGAAGAAAACCCCTTCGAACCCGAGCAAGCCAATGGCGAACCAGTCGAAGTCGCCTACCAGCCAGCCCTTCCACCTGAAACCTTCGACCTCATCATTATCGACGAGTGCCATCGCTCCATCTATGGCAAGTGGAAGCAAGTCCTCGACTACTTCGACGCCTTTCTCGTTGGTCTTACCGCCACCCCCTCAGTGGATACTCTGGCCTTCTTCAATCAAAATGTCGTCAGCCGCTACCCTTACGAACAATCCGTCCTTGATGGCGTCAATGTTGACTACATCGCCTACCGCGTCGCCACTCGTATCGGCACCGAGGGCGCATCCCTCCCTTCAGGATCCAACCTCGAACTCTTCGACTCCTATCACAACACCAGCGAGACCCATGCCATCGAGGACGAGTTAGATTATTCCGCCAAAGAGCTAGGCCGCTCTGTCATTGCAAAAGACCAAATCCGAAAGGTGTTAGAAGTCTACCGGGACTCCCTCTTCACCCAATTTTTCCCAGGACGCACTGGTGACTGGGTGCCCAAAACTCTCATCTTTGCCAAAACCGATACCCACGCCGACGCCATCGTGCGCATTGCCCGTGAAGTCTTTGGGAAAGGGAACAACTTCTGCCGTAAGATCACTCACAAAGCCACCTCCTCAGCCGTCCCTTCCAAACAGCTCATCCAGAACTTCCGCATCCAACCCGAGTTCCGTATCGCCGTTACCGTCGACATGGTCGCCACCGGCGTGGACATCAAGCCTCTGGAGTGCCTCATCTTCCTGCGCGATGTGTGTTCACCTCTCCTCTACGCTCAGATGAAAGGCCGCGGTTGCCGCACCTGTCCTCCCGACGACCTCGCCAACGTCACTCCCGACGCTCCAGCGAATACCAAAACTCACTTCGTCATCATCGACGCCGTTGGGGTTGAGGAATCAGAAAAGCTCGCCAACTCCCCCGCCGACCGGCGCCAGACCATCACCCTGCGCGAGCTTGTCGAAGGCATCGTCTCTGGCGAGTGCAACGAGCCCGACGACTACCTTTCCCTCGGTCGCCGACTCACCCGCCTCGCAGGCAAAGCCCGCGCCAAAGACCTCGCTGCCCTCGAGAGCGAGCTTGGCCAACCCCTCATTCAATGGGCGGAACAAATCACCGCCCTCGGACAACCCGAACAAGAAAACGCACCCAATCCATCCGAAGAAATCCTCACTCCTCTCGCTTCCGAAAAGCTGCGCCAACTCATCTTCGACCTGCGCGGCTACTCTCCCGTCCTCATCGACATCCTCAGCCAAGACGAAGTCCTCGGCCAACCTCAAGCCATCACTCCTCAGCGCACCGTCGAGAACTTCACCCGCTTCCTAGAGGAAAACCGCGACCGCCTTCTCGCCCTCCAAATCATCTACAATCAACGCCCCGGCTCCGGCCTCACCTTCAACACTATTCAGGAACTGAAAGACTCCCTGGCCCAGCCCCCTTATCACCTCGCGCCCGAATCCGTTTGGCAGGCCTACGAAGCCCTCGAAAAGACGACCCCCAAAAGCCCTCCCGTCAAAATCCTCACCAACCTCATCACTCTCGTCCGCCACACCCTCGATCCGGCGGCCACTCCACTCTCCCCCTTTCCCGAACTCGTCGAGACCCGCTTCCGAGACTGGCTCACCCAACACGACAACCGCTTCACCGAACCACAACGCCACTGGCTCAATATTATTAAAACCACCATCGCCACCAACGGGGCCTTCCCCACCGACGACCAAGCCGCCTACCTTGAGACTTGGGAAAACGTCGCTTCCAACGAACAAGTTCCCCTAGCGGTGGCTCGCAAAGCCTTTGGCCACGACCCCAAAGACCTCATTATCGAGCTCAACGAAGCCCTCATCGCCTAGAGAAAACAGCTCTTATTTCACATAAAAGTGAAAAAACCGATTGAAATCACCTTTCATCTCCTCCATCTTGGGGCCGCTCGTCAGGTCGTCACTCTGTCCCTAGACGGACAAGATCCTGCCGCCAAATTCCTGACTAAGCTCCAGAAAAAAGACGCCAATGCCTACCGTTCACTCAAGACCCGTATCCGCACCGTCTCCGAGTATGATCGTTACGAGAACGAGCAAACCTTCCGACTCGTCGGCGACGGCATCTACGAGTTCAAGCGTAACAACCCCAAGCTCATCCGCCTTTATGCCTTTTACGACGACATTGATGGAGTGGGCCAATTGATCCTCTGCACCAACGGGGGCGACAAGAGCTCCCAGCCGAACGATATCAAGCAAGCCAAAGCCATCCGCAAAGCCTATCTCGCAGCCAAAGAACTTCCCAGCACCACCCTCACCTACGAGGAACCAGACCAATGAAAATCATCCGCAAAAAAGCAGCCAACTCCCTCGCCCGCGATTTCGCCAAGCCCCCCTCCATCGAGGAGGAAGTCGAGTTCCGCAAGCTCACCGTGGTCGAGGAACTGCTCCAGTTTATGAAGCGTGAAGGCATCAACCGCAGCGAACTTGCCGAGCGCATGGGGGTCGGCCCCTCCCGCATCACTGCAATGCTCAGCGGGGAAAGCAACCTCACCATCGACACCCTTGTGCGAGCAGGTCGAGCGGTTGGTTCGGACCTTCATCAGACCTTCACCCCCGCAGGGCACAAGGTTCGTTGGACCAGCTACGACCCCGCCGACACCCACGAAGCCTTTCTCACTGGGATTCGACCACAACCGATCAAAACTCCCGCTACTCAGTTCACCCTCGCCACAACCGCCGACGACGATGACTCCAAAGCCGCTTAACGCCTCCCCCCTCCGCATCCTCTCCCACACCTTCAGCCGTATTCGCGTCGATGCCGCCGAAGTCGAGGAAGCTCCAGGTGGGATCTCTCTCAAAACTCGCCGCTCGATTTTGCCTCACCGCGAAGACGAACGCAAATTCCTCCTCACCCTCGTTATCCAATTCGGTTCGGAAGAGGAGGAAGAACTCGCCCCCTACTCGGGAGAACTTATCATTGAAGGCCAATTCGAAGTCGCACCCAACTTCCCCCTAGAAAAAGCCGGAGCCTTAGTCGATGTCACCGGAGCCTCCATTCTCTACGGAGCCTGCCGCGAAATGCTCGCCAACCTCACCGCTCGCTCCACCTTTGGAATGATTTCCCTGCCCTCCGTCTCCTTCCTCGAACCCACCCCGCCGAAGAAGAAAGCCGCGAAGAAAAAAGCAGCAGCAAAGAAGTCTCCCCGCACTCGCAGCAAAAAGTAGCGATTCACTTCCTTCCTGCGCATGGCAACTTTCCAATCTAACATCTCTCAGCAAAATATCGACTTCACCCAAAATACGGTCGTCGCAAAAAGCACCTACAACGAAGATTCCAAGGCGTTCATTAGAGAACTTAACGAAGTATTGGTGGCATGAGTAAGATTGTAACAGCACCCATCATCAACGAGCAGATATTGATGCCTTTTGTTCCACTGGGAGAAATTGCCGATGTAAAACTCGGCAAAATGCTTGACCGCTCAAAGCACAAGTCAGGGCGGAATTTACCTTATCTCAGAAACATCAATATTCGGTGGGGACACGTCGATACCACTGACGTTTCAGAAATGTTCTTTAAAGACAAAGACGAGGAAGAACGCTATTCAGTCCGTAAGGATGACGTTTTGGTGTGCGAAGGAGGTGAGCCAGGAAGAGCTGCTCTTTGGACACGCCAAGAATCCGAACTCAAGTTTCAGAAAGCGCTACACCGCGTTCGTTTTCGAAACCCCTACGAACCAAGACTCCTTGTCTACTATCTAGAATGGGCTGCATGTAGAGGCGAACTAGAGAAGCGCTTCACAGGAAGCACGATAAAGCACTTAACGAAACAGGCATTCGTTCAACTCCCAGTTCCCAATCCACCTCTCCCCAAACAACGCCGCATCGTGGCGCGAATTGAGGAAATCTTTTCGCGACTCGACGCTGGGGTCGCCGCCTTGCACCACGCCAAAGCCCAACTCCAACGCTACCGCCAATCCGTCCTCGCCGCCGCCGTCACCGGCCAACTCACCCAATCTTGGCGCGAACAACACCCCAACACCGAATCGGCAGAAAGACTGCTCCTTCGGATTCTTGAACAAAGGCGGGAAGAATGGAGCGGCAAAGGTAAATACAAGAAGCCCAAAGAACCCAAACTTGAACGAGCCGATGGACTCGCGAAGACCTGGGCGTGTGCAACTATCGATCAGCTAGGCGATGTCTTTCTTGGCAAGATGCTTGATAAGAGTAAGCACACCGAAGGGCAGAAGCTTCCATATTTGAGAAATATCAATATCCGGTGGGGCAAGGTCGATGTCTCAGATCTCTCCGAGATGTACTACAAGGATACAGAGCTAGAACGCTACGGGCTCAGAAAAGATGACCTCCTCGTCTGTGAAGGCGGTGAACCCGGAAGAGCCGCAGTCTGGGACGGCAGACTTCCTGACCTTAAGTATCAGAAAGCCCTCCACAGAGTGCGTTTGAGAAAAGGAGTCGATCCTAAATTTGTCCTAATTTGCCTCGAACGAGACGCAAAGACAGGACGCCTAGAGCGGCGCTTCACAGGCAGCACGATCAAACACTTCACGAGACAGGCGTTTATAGAATACGATATCCCACTACCACCCCTCGCCGAACAACACCAAATCGTCGCCGAAGTCGAAGCCCGCACCACCGCCATCGACCACCTCGAAGCTGAACTCGACCTACAAATCACCCGCGCCAACCGCCTCCGCCAATCCACACTAGCTGCCGCCTTCTCCGGAAAACTTTGACCTCCAAATTCAGTCCGCAGGAAGCAATTACGCACTAAATAGCTGTTTTTTAGCTATTTTTAATTTGATTATTACTTATTTTTGAGCATCTTTCCTTCGTGAGCACGAAACGAACGATGACCCTCAATCTGACGGCTCAGGAAATGGCCGTTCTTGAACAGCTCGCGGAAAAGAAGGACCTGAGCAAAACAGCGGTGATGAAACTAGCGCTTCGCCTACTTCAGACTATCGACGTACGCGTCGAGCCGGGTAAGAAGCTCTTAGTCGAAGACGAGGCAACCAATGAAAAAAGTGAACTTGTGATCCTATGACTGAATCTCAGGTCTACCTTCTTAATTCGCACACGAACGAAACCGTCGAAGCCTCGTTATTTGATGAAGTCACCGACGACCATCTCGCCCTCTGGGATACCAGTTGGGCCCCTTTGATGCGAGCCCACCGAACAAACCTTCCCTTGTCAGATACGCCCGAGGATTCTCACTGGAACTGGAAGCACAAGGCGAACAGCTGGCGCTCTCTTCTGGGATATCAGTCCTTTGCCCTCGTTTGCGAGGGAGAACTTCAAGGCCTCATGCTCACCAACGATATCACTTCAGCTCGTCTCCTCGACCAATTTGGAAAGCCGATTGTCTACGTCCAATTCGTGGCGACCGCACCCTGGAACCGACCCGAACTCCAAGACCCGCCTAAATACCGAGGAGTGGGACGAACCTTCATCCTCGCCGCAATTCAAACCAGTTTGGACATTGGCTATAAAGGACGACTTGGCCTCCATTCTCTTCCCAAAGCAGAGGGATTCTACCGAGACAAATGCGGGTTCACCATTTTGGGCCCGGACTCGTCACACCAGAATCTCACTTACTGCGAAATGACCGAAACACAGGCGGAGAATTTCCGCCGCAACCACTAGTAACCATGAAACTCGAATACCCAAAAGAGTGGTTTGAACGCAGCGCCGAAATTGAAGGCATTGCGGAGGTGGGTGCAGGTGTCCCTCCCACCCACAGCACCACCGAACCCCACACCACTGAAAGAATCACCGCCTTTGATACTCGGATTGCCTTTGGTCAATTTGTCTCTCTTTGGCGACGTAACAACGGCTGGAATCCCGAAAAACTGGCCAACGAAGCCGGAATCGACACGGAAGAAGTTCTGGAAATCGAACATGATCCTCACTGTGAGCCTGAGGCCGATGCCGTCTACAAGCTAGCCTCTATCTTCGGAGTTCCATCTGGTAAAATGATGGAACTCGCAGGACTCACCAAATCCCACACCCCTCATTTAAGGGAAGAAGCGATCCGTTTTGCGGCAAGCTCGGAACCCATTGCAGAACTCTCTGATGTAGAACGGCAGGCTTTGGAAGCATTTGTCGGCGCTCTAACAAATTAAGCTAAGATAAACTATCGAAATGAAAGCTCACATCCTCAAACCACGACTGCGTCGGGACATCAAGTCCATCGCAGATCGTATTCTCGAAGAGCTGAGCAACCCGGAACCACCGCTAGATCTTAATGATGTCTATCTACTGTTAGAATTAGACTCTGGCTACTTCACAAGCGAATCAGAAGGACTCCTCAGAAAGACCTTCAGTCGAATGAAACGAGCAGGGAAGCAGCTACTACGACGCCCGACTCTCCTCTGCGATGCCATCAAAAAGTTCGACCTCCGAGCTCTTTATATTCCGGACCAGAAGCGCATCCTAGTCGATGATACGATTCCAAAGCCGAAACACCGTTGGCTCCAAGCACACGAGATTGGGCACTCCATTCTGCCTTGGCATCAGGAAATGATGCTAGGAGACGATGAACTCACCCCAACCGTTTCGGTTCATAGCAAAATGGAGGCTGAAGCAAACTTTGCGGGTGGTAGTCTCCTCTTTCTTGGTAACCGCTTCCTAGAAGAGTGTCGCGACTGCGATCCCTCAATCAAGACTGTAATGGCTCTCAAGAAACGGTATGGGAACACCCTCACTACAACACTCTGGCGAGTCATCGAGCATTCTGGCGAAGAGAAACCACTCATTGGAATGATTGGACAACATCCCAAAAGCTTTCAAAACGAACAGTCAAACTTCAGACACCTGATTCTCTCACCGGAATTCGAAAAACAATTTCCTGATCCCTCTATCAAAAAACTCGAAGACGAAATCCAAGCTTACTGTTGGGGAAATCGAGGACCACTTGGGAACGGAGAAATCCTTCTCACCGACAAAAATGGCGCGACCCACAATTTTCATTTCGAGACCTTCTATAACGGTTACGACGCCTTAACCCTCGGTGTTCATCAAGGAGAGGTTCCTGCCATCATTTCCGCCTTTAGTGGATTCGGCTCTCCGTGAGAACTAGTCACCTAAAATTTAGAAATACTCCCAAGTGGAAAAACTGCTCCTCATACTTTCGAAAATACATGTCAGATTCCTCAGCATCAATCGTCTCCAAAGTCTGGAACTACGCCCACGTCCTCAAGAACGCGGGGGTCGGTTACGGTGACTACGTGGAGCAGATCACCTACCTGCTCTTTCTTAAGCTCGCCGATGAGATGACCGAGCTGGGTTACGACAACCCGATCCCGGAAGACTACCGCTGGCCCAAGCTGGTTGCTGAGACGGGAGATAAACTCGAAATTCACTACCGCCATACTCTCGAGAACCTCGCCAAGGAACCCGGTCTCGTGGGCATCATTTTCCGCAAAGCCCAGAACAAGATCTCAAACCCTTCCGACCTCCAACGCGTGATTAAGATGATCGCTGACGAGGATTGGTCGGGGATGGATGTCGATATCAAGGGAGCCATTTACGAAGGTTTGTTAGAAAAGACCGCAAGCTCCTCTGACAAGGGTGCAGGGCAATACTTCACCCCTCGCCCACTCATCCGCGCCCTCGTCGAAGTGATGGAACCTGCCCCCGGCCAAGTCATCGGCGATCCCGCCTGTGGCACGGGTGGCTTCCTCCTCGCCGCACATGACTACATCTCGAAGCACTACCAGCTCAGTAAGCCGGAGATGAAACACCTCCGCACCAAAGCCCTCCGCGGCACCGACATCGTCCCCAGCGTGGTCAGCCTCTGTGCAATGAATCTCTATCTCCACGGCATCGGCTCCACCGCTGACAGCAACGACCCACCGGTGGATCGAGCCGATGCGCTGTCCCAACCCAGCGGAAAGAAATTCGACATGATACTCGCCAATCCACCCTTTGGCAAAAAGGGCGGCTACACCATCGTCGGCGAGGACGGCAAAATCAGCACCGAGAAGCAAGAATACGAACGTGACGAATTCTGGGCTACTACCAGCAACAAGCAGCTCAACTTTCTCCAACACATCGTTAGCGAACTAAAAATCGGCGGCACCGCCGCTGTGGTCCTTCCCGACAACGTCCTCTTCGAAGGAGGAGCGGGAGAAACCATCCGACGTGAACTGCTCAAACGCTGCAATGTCCACACCATCCTACGCCTCCCTACCGGCATCTTCTACGCTCAAGGAGTGAAGGCGAACGTCCTCTTCTTCGAACGCAAAGAAGCCAGCGAAAAGCCCTGGACCAAAAACCTCTGGATCTACGACCTGCGCACCAACCAGCACTTCACCCTAAAGACCAATCCGCTGGCACCGAAAGACCTCAAAGACTTCATTAAAGTCTACCGTCCCGGCAATCTCTCCAAACGCAAGGAGACCGACCGCTTCAAAAAGTTCAAATACAACGACATCGTCTCCCGCGACAAAGCGAATCTCGATATCCTCTGGCTCAAGGACGACAGTCTCGAAGATTCCGAGAACCTCCCCGCTCCCAACATCCTCGCCGCCGAGATTGTCACTTCACTCGAGTCTGCCCTCGAAGACTTCCGTGCTGTAGAAGAAAGCCTCAACTCATCAAACCCTCAGTAATTGTATCGGGCAAGGATTTGCCGACTGACGCAAAAATAAGGACATTTACAATAGACCCTTCTAGAAGACTTACTCTTCTGTTGAACTTCCAGTTAGAATCTTTCCTCCGAGCCAACCACACAACAAAGTGAGGCCGGCGTTGATGGGGAAGAACCATTCGGAGGCGAGTTCGGGGCGGCTATTGAGAATGGCTTGAGCGGCGGAATTCATGCCCATCCCTTCGAGGAGAGTCAGGATTTCGGGTCGGAACCAGGCCACGAAGAAGATCGAGAGGCAGGAGCCGAAGATGAGCCCTGGCGTCATATTTTTCCCTTTCAAGAAAATAGCGGCTAACAGAATCCCGAGAAGAGGTCCAAAGGTGTATGCGACCATTCCAAAGGCGAGCCCGATGAGGTCTTTGGCCTCGCCACTATTATAGGCTTGCCAAAGCCCGAGCGTAACGATGGTGAGAATCACTCCCCAGATACAAACCGCGATACGAGATTGCAGGACGCGCTCCTTGCCCTTGCTTTCATCTTCCAATTTTTCACGGCCATAGAGAATCGAGAGACTGGTCTGAGAAAGAGCTGCTAAGACAGAGTCCAAGCTCGAAATCGCAGCCGCAAAAGCTCCTGCTAAAATCAGCCCTGAGAGACCCACCGGTAAGACTGTTACGATCCAAGCGGGAAAGACATTGTTGGTATCATCCTTGAAAGCGGCCGCGAGACTCGCGCTGGGTTCGTTAACTTGATACCACGCAAAGAGTCCCGAACCAACTGCCAGCATAATGACGGTGATGATGATGGAAACGGAACTCCAGCACATCGCCTTGCGCGCATCCTTGGCACTACCACAACAGAACATGCGTTGAGTATTGAGCTGGTCGATCCCGAAGGCAGCGAAGTTCTGAAACGGCATTGCTAGTAGACCGACCCACAGAGTATATTTGAGGGCTCGTCCTTCTTCCGTGAAAGGTGAAGCGAGGTTGAAGATCTCCATCTTGTTGATGGGTGTTCCTCCTTCTCCCGTGATTTTGTTAAGCGAAATTATTTGCTCCCAACCGAGCGAAGACCAGAGCCAGATTAAGGCCAAGAGACCACCAAAGATGAAGAGGCAGAACTGAATGACATCGGTCCAGATCACGGTCTGCATCCCTCCTAAGAAAGTCCAGAGAACAGCGAAGGCACCGATGATTCCGATACAAAGCATAGCATCCATCCCGGTAACAGCCTTCAGAATCACGGCCGTTACCACTACGCGCACACTGGCCCCAAGCACTGCTCCGAGCGAGAATAGTCCCGTTACGAGCCGGCGCACTCCCTCCCCTAAGCGATTGCCCATGAAGTCGTAGGGAGAATAAATTTCCTTTTCATAATAAAGAGGGACCAGCCAATAGCCGACCGCAAAGCGAGCGATGATCGAGCCGATGCCCCATTGGAGATAAGTCCAATCTCCTTGAGCGGCGTAAACCCCGCCGGGCACGCCGATGAAGGTGAGAGCACTGATCTCAGTCGCGATCATCGAGCCTGTAACCGCCCACCAAGGCAGTGATTTACCACCGAGGAAGAAGTCCTTAATGGTAGCCTGCTTTCCCGAAAGCCGCTCCCCCAAGACTGTGGTGAAGACCATGTAGAGAACAACAATTCCCCAGTCGATGAGACCGAATGCTTCCGTGACTTCTTTCATCCTACGAGCACCTAAGCAATGTCGCCCCCCTCTCGTCCATTCATTCGTCCGGAAAGTTCGTCACCGCGAACGCAAAATCTTGGCGAAACGCCGAAAATTTTCTTAGGGTCCCGAAACCCATGATGAAAGCGTAAAGATGTCTTCCGAACCTCAATCTATCATAGGAGTCATCCCAGCCCGTTGGGCTTCCACACGCTTTCCTGGGAAACCTCTCTTCGAGCTTTGTGGGAAACCTCTTCTTCAGCACGTCTTCGAACGCACCACTCAATGCCGCAATCTCAGCGCCATCGTAGTAGCCACTGATGATGACCGGATTCGCGACTGTGCCGAATCTTTCGGGGCCACGGTGGTGATGACCTCAACCGATCACCCCACGGGCACGGACCGAATCGCAGAAGCGGCCGCACAATTTCCAGCAGCTTCTCATTTTATTAATATTCAAGGTGATGAACCTCTCATTGAGCCCATTCTCATCGACGAACTCGCGACTAAACTTGCTCAAGATAGTGGTATCGACCTCATCACCGCGGCCTCGCCGATTCAAGACACGACTCAACTAGACGATCCCAATATCGTCAAAGTGGTCCTGAACGGTCGTAACGACGCTCTTTACTTCTCTCGTGCAGCCATTCCGCACCCTCGTGAAGCCGATGCAGTGCGGCCTCTACGGCACATTGGCCTCTATGGGTATCGCGCGGATTTCCTGCAAGATTTCGTGACTTGGCCTCCCGCGCCATTAGAACGTGCGGAATCTCTTGAACAACTGCGCGCCTTGCACCATGGAGCCCGTATCCAAGTCGTCCTAACAGACCATGAAGCCATTGGCTTGGATACTCCCGAGCAGGTTTCCCTACTCGAATCTCTTCTCGAACAACAAACTACAAATCAGTCGTGAAATATATTTTTGTCACCGGAGGCGTTGTCTCTTCCCTGGGAAAGGGACTGGCTGCAGCCTCCATCGGAGCCCTCCTTGAGCATCGTGGTCATAAGGTGATGATTCAGAAATTCGACCCTTACCTCAACGTCGACCCCGGCACGATGTCACCCTATCAGCATGGCGAAGTTTATGTGCTCGATGATGGTGCGGAGACCGACCTCGACCTCGGTCACTACGAGCGCTTTACCTCTGGAAAACTCTCGCGCCTGAACTCTCTCTCATCAGGACAAGTCTTCGAGACCGTGATTCGAAACGAACGTGAGGGAAAGTATCTCGGCGCAACGGTGCAGTATATTCCGCACGTTACAGACGAGATTCAAAAGCGTCTCTTTGATGTCACGGAAGCGAACCCCGATGTGGACATCCTCATCACTGAAATCGGTGGCACCGTGGGCGATATTGAAGGGACTCTTTTCCTAGAAGCGCTGCGACAGTTCGCTCTCGAAGTTGGCCGCGAGAACGTCTGTTTTATCCATGTGACGCTTCTGCCCCTCGTTAAAGCGGCAGGAGAGATTAAGACGAAACCAACTCAACAATCGGTAGCCAAGTTGCGAGAAATCGGGATTCAACCCGACATCATCATTTGCCGCACCGAGCATGACCTCGACGAAGACAACCGTCGCAAGATCGCGATGTTCTGTAACGTCGAGAAAAAGAATGTCGTCGCCTTCCGAGATGTCGAAAACACGATCTATCAGTGCCCTCTCGACCTCCGCCGTGATAAGATTGATCGGCTCGTGGTTGATCGACTCGGGATGAGCGAATCACCCACGCCTGATCTTAAGGATTGGGAAAGCTTTGTCGATCGGGTCGTGCAACCCGAGCACTCTGTCGATATTGCCGTCGTTGGGAAATACATCGAGCTGCAGGATGCTTATAAGTCGATCTACGAGTCCCTTACCCACGCCGGAGCTTCTAACAACACTCGTGTCAATGTCATCCGTGTTGACGCCGAAGCGGTGGAAGAACACGGGGCGGAAAAGGTTATCGGAACGGTTGACGGGATACTCATCCCAGGTGGCTTCGGAGACCGTGGTATCGAGGGCAAGATTGCGACAGCACGCCACGCTCGTGAAAATAATATTCCTTACTTCGGTATTTGTCTCGGAATGCAGATCGCGACCATCGAGTTCGCACGCCACGTCTGTGAGATCACAGCTGCGACCTCTACCGAGTTTGACAAAGAAGCGAACGAACCCGTTATCTGCCTACAAGAGGAACAAAAAGGGATTCGTGATATGGGTGCTTCAATGCGTTTGGGATTGCAGAAATCAATCGTCTATCCCGATACCAAGGCTGCCGAAATTTACAACAACGCGACCGAAATCTTCGAAAGACACCGCCATCGTTGGGAATTCAATCCTGACTACTTAGATCGCCTGCAAGAAGGAGGGCTCGTCATCTCCGCAGTCTCCGCTAACGAAGGCCTCGTTGAGATCATTGAACTGCCAAAGCACCCTTTCTTCATCGCGGCACAATATCACCCTGAGTTTCTCTCAAAGCCTAACTTCCCCCACCCTCTCTTTCATGCCTTCGTTAGCGCTTCCTTGATCGCCAAGGGAGTGGCAGCAACTCAGGCATCCTAGTAAGCCTGAGTTGCTTGTCTTCTGACAGAGTAATTACTCGGCAAGGCCAGCACTTTGGAATTTCTCTAACAGCTCAGCTAATTCAGCCGCTTTCTCAGGGAACTTTTCAGCAAGGTTATTCTGTTCAGCTGCGTCTTCTGCCAGGTTGTAAAGTTGACCTTTGTCTTTCCAGTTTTTGGGGCGAACAGATTTGTGAGCGCCCCAACCTTCGAAGTATTTCCAGTCTCCCTTACGAATACCGACCGCAACTGCTTGCTCCAAGATAATCTCGGCTCCCTTTTTATCTTCACCAAAAAAAGCAGCTTGGAAATCTCGGCTATCAATCGCTGCTTTCGCTGGAAGCTCAACTTGCAGGAACTGAGCAAAACTACTGAGTAAGTCCACTTGAGACACCAAAGCATCTGACACCCCCGGGGTGACTCCTTGTGGCCATCGCAGGATGAAAGGCACCCGGGTGCCTCCCTCGTAGAGCTGATACTTGCCACCTTGGTAGACCCCTGAGCCATCGTGTCCTCTATCAATTTCTTCTTGAGAAGTCTGGACCGTAGTGCCGTCCTCATAGCCATCATCATAGACCGGACCGTTGTCACTACTAAAGATGATGATGGTGTTCTCGGCTAGTCCTTGCTCTTTGAGAACTTCCATTAACGCGCCTGTAGTCCAGTCGAGTTGGACCATCGCGTCACCGCGATAACTTAGATCACTTTTCCCTCGGAACCGGGGATGAGGCGTGCGCGGAACGTGAATATCTTGCGAAGAGAAGAAGAGGAAAAATGGGTCTTCCTCTTGAGCGATGATGAAGTCGCGAGCTTTAGCGACGAGCTTATCGGCCATTTCTTCATCGTTCCAGAGCGCCGATTTACCCCCCTTCATCATCCCTATCCGACCCACTCCGTTAATCACCGTCATATTATGACCGTGTGTATTCTTATAGTAGGTCATGGCCTCTGGGTCATCGCGCCCATCGGGATACTCCGTTCCTGGAACTTCCTCAGGAATTCGCTTACGATAAGAAACAGTGAGAGGATCGGCAGGGTCCAAACCAACGATGTGGTGATTCTCTAGGTAGACACAAGGCACACGGTCGTTGGTCGAAGGCAACATGAAGCAATAGTCGAACCCTAACTCTAAGGGTCCTGGCTTGATGGCCTTGTTCCAATCAATAATGGTCTTGCCGTCTCCGAGACCCAGATGCCACTTTCCTACTACTCCAGTGGTATATCCTGCCTTCTTGAAAAGATCGGCCATGGTGAACTGATCCGGTGAAATCGCCATCGCGGCATCTCCGCGTAGAATCCCCGTCCCGGGCTTTCGGAAGGCCATCTCTCCGGTGAGAAGGGAATAACGGGAAGGAGTGCAGGTGGCAGCGGCACAATGAGCATCAGTGAACCGAAGCCCCTCTGATGCGAGTCGATCGAGATTGGGAGTCGGGATTTTCTTGCAACCATAGCACCCAAGGTCTGCGTATCCCACGTCGTCACCATAGATGATGATCACATTTGGTTTCGCCGCTTTTGCTGATTCGTCTTCGGTAAGTTTTCTAACAGACAGCTTCCGAAAGAGCATCTTCTGATGAAGTCCAGCGTGCAACTGGAGCCCGATCGGTCCCTTGGCAGGGATTGTTTCTCCGAGATAATCGACGAAGAGTTCCCCATTGAGAAAAGTTTGAATTCGCTTTCCAAGCACTCGAACACGAAGCTGGTTCCAGTCCCCCACTCGGTGAAACTGGGCAACTTTATCCGTCTGTGCAGGATAACCTCCCTTACCATCTTGCGGTGCATAAATGCAAGCTGTTAGGTCTTTCTTAAGAGAACGAGAAATACCAATTTGCACCTGATGTGAATGACCCCGTATGAAAACCCCTGAATCGTAATCTTCCGACGGAGTTTTGTATTCTAGCGAAAGTTCAAAGTCCGCAAACTCCTCAACTGTCCATAGGACAGACTTCTTTTGATCCAAGTTCTCTCCGATCAAGTTTCCATCCTTGAGCATCCAATGCTCCAATTGCTCATCGCTGGGTTCAATCGTCCACCCAGTGAGGCCCTCTTCATTTAGCAAATTGTTAGCAAAAGAAGTGCTGCTCCCAAAGGGCAAGAGAAAAATCGAGAAGAAGAATTGCTGAACATTTATCATCTTATTTACAACGATTTTCATTAGTGAGATCTTGCAGGCAGCGTAAGGGGATCACTCCTTAATCATTTTCTCAAATGAGTTCCGTCTGTCTTCAACGGTTTACCACTACTCCACTCTGTTAGTCTCACTTGGAAATAACTTTAATTGAGTTTTACAGGGACTTGGCTCTCGAAAGTAGCCATAACCTCAGCATAAGCCTCATCGCGCGCTAGATTTTCCCATTCACTGGGGTCAGCAACGAGATCAAAAAGTTGAGGTTCGTTACGACCATTCACAATATAGCGATACTGTTCCGAACGTAGTGAGAAGGTCCGACCGCCCACTTGTGTAATCGCAGGATGAGGCCACTTTGTATCGGGTTTGATGAGCAGTTTTTTAAGACTGCGACCACTGAGTTCCTTCTTAGAGGGAATACCAGTGAGATCAACAAGAGTAGGAAACATGTCTAACAGACCAACAGGGCGGTTAGTTCTGCCAGGCTTCATTCCCGGAGCTTTGATGATGAAGGGAGAACGTGTCGCCCGCTCCCAAGGAGTTGTTTTCTTATAACGCATTTTCTCGCCAACATGCCAACCATGATCACTCCAAAGCACCACGATTGTATTGTCTCGGTGAGGACTTTTCTCAAGAGCATCGAGAATGTGTCCTACACAATCGTCCGCATAAGCAATACTTGCAAGATAAGCCCAGACGACCTCTTCACGTAATCCCTTTTCCCTAGCATCCTTATACTCGAGAGTTGGCTTAGCAAGAACCTCACCGTCCTTGTAGTCTTCTTTGATAGGTGGAAGGGTCACGTCCTCCAGCTTGATTCGTTCAAAGTACTCTGCTGGCACAGTAAAGGGGAGATGGGGAAGAAAGATACCACAAGCCATAAAAAAAGGTTTCTCCTTCTCCTCCTTACGTTCTCCCAGCAACCATTGAGCGGCCCAAATACTATTCTGATAGTCACGAGTTAGCTCCTTGGGTTCTTGGGTAGAAGACCACTTAACTTGCGTTTTCCGCTTGGGAAGAAGTTCTCCTACAATCTCCACTCCTGCATAAGGACTCATGTCGGTTAGTTCTTCTTTAGGCACCTCGATCTTATCCTTTCTTTGATTACTCCAATAATGCCAGGACTCTTTTTCGAGATCGTGATGATGAAAAATCTTGCCCCGAGAGAGTGTGTAATAACCGTGTTCACCAAAATACTCTGGCATCATCACCGCATCTTTTAAGACTTCGTTCTCTCTCATCACTTGCGAGTTGGAGTAAAGACCAGAAACCCAAGGCGCAATCCCGCTCATGATTGCTGATCGAGATGGATTACATGAAGGCACAGTACAATGCGCATTCTCAAAAACCATCCCCTGTTTAGCCAGGCGATCAAGATTCGGAGTCAAAGTCTGTGGGTGCCCTTCTAAAAAACCAACCCAATCATTCAGATCATCGATCGCAATCATCAGGACATTCGGTTTACCTCCGGTAACGGCCTCCTCGCTCTGAGCTCCAGCCGCCACAACACCTGCTAACAATAGGAGCGCACCCTGGCGCAATTTTTCCTTCATGAAAAATACCCTAGATAATTTTTCCTAACCGCATAGCACAGAATTCGTCTCAAACGTGAAAAATCTTGTTTCTCTGAAGCTCGAAGCCCTTCTTTCTAAGAAATAGCATTTGAGAGCAATGTCGCTTTCCCCCATGTTCTATTCACTGCCATGAAGAAAGTTTCTTTCCTTTTTACTGCCCTGCTAGTGATTGCCAGCTTTACGTATTATTACTTTTCTGCCCCCAAGGTTTTAGAACGGCGACTCGATTCTCTAACAGACTCTCTCACCTTTGGGGCAATCTCATTAGGAGGCTTCGAAAGCGACGCCGACAACTTTGCAACTCACTTTGCTAATGAAGTCGAGTTCTCGGGCGCGGGCAATTCCATCATTACCGGAACCGTTACTCCCAGTGACTTGAGAGAACTCTACCTGAACCAATTACGCGCTGCTGCTAAAAAGTGCCAAGCTAAACGGACAGGAGATTTTTTTGTAAAATTACAATCTCCAGACCGTGCGGAAATGGATGCAACAATCATGATGGATCTCGTGCTGAGAGATAACATCGCCTATCCACAAACAGTTCCTGTCCGGTTTCATTGGGAAAAAAAGCAAGGCAAATGGCTTATTAGCGAGGTCCAACTTCAAGAACCGATCGGCGAAGACTTTGACTTCTAAGCAATCTCTTTTCGTGACAGATCAGTCCCTCGACAGCGCCTTTGCGCAGAGACATTCTTGTAGAGTGTTTCGTCTTCTTTTCCTCCTCCTTTGTCCGCTCACCCTCGCCGCAAGTCCGCGTATTGCGGTCGTTGATATGGACAAGATTTATCAAGGATACCAACGCAAGATTGAAATCGAGCGTCAAATCAGTGAGCGTCTCGAAGCGCTTAAGAATTCGCCTCGCACGCAAGCAGTGCAGGAAATGGATCAGAAAATGCAAGATCTTGCCCGTATCGTACGCGACAAGGCCAGCCCTATCAAGACTCGCGAAAAAGCGGCAAATGAATTCAATACCCTCGCTATTGAGCACCAAGCTCTCATCAAAAATGTCAACGAGCACCTCCGAAAAGACAAGCTCGACGCAACAGAAGAACTCGTGGAAACAGTCGAAAGATTAATTGGAGAGGTTCACAAAGAAATCGTGCTCATTGGTAAAGAAAAAGGATTCGACCTTGTGTTAGAAACGGCAGGTTCCACCTCTTCGCAAACTTCTCCCCTCATTTATATTCGAGAAAAAACAGACATTACTCAGCTCGTGCTAACGCGTCTGAATCAGAGCACTGCCCCTGCGAGTGAAAATTAAGAGTATCTAACACCTGAAATTTAGTCAAAAACGCTCTGCCTAGAAATAAGACCGCCGCCGAACTCACTCGAGCTCAGCGGCGTTGTTGTCGTCACTTCCGGATCCGCACTCACGGACGAAAGCTAACTCAAACTGTCAGTAACCATTTCTATGAAGTTGAACACCGTGTTCCAATGCGATGTTCAGTAGTTAAGACTCTCCACCCCTGGCGAAGTTCAAAGTTAGTTGAATATTTTTTAGAGGTTCTTTCGTCCTTCGAAGGCGCGAGCCAAGGTAAGATCGTCCGCAAACTCCAAACCACCTCCAGCAGGTAAGCCTTGCGCTAGCCTAGTCACTTGACAATTTTGCCCCTGCAAGGCCTGTGCGAGATAGCTTGCGGTCGCCTCTCCCTCCACATCAGCACCAACGGCCAGCACCACCTCGACGGGGAATTCGTTATCCGAGACCCGCTTTAGTAGAGCACTAATCCTGAGATCATCTGGAGTCACATTATCAAGCGGAGACAGCTTACCCCCGAGACAATGGTAACGCCCTTGGAAGACTCCCGATCGTTCTAGCGGAAGAACTTCTGCCGGTTGTTCAACTACACAAATACGAAGGTCATCTCGTCGATGATCATTACAGACTGGGCAACCTGCTTTGGTGGCAAAGAATCCACAGATTTCACAATTCACGATCTCAGTTTCGGCATTGTGCAGTGCAGCCGCGAGTTCGAGAGGTTTGGCCCGTTCACTTTGCAAGAGCCAGATCGCAATCCGCTCAGCGCTTCGAGGGCCAACCCCGGGTAATCTCTTCAATTCCCCAATCAGGTCCCCCACTATCTCCGGGTAATCGATCCGCGCCATTGTCAATAGCCTAGTCTAACCAGCGGACTCTGCCAAAGAAACCTCCGTGACAGTGTTCAAGGATTACCTGTGGGACTGCTTATCTAACTCCTCGCTTGCGGTCAGAACAATCATAGCAATACCTATACCTGCAATCGCTTCGAAAAACCCTTTGTTTAGAAACTCTGATTGAAAGTCTCATTCTTTGTGACGCAGTTCTACCCCTGTCGTCCATCAACGACGCCATGGACTTCGTTACGATGGACCCAGATACTTTGCACGAGCCCGAGCAAGAACATGCAGATGAGGACGAAGGTTCCGGAGTAACTGAGTAATGGGAGTGGAATTCCGGTAATGGGCATGAGCTGGACACACATGCCAACACTCTCAAAAATATGGCTACTTACTCCTGCAACCGTAATGAGGCTAACTTTTTGAGAAGCCAATGCGAATCAGATCACCATGGTTGAGGGACAAGGTGATTCGTGTCGGTCCTTTGGTCTGAACATGTTGATGGCGACTTTTCAATTTCAAGGAAGTTTCAGGATTGAGAGGAAAGGTTGTTAGCGAGAACCCGTGCTCTGTTTTTGGGGTTTTTCCGCTTTCAAACAAAGGGAGATACAAGAACTCACCTGCACAATGTCTTTGACGGTAGGTGAATATTAAAGTGACTGAATCCTCTGCACGGCCCACTGGAATGCGATAAGAGTAAAGAGTTAAAGGAATCGATGAAGCGATTTCAAAAGACTTTCGAAACCCCTTTGTGACCTCCTTGTTCCTTCTCGTCGCTTCGATAAGCTTCCCTTTCACCTCGAGCTTAGGAAGCGTCTCATTCCCGGCAAAGTTGCCAAAGACAGGTAAAGTAACATTCAAATATTTGGCCTGCTGATCCCAGCTGCTGAGTTTGTAGCCAATTGCGCAAGAAATAGAGGATTCAGTTTCTCCGATCGCACAGAGACACCTTTCCCAAGCCTTTTCAGCTTCGTAAGCATTGCTATCAACCGCAATCGGGTTTGCGACTGCGGTAGTAAAAATTGCCAGAAAGGTTGCAACCGAGTTCTTCATTTTACTCATTAAAGAAATTCCTTTATTTAAAAACTCTGATTGAAAGTCTCATTCTTTGTGACGCAGTTCTACTCTTGTCGTCCATCAACGACGCCATGGACTTCGTTAC
>CALFBF010000034.1 GCA_937949965.1 uncultured Roseibacillus sp.
CGACGCTAAGGAAGCGCTGAGATACAGTCGAAGTCATTGGGGGATCGAAAACCGGTGTCATTGGGTTTTGGATGTTGTTTTTAAAGAAGATGCCTGCCGTGCCCGAACGGGGCATGCGGCAGCGAATCTCTCAACCCTACGACGAATTACGTTAAACATTCTCAAGCTCGATAAAAAACACCCGAAAGAAGCCCTCCGAGGAAGGCGATTATACGCTCTCATGGATAACTCTTATCTTGAGTCACTTATGGGTATTTCTTAAATGGAGTTGCCCTGGGTTCCTGGCGCTGTTGCTGCATGGCGAGGTGCATGCGAAGCAGTTGTAGCAGGTCATTCGGCTCAGGCTTTTGATGCGATTCAGAATGCTTATGAGGATTGTATAGACGGTTGTTGTTCCTAAGGTTTGCGGTGATGAAAGATATCCTTCAGTTTATACTTAGTTTTTCCTTGTGGATTCCTTTGTATTTATACATAATGATCAGAATGGGGTGCAATAGAATTAAGTTTCATATATTTTTCACCTCTATAGTGGCTACTTTTTTTTACGTATTTGGGATCTTGTGATTTCGGAGCTGCGCTGTAAATTACAGAAGGACACGCCTTTTATTGAAGAGCAAGGAGGGGTGGGGTTTTGAGGGCGGTGAGCTTACGAGGGGAGGTCTGTTAGATGGTTCGTATGCTGCACGGCTGTCGCCTGGAAAGGTGGAAATTAACACAAAAGCAGGAAATCGCGCCAGCCCTCGCGTGGAGTCGATTTGAAAGTTCCTTTGCTTCGGTGTCGCCCGTCAGCCTGCTCTCCTGTCACCGGTCGCTTACGCGCCCTTGTCCGTCAAGCTGACCATGCCATCCGCCTGCTGCCGTGCTGGTAACGCGCAGTCGGGGGTGTGCGTGCGGAGCTGATTCTAGCGCTATTGCGATTGGGAAATGAGGTGCCCAACCCTGCCTACGTTATAGACAGTTTTTTGAGCAAGGGAGGAATGACGCCGAGGGTTTTAAATTGTTAGGGTGGAATTTACTGAGCTAAACTCGTGGCACAATTGTTTCCGGAAAGAGTTTTTTCCAGATTTCGAGTGCGCCGCTGATTTGAGCTGCCTTCCGGGTGGGGGAGAGTTCCCAAGTTAGTGGGGCCTTGGGTGGGAAGTAGGGGAAGAGTTTTCGGTAATCGAGCTCGCCCATGAAGGGGACGCGGTGGTCTCGGGCGGGCCATTCAACATCGTGGACGTGCGCACCGTAGAGATAGGGCTGCATTTTGCGTAGCCAATCGGCGTGATCTAACAGGCCGAGGTTGTGCTTTAGTTGCACGTGTCCAAAGTCGTGCCAATATACGATGTTGGGGTGGTCCTTGAAGTGCTCTTGCAGCAGGACCATTTCGCGTTCGGTGGGCATGTCTTCGAATTTAGACCGGGACTCAACGGCGAGCTTGATGCCTAATTCATCAGCACGTTTGGAGAGGGTTTCGAGGGTTTCACAGGCTCGCTGAAAGTAGAGTAAGCCATGTTTCTCCCGTTTCTTGACACACTTGAGCTTGTGTTTGCTGTAGGTGGGGCTGTCTTGTTCGCCGTTCTTTACCATTTGGGTGAGTTGACCAGTCCACTTTTTATGCGGCATTTGTGGGATGGAGCCCATGTGGAGGACGAGATACTTGGCTTGGAACTCGGCTGCGACATCGAGGGTCTTGTAGGTCATGTCGAGTGCTCGCTGTCGTTCGTTGGTTCGATAGGAGGTGAATTCGTATGCATCGGGGGCGTCGATCATGACTTCCGTCGGTGATGGGAAGTAGTTGTGGACTCCGACACAAGTGAACTTGTTGGCGCGGTAAGCTCGCTGGAGGCCGGGGAGCTTGGCGATCGTCATCCCATGGGAGAGTTCTAGATGATCGAAGCCGAGTTCTAGGATCTCGTCTACCATTTCTTCACCATCGCTATGGCGGGAGTTATTCCAACAGGTGGAGAAGGCTAACATGGTGTGGGGAGCATGAACTGGACTAAGGGTGGCCTCCAAGAGGGAAAAGAGGGGATGACGGATTCACGCGGCATCGATCTCGATGTTGTCGATGAGGCGGACTTCACCGTAGAAGGCCGCGATAGCGATGACCGCTCTCTCGTTGAGAGTGCTTAATGGTTGGAGGGTGTCTTGCGAAACGAGTTCGAGGTAATCGAGTCGGAAGGAAACGGGGGCTCCTGCTAATTGTTGTTGTGCGGCAGCCAAGTAACGTGCGGGTTGTCGCTCCCCGGTGGCTGCTAGATTCTGTGCTGCGAGGAGGGCCTTACGTAGGCGAGGAGCGTCTGCGCGATCTCTGGCGGTTAGATTACGATTGCGAGAAGAAAGGGCGAGTCCGTCGCTTTCGCGGTGGGTTTCGATCCCGATAATTTCTACCGGCGAAGAGAGATCACGCACCATGCGGCGAATGATGGCGAGTTGTTGATAATCTTTTTTACCAAAGAGGGCATGACTTGGTTGGACGAGGTTGAAGAGCTTGAGGACGACGGTGCAGACTCCGTCGAAATGACCCGTTCGGCTGGCTCCGCAGAGATGAGTCGCTAGTTTTTTTTCGAGGACTTGGATGGAATGGTCTCCGAGATAGAAGTCTGCCGAGGAGGGGTGGAAGACATGATCGACCCCTTCTTCCTGACAGTAGCGAAGGTCTTCGGGCAAGGTGCGGGGATAATTTTTCAGATCATCCGGGCGGTCAAATTGAAGAGGGTTAACGAAGATGGAAACCACTACTGTTCCTTCCTCGCCGACGATCTCGCGTGCTTGCTGGATGAGGCTGAGGTGACCTTGGTGCAAGGCCCCCATCGTGGGTACAAAGGCGATCGGGGCTTGCCAATGCGCGCGTGCCTCTCGGAGTTCGGACGGGGTGGTGGAGGTGTTCATTGAATGACAGTGGTGAAGGAGTTTCCTCTTGCGACAAGGGCGTGACAACTTTGAACTTTGCCCTGTGATAGGCCGTTATTTACTCAGTGTTTTCTTCCTATCGAATCTTTTGTGGGGGCAGGAGGTTCCTAGTAATGAATCTACGACGGCGAAGAGTCCTCTGAGGGTTGGCAAGGTCAATATTCAGAGCCTATTTCGAGATTATCGGAAAACTCTCTTGGCTGAGCAAGAAATCGGTGTTGCGCGGGCCGATATTCAGAAAGAGAGCCAACTCGCACAGAATCAGATTCTAGAACGGCGACGAATCGTGGAGAAGCGTCTGCTCTCGATTCGAGAGGGCAAGGCCTCCGACGAGCTCATTGCGGAAATGCGTAGAGAACTCCCCATCTACAATCAAGAGTTGAAAAGAGCGGAAGCGGCCAAGAATGCTGAGCGTGAACAGGCAACCAAAAAGCTGAATCAGCAGATGATGGGGAGAATGGCAGGGATTTTGAAAGAAATTATCGAACTGGTTGCTCAACGAGCCGAAACCGAGGGGTATGACCTCGTAATCGATATCTCGGGGAAAAATTCGAACCAAATGCTGCCCATCCTCTATACGCGCGATGCTGTGGATTTGACCGAGATGATGAAAAAAGAATTAAGCAAAGGGAGAGAGAGAAGTCGCTAAAAGTCTACCAGAATCGTTGACGGAAGCCAAAAAGCTGACCACCTTCTCTCGCCTAGGAAATCAATCCCTACCCACTTAAAGACAAAAATTATGAAGACCGGAATTCTTTTCGCAGCCCTCTTTTCTCTGATGTCCTTTGCTACTGTTGCAGCACAGGATCTGAAGGTTGCTACTGTTGACATGAAGCGCCTCCTCAAGGATTACTACCGCACTGAGGAAGCCCAAGGAGAGCTTAATGAAAAGCAGGCCTTATTGACCAAGGCGAATAACGAGAAACAAAAGCAAATTCAGGAGCTTGAGGAAGAGATTTCTACCCTTCGTAAGCAGTTTGAAGATCCTTCCCTTAACGAAGCTCGCAAGAAGGAGATTTATGAGCAACTTCAGCTCAAGCAGCAGGAAGGCATTGCGATGAGCCGATCTCTTAAAGAGTACCTCGACCGCAAGCGTCGTCAGGTGCAGGAAGAGATGCAGCGTCAAATGCGCGGGATTTTGGAAGAAATTACGAAGCTTCTTGAGGAAAAGGCGAAAGCTGAGGACTACGACTTTGTTTATGACAAATCAGGTAACAGCACGACCCAAGTGCCGGTTGTTCTCTATTCGAAGGACACCTATGACATCACTGAAAGCCTTTTGGCTGAACTGAATAAGAACGAGCCTTCTAATTAAAGCATTTATCTAAGCGATCCTATTTCTCAGTGAACTTAACCGTCTCTGAAATTGTCACCCTCTGTGAAGGACATCTTCGTGTCGGTGATCCAGGCTTCCGAATTAAGGGCTTTGCAGCGCTGACCGATGCTGGGCCGGAAGACTTGAGCTTTCTCGGCAACGAGAAGTATCTCTACGATTATTTGGCGACCAAGGCTGGTGCGGTCATTACCTCGGCGCAGGCTCCTATTGCTCGCGAGGGTATGGTCGTCATTGATGTCGAGAATCCTTCTATTGCCTTTAGTCAAGTGCTGGAAGAGTTGCAGAAAAAGCGTTTTTTTGAACCCAAGATTCATCCTACTGCCTTTGTCGCAGAGTCTGCACAAGTGGAAGGAACTATGATCCGAGCCAATGCGGTTGTGGAAGAAGGGGCACAAGTCGGGCCGGGGACTGAGATTGGGCCTGGTGTCGTCATCGAGCGCGATGCGGTGATTG
The DNA here is from genome assembly GCA_937949965.1 of uncultured Roseibacillus sp. Classification (GTDB taxonomy): domain Bacteria; phylum Verrucomicrobiota; class Verrucomicrobiia; order Verrucomicrobiales; family Akkermansiaceae; genus Roseibacillus. Next base: position 4,688 of record CALFBF010000034.1, read on the forward strand.
GGAAGGATTGTATACTCTACTCCAATGCGAGCGTACGCGAGCGTTGTGTGATTGGTGATCGGGTTCACCTACAGCCTGGGGTCGTGATTGGTGCGGAGGGCTTTGGCTACGAACCGAGTGCAGGTCGGCATCGTTCCATTCCTCAGCTTGGGATTGTGGTGCTAGGTGACGATGTCGAGGTCGGTGCCAACTCGACTATTGACCGTGCTCGGTTTGGAAAGACTATTATCGGAGAAGGGACCAAGATTGATAATCTTGTCCAAATTGGACACAATGTTGTTATTGGCAAGCACTGTCTTGTAGTTGCTCAAGTGGGGATCGCAGGCAGTTGTACCATTGGAAACAATGTGACTATTGCCGCCCAGACCGGAATCGCAGGTCACCTTGAGATTGTTGATAACGTGGTTTTGGCAGCTCGGACAGGAGTGACCAAGTCCATCACGAACCCCGGTGTCTATTGGGGAAATCCTTTTCAGACTCTCAAGAAAGAGAAGAAGCAGGTCGTTAACCTTCGTAAAGTCGGTGAGATGCGGGTAGAACTCAAAAAACTTCGCAAAGAAGTAGAAGAACTTAAGAATAAGTAGGCGGGATAATTCTGGACTACGATTTACGTCGTAGTTTTTGGGATTGAATAGCCGATGGAGGGAGTGATATTCCTCCGTTTTTGTTTGCTGCTAGAGATTGTAGTCTTCACCTGGGAGGGGGATGATCACTTCGCTGTTAGGCATCTGGCGAGCGAGTTCTTCCTGGAACCATTGTGAAGACTCCAAGTCTCCATGAACTAAAAAAATCTGACGAGCTTGACTCTTGATGATAAAGTCTAACAAATGTTCGCGATCAGCATGTCCGGAGAAATTATACTCCTTCACATCGCAATTGAGCGGGACTGGATCTTTCGCCTTATCAAGGCTGACGAGGTCACCGGTGTTGGCTTGGCGAATGTGGTAGGACGGAGTCGAGGGGTCCGAGTAGCCGACGAAGTGTAGTGAATTCGCAGGATTGGGTAGGAATGATCGCGCAAAGGTGTTTGACACGGTATGCTCAGACATCATGCCACTAGAGAGGGCGTAGATTGCTTGTTCTTGGTAGCGGATGGGCACCGACTTCCCACGTCGCCGGGTACCTGCTCTCAGATCCATGTCGCGTAGGATGCGGAAGTCCGGTCGTTTCCGGTTCTTGTTACTGGCGTAGCGGTCGTAGATGTTAGTCATCTTGGTAGACAGGCCGCCAATGGTCACTGGGACATCAGGGAGGTCGCCAGATTCCTTTGCGTTTTGAATCATGGTTAGCACTTCTTGTGTCTTTCCCATTGCGAATACGGGAATCAGGGCTGAGCCATTCCGGTGCATGGTCTCGGTGAGGTCCGAGATGAGACGAGCGACTTCCTCTTCGCGATCGAAGCCCGGTTCGCTCGGGGTGCGGCCACGTGTGGTTTCCACGATGAGAGTGTCGAGAGGTCCCAGTTCGTCGAAGTCAGCGCCACTGATCAGGCTTTGGTCACGGAACTGGACATCACCGGTGTAGAAGACGCGCTTGCCTGCGCCTTCGAGGAGAATTCCCGCCGAGCCGAGAACATGCCCCGCATCGCGGAAGGTGACTTGGAGATCTTTGTCCCAGACGGGGTCAAAGGTTTGGCGATAGGGGCGTCCTTGCCAGACTTGATCTAGTTCATCGAGATCGCCGTGGGTGAAGAGAGGGTAAGCGTCGATGCCGAGTTCGTCTCCTTGACTGGTCATCACATTGACTGAGTTGTGCAAAAGGGCATTGGCAAGGTCGACCACCTCGGGGGTCATGTAGACGCGGGCGTGGGGCTGTTCTCGCTGGAGGACGGGCAGGGTGCCGACGTGGTCGAGGTGAGCGTGCGAGATGAAGACGGCATCCACCGAGTCGGTATCGAGCAGGTCGAAGCGTGGGATGGCCTCTTCCCCATCCTCTTTGGGGTGTAGGCCAGCATCAATGACTACCCGGGTTTCTCCGAAAGTGAGGAAGTAGGAGTTGGCACCGATTTCGGGGGCACGGCAGAGACTGCGGAGGGTAGCTGAGGGAGGCATTGAGGGAGCTTGCGCTATTTTAAGAAGGTGTCAAAAGACACCTTTGGGTCATGGAGCCGATTTCGGGCTTTTCGACTTCGCTTCGGGCCGCTAGCAAAGGGGATGGAACCACTTTACGAGGGCAAGGCGAAACGTCTCTATCAAACTGACGAGGCAGAAATTCTCCGTATGGAATTCAAGGATGAGGCCACGGCCTTCAATGCGGAGAAGAAAGCAGTCTTCGAGAGCAAGGGGCATCTTAATAAGGCCATCACACTACTCCTTTACCGGATGTTAGAAGAAAAAGGAGTGAAAACTCACCTCGCAGCCGATGGGGATGAAGTTAATCTCATGGTGAAGAAGGTGGAGATTCTCATGGTGGAGGTCATCGTTCGTAATGTGGCAGCGGGAAGCTTCAGTAAACGCCTCGGGGTGGCGGAGGGGACTCCCTTCAAGCAACCTATCGTGGAGTTCAGCTATAAGTCTGATGAACTGGGTGATCCTCTTATCAATGACGACTACGCACGCGAAATGGGACTGGCGACCGAAGCCGAATGCGCCGAACTCAAGGAGAAGGCTCTTATCGTGAACGAGGTCCTCAAGGAGTTTTTCCTCAAAGTAGGTCTCCGCCTCATCGATTTCAAAATCGAATTCGGTCGCCTCAACTCCGGTGAAATCGTGCTCGCCGATGAGGTGAGCCCTGACACCTGCCGTCTCTGGGATGTCGAGACGGGTAAGAAGCTCGATAAGGATCGCTTCCGCCAGGACCTTGGTAATGTGATGGAAGGCTACCAAGAAGTCCTCCGACGTATTGAGGAGAGCGGTGAACTCAATTCGTAATTAGCATTCTCCGATATTAAAAAAGCGCTACTACGATGACCGTAGTAGCGCTTTTTAGGGTAAAAATATGATCGGCGAGGATTACTCCGCAGGAGCAATCACTGGGTGCTCGGAGCGGTTCTCAAGCACTTTGTCGACGAGTCCGTAAGCGGCGGACTCTTCGCCAGACATGTAGTTGTCTCGGTCCGCATCACGTTCCACTTCTTCCTCGGTCTTGCCAGTGTGATCGGAGAGGATCTTGTTGAGGCGTTTCTTGAGGTTGAACATGAAGCCAATGGTGCGTTCCACGTCCGCAGCCGTTCCCTGTGCACCACCAGAGACCTGGTGAATCATCACGTGCGAGTTTGGTAGACAAAAGCGCTTACCCTTCGTTCCTGCAGTGAGGAGAACGGCTCCCATCGAAGCCGCGATTCCGATGCAGTAGGTGTTCACGTCGCAGGTGATGAACTGCATGGTGTCGTAGATGGCTAGGCCGGCGGTCACCGAACCTCCGGGGGAGTTGATGTAGATGTGGATATCCTTCTTGGGGTCCTGCATCTGGAGGAAAAGCAACTGCGCAATCACGGAGTTGGCCACGAAGTCGTCGATGCCAGTTCCGATAAAGATGATGCGATCCTTGAGGAGGCGAGAGTAGATATCGTAGCCTCGCTCGCCACGACCATCTTGCTCGATGACGGTGGGGACGTAGTAGTTGTTGCTGGGGGCTTGTGAAGATGAATTAGTCATCGGAATTTGATTCGTTGTCATTTTCGTTTGGTTCGACTTCCACGAAGTTCGCGTTCTCTAGCAAGAAGTCAACGGTCTTGCCGATCAGCATTTGGTTCCTTAAGGAGTCCATCCGGCGTTCGCGCTGGAGTTGTTTGATATAGGCTTTGAGGGGCTTGCCTTCACGCTTAGCCATGCTGGTGATTGCTTGGAGAAGTTCGTTGTCAGGGACTGCGATTTTTTCCTCTTGTGCAATCTCGCCGAGGAGGAATTGGATTTTCAAATTGTTGCGGGCGCGAGCACCAGCAGTTTCGAAAATCTGTTCTTTCTCTTGTTCGAGCTGATCTTGGCTGAGGCCTTGGCGCATCGCTTCTTCTACCATCTGGTCAGCCTGTCCTTGGGTCTCTGAATTGACATAGTCTTCCGGGAGATCGAAGTCGACCGCTTCCGCGATTTGCTCCAGTAGCTTGCCTTCTTTGAACTCTGCGGTCTGGCGTTCAAGTTGCTGGCGAGCTTGGGCTCCGATTGTTTCCTTGATGTCGTCGATCGAGCCGCCCGGCATCATTGCCTCTACGAGGGCGTCATCTTCAGGGAGAACTTGAGCCTTCAATCCCTTTATCGTGATTTGGAAGACGAGGTCTTTCTCGCGAAGGCTCTCAAGAGGGAAGTCTTCTTGGATGGAAACGGTGACTTCTTTCTCTTCACCAACTTTTAGTCCAATAAGCTGAGTGGCAAAGCCGGGCAGGAAGGATTCTTCATCCACTCTGAGCCAAAATTCTTCTCCGCTCTCCACTTGTGGGACAGGTTGACCCGCGACTTCGGAGACGGGCTTGCCTTCGCAAGTTCCGGTGTAGTCGATGACTACGATATCGTCCTCTTCCACGCCACGATCCTCGATGTCTTCGAAGGTTGCTTGGCGGGAGCGCAAGGTTTCGAGTTGTTCCTCGATGACTTCAGGAGTGACCTCCGTTTTCGGGACTTCAACCGTGAGTCCTTTATATTCGGGGAGCGTAAATTCTGGCGCCAAAATCAACTCCGCTTTCATCAGCGCGGAGCCATCGCTTTGGTGTTCCAAGTTGTCCGGCCACTTGACGTTGATCACTTTCAGGGATTCGTCTTCCTTGAGTGTTTCTTGGAAGGCTTTGTCCATGAGGCGACCACTCAATTCTTCCTCAATGTCTTTCCCGAAGCGCTTCTCGATAACTTTGAGAGGAGCCTTGCCGGGGCGGAAACCGGGAATGTTGGCCTGCTTGAGGAAGGATTGCACGAGCTGCTTGCGTTCCGTGGAAACGACCTCGCCGGGAATTTCTACTTCGAGCGTCGCTTGGCACTGGGGCTGTTTTTGAACCGAGATATTCATAAAGACGAACCGGACTTGCACCGGCGGGGCGCGGAAACTGAGGCAAAATGGGGAATTGTGAAATGAAAAAAAAGCGTAATTGGGCTCTGGGAGGCGTTTTCGGTCTAGTTTTCGCCTAGAGACCCTGTTTTTGCCTTCGGTAAAATCAACATTTGTGCATTTGCAAAAAAGAACGAAGCTGCCTCCGTGCGCATCGAGATTCTCAATACCGGAACGGAACTTCTCCTCGGATCTACTCTCAACACTCATGGCCACTGGATGGGGCAAGAACTCCTCAAAATGGGCTTGCGGGTGCAACGCCAGACCACTGTGCCCGATGGCGAAGCTATTCATGAGGCTTTGCGGGAGTCTCTTCTTCGCTGCGACGCGCTCATCGTCACCGGTGGACTCGGTCCTACCAGCGATGATGTCACTCGCGAGGCTGTTGCCGAGGTGCTCGATGTGGAGCTGATCGAGGACGA
>CALFBF010000035.1 GCA_937949965.1 uncultured Roseibacillus sp.
GTCTCACGGAACCTCCTCCGATCCTTCAATGCCTCCCCCTCGCCAAAGGGCGCCTCCGGTAAGCTAAAGTGAAGTGCCGCTGCAGGCTCGAAGGCTCGCCCCTTCTTTCTCTCGCAGACTTTCGAGCACCATCTCGGGCGAACGAGCGATGATGGAATAATGCCCTTCACCAGGAAAGGACTTCATCTCCGCAGTCGGAATCCACGAGGCATACTCCCTCACCATCGAGAACGGAATGTTCCGATCATCTTCTCCATGCCAAAAACTAACAGGCACCGTGATTTTCTCAAAATCGATTCCCCAATCAGCAACATAAACATCACCGTCCACTTGCACGCCATGCGTTCCCCCCGAGATTCCTTCGCGGAAACTGCGCGTAACCAATCCAAAATCGCTCTCGGCCATCGCTTCCCGATCGGCTTTGGCAGTCCACTTCATAGCCCAAGACATGGGAGGCTTATTGGGGGGACACTGTGAGATCCAACCGGAAATTTTCAAAATCCCTGAAATCAAAAATGGAGCCCGAGGACGAATCTGTAAAAGAGCACGATAGGGCCACATCATCTCCTTCCAATTAGAAAACTTAGCCAAGGGAGGAGCTCCGCAAACGACCGCTGCGTGTTCCACTTGCTCGGGAAAAGCCGCGGCAGTCATCACCGCATAAGGTCCTCCGCCAGAGACTCCCATCACCGCGAACTTATCCCAACCCAGATGCTCGGTGAGCTCACTGACAAGCTCGGGCCAATCCGCGATGGTTCGTTCGGGATGGAAATCGGATTGCCCCACCCCGGGTCGGTCCGGAGCAATGAGACGAATCTTTTTCTCCAGACAGAGCTCCTGTAGCAAAAAACCCTGTAAGCGAGAAGACGGCCAGCCGTGGAAGTAGAGCAAGGGTCGTCCCTCGGGATCTCCGTAATCAGCATAGCAAAGACGGCGTCCACTACTGAGTTGTAAAAAGTTCGTTTCTTTCAACGCAAATACGGTAGTCGAGAAGTCCCCAAAAAACCAACTCGATTCCACTGAGGACACTCGCGCTGCACGGAAGATCGCTTTCCAAGCAAGGAAGAGGTATGATCAAGAATGCGACTTGCGCGTGCGGCAGCGTGCTGGCAACCTCGCAAAGAAGAACAGTTTAAAAAAATTATGAGCGAACCACTTGCCGAATCTGCGAACTCCGCCTCTCCCAACCTCCAGGCAGCTAACGAACTGCGTGCGGCAGCTGGCGAGAAGGCCAAAGAAATCAGCCAAACAGCGGAAGAAAAAGCCAAACTCCTCAAGGAGGTCGCCGCCGAGAAAGCTAAGGAACTGCGTGAAGTGGCCTCCGAAAAAACGGTTCAGTTCCGAGATAACGCAGGTGAAAACGTGCAACATCTTCGCAGTGCCGCTGGCGAGCAATGGCAGGATACCCGGCTGCGCTTACGTGAGCTCCATGCCGACACCGAAGACATCATTCGACAACATCCTACCCAAACGGTGCTCGCCGCTGCGGTAGTAGGATTTTTAGCCGGACTCATCATCCGCCGCTAAGTGCTTCCTCCCCCCTCCGACTCAGTTCGCTATTTCTAACAACTCACCCATGAATGAACCTGGTGACGATTCCGACCTCTCCTTTTCGGCAGGGATCACGGCCTATCTGCGGACTCGTCTACAGCTCGTCTCCATCGAGACCGTTGAGGCTCTCAACCATCTCAAAGAAAAGCTTCTCCCCATCGTCATCGTGCTCATCTGCGCCGTCGGGAGCTACTTGCTGATTCTAGCAGCACTCGTTTCTTTCTTTGGAAAAGTGTTGGGATTGATAGGGAAACACCCCTTACTGGGATGGGAATTTGCGGCCCTCATTGTGGCCGGTCTTCACATCGGAATCATCTTTTGGATGAAGCAGAAACTCACTATCAAGGCCAGCGGGCCTCTTTTCGAATACTCCCGCGCTGAACTCGAACGCGATCGCGAATGGATCCAAGAACACAAGCCAGCTCAACCGACAAGCAAGAGCTCGTAAAGAAGCTCGCTAACTATCGGAGTACTGTCAAAGTGCCCGATACTCGCCAACTCCTGAGTCAATCCAAAAACCTGCTGCAGGTCGCGGGACGATTTCCCTCGACCATCCAAAATCGGCCGGCTCGCACCCTCATGATTACCGCTGGGGTCTCTTGCCTTCTTGTCCTCTTGCTCAAACCAAAACGCAAACAGAAGCAAGAAAAAACAATAGATAGCACGAAAACAATCTCCCAACAACTACTAGCCTTTTCGCTATCAATGACACAACCCATCGCCCGGGTCTGGCTAACTGAGAAAACACGCAAATGGCTTCAAAAGTAAGCTCCTATAAAAAAGCAGGAATGGAGCTTGCCGAACTTAACTCTCACAGTGTGCAATAGCGTGCCCACACGCCAACTCTAACTCAAATAACTTATGTCCGAACACCAGGTTCTGGCCCACGTAGACGAATACCTCAAAATTGGCTTCGAGTATGATTGCTCGGATGTCCATCTCCCGACTGCCTTCCCTCCGACTTGGCGCCGTTTTGGCACCCTGTCGCCTATCTGGGATGATCACCCCCCCCTCACGGCGGAAGATACCGAGCGATTGGCGATGTCCTTCCTCGGAGAAAAGGAGAAAAAACGCTTAGCGGAACGCGGCGATGTCGACTTTGCTTATGCAAACGATTTTGGCCGTTTCCGAGCTTCTGTCGTACGCCAGCGCCTCGGTCTTGAGCTCGTTTTTCGTCTCATTTCTACCGAAATCAGAACCATGGCGGAATGCGGCCTTCCAGAAGACGACATTATC
>CALFBF010000036.1 GCA_937949965.1 uncultured Roseibacillus sp.
ATTCGCTCGATAGCTCCATAGGGGCGTCTAGATTCGCTCGATAATTCCCCACAAGGGTGTTTGCATTCGCTCAATAGCGCCACAGGGGTGTCTAAGATGCGCTCAATAGCTCCACAGGGGTGTCTAAGATGCGCTCGGTAGCTCCACAAGATTGTCTGGATTCGCCCAATAGCTCCACAGGGCTGTCTAAGATGCGCACAGTAGCTCCACAAGGTTGTCTGGATTCGCTCAATAGCTCCAAAGGATAGCTCCAAAGGAGCGCTCAGATACCAGCATAGCCCGAAGCGTAGCGCAGGGCTATGACCCTATCAGTAGGAATGCTAAGGTCTGAAAGACCGCAAGATGCATCTTCAAAAGGACTGTATCAGAAGAAGCTTCTTCGGAATGGTGTGTTCTCGAAAGTAGGTCGCAGTAAGCTCTTCTTACTCACTCAAAGGAACAATCCGAATCCCGCCTTGTGGTTGCTTTTGGGCGATGTTTGCTGCGATTGTTTCGCCGCCGGAACTTTCTGTAGAAGTACCTTCCAAGGCGTTCTTGAGCGCGTTCTCTACCAGTTGCCCACAGTGAATTTTCATAGGTGGTAAGGGCCCGAGGTCGCCGGTGAGATCTTCTGGTTTGAGCGCGGCCGCTTCTTCCGCAGATTTTCCCTTGAGGAGTTGTGTCGCCATGGAAGCCACCGCAATGGCCGTCTGACAGCCAAAGGCTTGGAAGGAGGCGCGATCGATGACTTTCTTACCGTCTTTTTCGCTAAACTTAAGCCACATCCGAACCATGTCTCCACAATCTGGGGAACCCACGGTGCCGACGGAATCCGCGTCTTCCATTTCGCCCACGTTTTGCGGGTTGGCGAGTGCCTCGCGGGCTTTTTTTTCGAAGTTACTCATTGTTAGTCGCGGCTTGTTGGGGAAGGGGCTCTTCTGCTGGGAGACGAGAGAGGGCAGGGAGACCTCGCTGGAGAAGCTGTTGGTCAACTTGGTCAGAGAGAGTGGCGTCGAGGTAGACGGTTCCCGGGGTATCGTCTAGCTCAATGGTGTGGATTCCGTTTTCGGGAGCTTCCTTTAGGAAGTTGGCTAGCTCAGTGATATTTCTAACAGATTTTCCGTTGACTTGGTTGATAATGATCCCATTCAGACTATCATAGCCGATAGTAACCGGATTAGGTAGTACGCGAGAGAGGAAGACGATACTGTCGCGGTCCTCCTCGTACTTGTCTGGATTGTCCATGGCATACATCAGCGAGAGCGGCGCACGGGTGGCCCACTTGTCACCATAAGCGCGTAGGTAGGAGCGAGAAAGTTCCTGAAAGACGAATCCACCTTTGATCAAAAACGGTGGTGGTGAGTCGTTGATGTGGGTAGGGACTAATGGGGCCTGTGGTGCTTCTAAGGTGATGGGGAGTTCCATTAATTGACCTTCTCGCAAAACACGAAGGGTGACTGAATCACCCACCATCTTGTCACTCCGGATGAGAACAGTCCATGGCAGGGGGCCATACGAAGGGTGTTCGAAGAAACCACGACGATCTAAGTTGCTCCGATCAATGGCCAAGAGCACATCGCCTACACGCAAATCTGCTTTGGCGGCGGGCGACCCGGGGCGGACGCGTGAAACGTAAAGCCCTCCTCCACGAGGAGAGAGTTGGAGGTATTCACGAAAGGCTTCGTCCTCGGTGCGGCGGGTGGCGCAACCTAGGGTAGGGAATCCTTCGTAATTTCCGTCGCGAGCATCCTTTAAGAAGGTGGACACAATTTCTGGAGCGATGACCTCCGAGATTTGATCTTCCGAGTCATAGGAGGTGAGGACCCCGATCAACTTCCCGTCGCGGGTAGCAGGTAGGGTGAAGGAAGAAGAGGCTGACTGCATCGATCCCTTGAGGGTATAAATGAGAAAGGAATATCCTGGGATGAAGGTGGAGGAGGTGTCTACGGCCCGAATCGTAGCTACTGTTTTTAAAGTCGTGCCATTATTCTCGAATTGCCAAATGTCGATAAGATCACCAATACGGGCAGGTGTGCCTAACTGAAGAGGGGTTTTCCGCTTGAGGAAAGGAGCCTCTTTAATTGGAGAAAGCAATGCTAAGTTCGCTTTGTAATCAATCGCGATCACCTGGGCTTGCACTCGTTGAGTGGAGTCCGCGTTTTCGAGTTCGAGGTAGGTCTGATTCGCGACCATCTCTGCTGTTGTTAGAATCTCGGAGGCTGAGATGAGAGTGCCTAGACCGCTCCGTCGTTGCGGGCCATTACGCTGCCATGGTTGCCCGGCATTAAAGGTCTGGATGGTGGCATTGACACGGACAAAGCTATCGAGAGTGCTTGTTGTTGCCGCTTGGTTTGATTTACCAATAGTAACGGGAGCTACCGTTTTTTCGCTGATGGCACGAGCGTGTTCTTCAGGTGAGTCCGCAGAGAGTCCGGTCGCCAGGACTAAGGTCGAAAGGAGGATGAAAGTGTTGGTTTTCATGGAAAGGAAGCAGGAGAGTGATTATTCGCCCAAGTAAGAAGTGGTTGGGATGTTGTTGGTCTTCATGATGCGTTTGTTAACGGCGTCAATGTTAGCGCTGGGAATCACGAGGGGGCGGTCGTCGTTTTCGAACTCGAGTATGGTGAATTCCGGTTGTTTCACATCGTAGAGGAGTTCGTAAGTGTGCTGGAGGTCGCGGACGGATTCGCCGTTGATGGTGTTCAGGATGCTGCCTTCGAAGACCCCCATGTTAGAAGTGAGGGCGTCGCTTTCGATGCGAGTCAACACGATGATTTCTGGGCGCTCTTTGAAGATCGCTTTGTTCAGATAATTACTAGTAAGATAGCGGGTGGTAACGTCTGATAGACGGTGCGCGGACATGGAGTTCAGAGTGAGATTCTGGAATACAAGGCCGCCGTAGAGCACATATTGAGGGCGCTCATCGTATTGTGCCGCAAAGATGGGTGAGCCTGGTAGGGGCTTGAGGGTGATCTCGGTTGCTTGTGTTTGTTGTTCACGAATGAATTCGAGCTTTACGGTGTCTCCTGCGAATTTGCGTTCGACAATCTCGTGAAGAACGAGTGTTTCCCCATCGACTTTAATGTTTCCAGCTGAGTCGATAGCGTTGCCGTCGATAGAGAGCAGAATGTCGTCTTTCTCGATAAAGCCGTCGCAAGGACCGTCTTCGATTACGTTGGTAACGAGTACTCCTCGGTCTTCATCTGGGAGCTGCAACGCTTTTCGCATCGCGGGGTTGAAAATAGGGAAGGTCGCAATTCCGAGATCGACATACTTATCATATTGTCCGTCCTCGATATCGGTTAGAAATCGCTTAATAACAGGCGTAGGGATGATGTAGCCCGTGTTGTCGGCTTGGGTGAGCCCTTGGAAGGCCACTCCGATCACCTTGTCCCCTTGAATAGCCGGTCCGCCAGAGTTGCCTGGATTAATCGCGGCATCGACTTGAATAATGAGGTGGGAGTCGGCTCGTGAGTGTGAGTAGGACCGAAAGTCGATCCGGGAGACGATCCCACGTGTGACCGAGAGACGGTCACCCCCGACCGGGTAACCAATGGCTCGTACTTCAGAGTCGAGCTCAGGCATCCCTCCGATGGGGAGGTGGATGAGCCCTTCGAGGGGCGCCGGATCATCGAGGCTGATTAAGGCTAAATCACAGTCATGCGCGACGTGTGAAATCGTAGCCGGGAGCTTGCGGGATGAGTTGCGCATCGTTACCAAGATGCGGCGAGAATTGGCCACGACGTGAGCGTTGGTTAGAATTTGATTGGGGCCGATCAAGAATCCAGTGCCATTCCCTCCCGAAAAGCCGCCCGCATTCCAAGGGGTGCGATAGTCTGGAGTCTGAGTGGCCACCTCGAGACGAAAAACGGAGTCAAAAAGAGTGGCGCTGGCAACGCGAGGAGTAGGTGCCGGGGCCGCTCCTTCTGGTGGGAGTGCGAGTTGAGCAAAGGCTGGAATCAGTCCCAAAGACATTACTGCCACAAAGTGTCTAAGCATAGCTTAGAGACTAAGGCGAAATTGTAGACTGGCAAGTCCGTGGCTAGGCTTTAAGGAAAAGAACATGGATTTTGTGACGAAAGAGGGATTTATGCTCCCTGCGGAATGGTCTCCTACCGCGGTTGTATGGTTGAGCTGGCCTGTTGCCCCTGTTCTCTGGTCAGATATTCCTCGCAAGAGGGTTGAGGAGGAGTTTGTTCGCCTCATTCGGCTCATCGCTCGATACAGTGAAGTAAAGGTGGCGGTGGCAACTGCTGAACGAGATCGGGTGAGTCTTCTGTTGGCAGAATTTTCGTCCGTAACCCTAGTTAACATGGAGACCGATGACGTTTGGTGCCGAGATCATGGCCCGACCTTTCTCAAAAATCTTCGCACCGGAGAGCTAGCCGCAGTGGATTGGGTCTACAATGGTTGGGGAGCTAAGTTTCCTTTCCAAAAAGATGCTCAAGTAGCGGCTCAGATTGCGTTTCAAGAGGGAGCCAAAGTGTTGTCCAGCACGCTCGTATGCGAAGGCGGTGCGTTCGACTGTAATGGGGTGGGGCGTTTGTTGACCACGGAGTCAGTTCTACTCAATCCTAACCGCAATCCAGATTGCTCGCAGGAGGAGGTGACTGCAGAGTTGAAAAAAGTCCTCGGCGTTAACGAGGTGATCTGGTTGCGAGCTGGTCTAGAGCAGGATGATACTGACGGCCATATCGATATGGTAGCTCGCTTTGTCGGGGAGAATCGTGTGCTCGCAGTGCAGGGAGATACGGAGATTTTAGTAGAAAATTGGACCCGTCTAGAAGCAGCTGGTCTCGAGGTTACCGCTCTTCCCTCAGTGGGGGAGGTTGCGCCAGGGGTGGAAGGAAGCTATGCCAATTTCTTGATCGTGAACCAAGGAGTGATCGTTCCTCAGTATGGGATCGCGGACGATGAGGAGGCTATCCGGGTAATTCAACAAGCCTTTCCTTCGCACCAGATTGAAGGTTTTGATTGCCGCCTTATTGGTCGCGAGGGTGGGGGCGTTCACTGTCTCACGCAGGGCCGATGGGCTTAGGGTTGCAAGATTTCGGGACCTTCTTTTTTTACGTCTATTAGGAGCTGGGCGATATCACCGTTCCGTCTACGAAGCTCTTCTTGCAATCCCGGGATGAGCGCTTCGTAGGTAGTGAAGGCAATAAGGCGTGCGTTGTTCAATGGGGTGGAAAGGAAGTGATTCGGTTGTTGTCGCCACCCCCGATAGAGAATCAAGATCTTCTCTCGGAGCTCGGTCAGTTGCCTTTCTTTTTCATTTCGCATGTTAGGGGCAGTTAGATTGCTGGCGTAGAGCATTTCTAACTGGGAAATCGCCTTTTCGATCAGAGAACGGATTTGAGAGCGTCGTCGGAGCCGAAGCTCATATTGTGCGAGTGCTTTCTGGTCGCCTTGGGCTTGTAGCCAACGACGAGTGCCTTCTCGGGCCACGACCTCGGCGAGTGCTTCGTTGAAGGAGGTCTCTTCTTTTTCGTAGTATTGATGATGAGTCAATTCGTGGAAAATCAGCTCCGCGAAATCCACTTGGGGATAGTCAATGAAGGTGTTGAGCAGAGGATCTTTGAAGAAGCCAAGGGTTGAGTAGGCATTGACTCCTCCAAGAAAAGTATCGAGACCTTCTTCTTGCAGTGATGAAACCTGACGTTGCGCATCTTCTTTCTTGAAATAGCCGCGATAATCTTGACTTCCGACGATGGGATACCACCAACTCTTGGCTTCTAAGGAGAACTCTGGAGCGGCGTAAACGATGTGCACGACATGCTCACGCCCGAGGTCTGTGTAATGGCGATAGGAGCCGGAGCTATCTAGAGAGAGTTCTTGTTCTGCAAAGTCGAGGATCTCTTGCGAAAGGGCGAGCCGTTTTGCCAAAGCTGGCTCGAGGGTTGGGTCTGCTAAGAGAGTGGTTATTTTTTTCCTGCAAAATGAAATCTCGGCCTGGCCGCGAATGGCTTGTGTATAAAAGGCTAGGCTTCCGCAGTTAGCACACAAGAGGAGGGGTGCAATGAGCAGGAGACGGATGAGGGTGTTCACGAAGAATAAGGTAGATCAGCAGCTGAGAATAGCTAATCTGAGCGCATTGCATCCAAGCGTTTGTTCGTCTCATCGAGGAGGAAAAGAGAGCGTCGGTAGTCGATGAGATCGTGGAGCTTGTTCACTGCCTCCCTTGACTTGGCATCAATGAGCAGAGTCATTCGCCCTACCTCTGTGCCCGGGATTTCGGCGACCAATACGGGGTCTTCTAATCGGAGCGTGAGCTGAGCAGGCCGAAACCAACGCCGCTTCATATCTACTTCTGCCACCGCAGCATAGGGGATTTCAACGAGAGCCATTTCCCCGCTGCCTCCGCGAAAGACATTTCCTTTTAATCGCCAATGGAGATCGATGTGGTCAGCGTGGAATCGGAGCTGCCCTTCTACCTCTTCGCGACCGAGATGGTCGGAAGCAGGGATAGAAAAGTGGAGATTAATGGGTTCAGGGCCAAGCACGATTCCAGTTTAGGTGATTCTTTCCGAAACGGAAATTGTAAATCGGTCGAAGAATGACCGCTTATTGGTCAAAAAGTAATCACTTTTGCCGAGTTTGCCCCGTTTTTTGAACAAAGAAAAAGACCAACCCTGATAATTCTAGGTTGGCCTTGGTTAGATTTACGATCTTGTCTTAGATTAGTTTACCGAGACTGCTTCGCCACCAGTTTCACCTGTTCGGATACGGATGGCTTCTTCGACAGGGGAGATGAAGACTTTGCCATCACCGATTTTGGCGGTGTTAGCGCTCTTGACGATGGCTTCCGCTACTGGGGATGCTTCCTCGTCGTTGACTACGATTTCAATCTTAACTTTAGGAAGGAAGTCGACGGTATATTCACTACCACGGTAGATCTCGGTATGACCTTTTTGGCGACCAAAGCCTTTAACCTCGGTGACCGTCATTCCCTGGACTCCCACTTCCGCAAGAGCTTCTTTCACTTCTTCTAATTTGAAGGGCTTAATAATGGCTTCTACCTTTTTCATAATACAAACGTCGTGTGACTCCTTAAAGGTAAGCAATTAACATGCCAATCCTCTCTTTCTTGTTTGTTGAAGAGTGTTGTCTCTCTCGTCAGGGAGTTGTTCTTTAAGGTTTTGTTCACTTGTCCCGATTTTTTAAAATACCGGGCAACTCTGATAACCTTATTCCAAGAAAACACTCCCCCCAATTTCCTAACTCTTGATTGATTTTCAAATGGTCTTGGTTTGAGGAAATTTGGAATCATTTGTTTTCGTAGGCAGGTTGTCAGAGATGTCCTGCAGTCTTTTTTATTTTTTTACTGGTATGAAAATCTGAACAAATCTAGGGCAGAGTTCGTCAAACCCAGTGCCAATAATGAAAAACTTATTTCCTGTTCTTCCCCTCGCTGCCTTATTAGTTGCGAGTTGTCAGCAAAATACAACTCCGGTTGTCCAAACTTTACCCCCTGTTATTGGGAAAAAAGTTACTTCGCCCAAGCCTAATAAGCAAACGGCTAAGAAAGTGACAAAGGTAAGCGATACTGCTTCTGACGCTGCAGCTGATCTTGCGAATAAAAGTGAGCTCAACCCTTTGGACACAAATCCTCTTAATGCGATTCCTGAGGTAGAGGCCATTCCACGTTTCCAAGTTCCTGAGAACGTGCAGCCCAAGGTCACCGACGGCATTGACCAAGGGCTCTTCATCGAGCTTAAATGGTAGTTGGGTCAGGTTTTTCTCTCACAAGTTACAGGTTCATTGATTTGAACGGGAGCTGTAAGAGAAGGATTTACTCTCCGCTAGTATCGCTGCTTTCTTCATTCGCGGCGCTAGCGGATTCTTTTTGTACTCGTTCGAGTTTAAGATCCTGCGAAACCATCACGAAAAAGACTCCTGAACCGACGAAGGCCAAGAGCAGTAAGATCGCGAGGGTGAAGTTCATGAAGGTTCTCATGGCAGAAGTTTAGAAGGAGAAGTGCGGGTGGTGCAAGATTGGAACGAGAGGCTTATCATTACGCTCCGGTCGCTCTTGGGTGAGCTTTGCGGTAGGCTTCTTTGAGGCGAGTTTTACTAACCGCAGTGTAGATTTGAGTCGTTGAGAGGGAGGCGTGTCCGAGGAGAGACTGCACTGCGCGTAGATCCGCACCGTTGTCTAGCAGATGAGTGGCAAAGGAGTGTCGCAACTTGTGAGGAGTAACATTGATAGGGATCTCAGAATGCTTGAGATACTTTTTCAAAAGTTGGTCAATCGCTCGTGGGGTGAGACGGGAGCGCAGCTTGGAGATGAAGAGGGCGCCTTCATGAACCCCGGCTTTGTGGCGATAGTGCTGAATGGCTTTCGAGGCATAGGAACCAATCGGAACGAGACGTTCCTTTGAGCCTTTTCCTAGTACTCGCAAAGTGGTGGTCGTGGAGTCTACTTGCTCAGCATTGAGACTAGTGAGTTCGGAGAGTCGCAGCCCGGTGGAATAAAAGAGTTCTAAAATGGCGACATCCCGTAACGGCATCCAGTCCGGTGCTTGTTGCGAGAGGGGAAGCTGTAAAGGCAGTTCTAACAGATGTTCGATTTGTTTGAGGCTGAGAGTGACAGGGAGCTTTTTTTCAGCCTTCGGCAGTTGCACTTCTGCTAGGGGATTTTTGGGCAATCCGTGACGGTGGCAGAGGAATTTGTAAAAAGAGCGCAAGGCCGCGAAGCGGAGACGAATAGTAGAACGTGCCGTTTCGGCCTTCATGAGCTCAAAGAGGTAGGCTCGAAAGTGTTCCGGCCCGAGATCTTCCCAGTTCGCGAATTGTTCGCCCATCGAGGTGCGGAAGAATCGTAGTGAACGTTCGTAGTTGTTGAGGGTGTGCGGAGAGGCGTTCTTCTCAGTAGCTAAGAACTCGAGGAAAGCATCCTCTATGACGTCGGCTTCGGGCATTACCTTAGTTAACTTAACTAAAATTTGGATGCTCGGCGAGTTCTCTTTCGTGTCGAAAGGAGGGAATTAGAAATCGAGTTCACGAAGCCGAAGAACTTCGTGTGTCAGTCGTTCGGAAGCCGCGGCGAGGTTGGCCTCGAATTGAGCTGCCGCAGGATGGGGGAGATCGAAAATATCGGTCACGATTTTCAAGCAAAGGAGAGGGATGTCGTGTTGGCGACAAACCCACGCGAGGGCCGATCCCTCCATGTCCTTCAGCCGAGCTCCATTAGCCAAGAAGATCTCTAAATCGCGCTCGGTGTGGTCGAGGGAATTGCCGGAAGAGAGAATGGCCGTTGGGAGGTCGAGCTGTGAAGCTAGCGAAGCTGCTTCTGGTGATGCGGGATGGGAACCGCGACCGAATTCATCAAAACGAGGGAGAGGAATCCGGTGATCGTGGTTGAAAATAGTTGGCGAAATTAGGAAGGCCTGTGCGATCTCGGCTTCTGACGAGGAGTGGGCCCCACATGTTCCTGCATTGAGTAGACTGGTTACTCCGTGTCGCGTGATGAGATCGTTGGCGATGAGCGCCGCGGGCTCGGTTCCCACGCAGTCGACGCCAGTGGTGCGATCCTTTCCCGAAGTGGCTATCAGCCAATCTCCGGCCTGATAATAGGTCCCGATGACGGGTTGCTCGGGGAGGGGTTGAGCATCGAGGGCCTCAAGTAAGCCTTGAGCCTCGGCCTGCATAGCGATGTAGAGCGCGCGCATGGAATTTTATTAATAACCAAGCCAAGGACCGAGCCACTTCTCGGCTTCATCGAGGGTCATTCCTTTACGTTTTGCGTAGTCTTCCACTTGGTCTTTTTGGAGCTCCGAGATCACGAAGTAGTGAGACTCGGGATGACTGAAGATCAGGCCACAAACCGCTGCACCAGGGTGCATTGCACAGGACTCGGTCAGTTCAACAGCGGTGTGTTGTTCGGCTTCCAAGAGCTTGAAGAGGAGAGGTTTTTCGGTGTGATCGGGTTGAGCCGGATAGCCCGGAGCAGGACGAATCCCTTGGTAGACCTCCTTGATGAGTTCGGTGTGGTTGAACTGTCCTGGGCGTTCGATACCCCAAGCAATTCGCGCTCGATGGTGGAGAAGTTCAGCAAAGGCTTCTGCCAATCGGTCTGCAATAGCCTTCACCATAATCGAGCGATAAGGATCATTCTTCGCCTCATACTCATCCGCAAGCTCATGAGCTCCATGAATCCCCACCACAAATCCACCCAAATGATCATTACCAATGTTAAAGGGGTTAGTGTTGGAGGAGTCAGTGTTAGAAGAGTCAGTGTTAGAAGAGTCAGTGGAGTGGACGTCCCGTCCACTCACCCCACCCACCTCATTCACCCCACCCACCCAAGCCCAATCCTCCAACCCAGCCTTAGCAGGATTATTCAAAATATACTGATACTGATTAAAGAAATCATCTTCATCCCGAATGAGATGATCATAATACTCCTTCATCCAAAAAGTCCCCTCAGTGCCTAACACCTTATTCGCTTCTTTCGCGGTAAAGCCCTTCAAGCTCTGAATAATCTCCGACAGTTCCTGTCCCGGACGAGGTTTCAATAAGAGGTGAACATGATTCGGCATAATGCACCAAGCCGCGAGATCGTATCGATCACCATCAAAGTGCAAGAACGCGTTCTTAACGATTTCCGCAATCTCTGAGTTCTTGAGGTGGCATTCCCCCAGAGCTTCATCTGCCGTTTTCTCAATGGTGTTCTCGAAAAGTTCCTTCAGCTGTTGAGAAGCATCAGCTTGGATTCCGGGATCACTATTTTGAGCCAATTCTTCCAAGCGAGACTTCTCATTCTGATAGGCACGAATAGTTTCTTGCGGAAGAGAGTCTGCGAGACGGAAGGTGACTGCGTAAATGCCTCCTTCTTTGCGCCAGTGGGGGAGGTCGTTTGACTTTGTTTTTGAGATCGCTTCTTCCGGAACAGAAGTATTCTCGGTGAGGAGTTGATCTCGCTTGCTACCTTCAATGGATGGGCGGGACGCCCACCCCGCGAACGGATTGTAGTGAGGGGAGACGTAATCTGAGAGAGCGTAATTAGGCTTGTCGGTGTTCTTTTTCGTCTGCTGACGGAGCGTGTGGAAGGTGGTGTCGTGGTCAGGGAGCACGATGTCATCACCATCGGCGTAGGCTGGGAAGAATCCGTAAATACCCTTCGCAGTGAAGCTCTTGTCCGCAATGATTTCTTCTAACAGTTCCTGTGCTTCGGCGTAGAGCTTGGCTGCCTCTTCAGGCGCTCCTTCTTTACGGGTCTTGAGCACTTTTTCCTCTGGATCCCAGACGCCGCGCAGCTCCCAAGCGTGGAAGAAGGGAGTCCAGTCGATGTAGTTGGATAGCTCGCGAAGAGACTGGTTCTCGATAACACGGGTGCCCGTGAATTCGGGTTGAGGAGGGGAGTAGTTCTCCCAATTTCCTTCCGGAACGAAGCGATTTTTCTGAGCGTCGGTGAGAGCGACCACTTCTTTCTTGGGGCCATCTTTGAAGGCCGCGCGTGCTTTTTCATGCTTGGCATTGTTCGCCGCTACGAACTCTGCGCGCTGGTCATCAGAGAGCAAGGCGGTGGTGACCGGAACGGAACGAGAGGCATCTAACACATGAACCAGTGGCCCGCTGTAGTGAGGAGCCATCTTGATCGCAGTGTGGGCGGAGGAAGTCGTTGCGCCGCCGATCAAGATCGGGACACCGCGTTTACCATAGCCGCGTTTCTCGGCCTCCTTGGCGACTGTGATCATCTCGTCAAGAGAAGGAGTGATCAGTCCCGAGAGACCGATGATGTCGCCTTGTTGTTCCTCGAAGGTGTCGAGGATTTTATCGCAGGCCACCATTACCCCCATATCGACGACTTCGAAGCCGTTACAAGCGAGCACCACTCCAACAATGTTTTTTCCGATGTCGTGCACATCGCCCTTCACTGTGGCCATGATGACCTTACCGGCAGAGTTTTTCTTTTCGGCAAGTCGAAGCGCTTCTTCTTGTGAGAGGTTGGGTTCCTTTTCTTGGATGAGCGCGATTTGTTCGGCGAGACCAGCCTCTTTTTCGGCCTCCATAATCGGTTCCAAGAAGGCGACCGATTTCTTCATCACCCGAGCAGATTTGACCACTTGGGGAAGGAACATTTTACCAGCTCCAAAGAGGTCTCCCACGATGGACATGCCATCCATGAGAGGGCCTTCAATGACGGAGAGTGGCTTCTGATATTTCGCGAGAGCTTCTTCGGTGTCCTCGGTCACGAACTTGTCAATCCCCTTGAGGAGGGCGTATTCGAGTCGCTTTTCGACCGACTCTTCACGCCACGAGAGGTCTTCTTCTTTTTTCTTCCCGCCTTTGCCTTTGAATTCTTCAGCAATATCTAACAGGCGTTCGGTAGCGTCAGGATCGGTGTTCTGGAGCACGTCCTCAACCGCTTTCAAAAGATTGGGTGGAATCTCATCGTAGACTTCTAACATCCCTGCGTTCACAATGCCCATATCCATCCCTGCCTTGGTGGCATGGAGGAGGAAAGCCGAGTGCATCGCTTCCCGGACCGGGTTGTTACCTCGGAAGGAAAAGGAAATGTTAGAAACACCACCGGATACTTTGGCGAAAGGGAGATTTTCTTTGATCCAGCGAGTAGCATTGATGAAGTCGAGGGCGTAATTGTTATGCTCCTCGATGCCGGTCGCTACTGTTAGGATGTTAGGGTCGAAGATAATGTCTTCGGGGGGGAATCCTACTTCGTCTACCAGAATGTCGTAGGCGCGTTTGCAGATGCGGATTTTCTCTTCGTAGGTGGCGGCCTGTCCATTCTCATCGAAGGCCATGACCACGGTCGCTGCTCCATATTGCATGATGTGGCGAGCGTGTTTTTTGAAGATTTCTTCTCCTTCTTTGAGAGAGATGGAGTTGACGATTCCCTTACCTTGGAGGTGTTTGAGCCCTTCTTCGATGATTTCCCATTTCGAAGAATCCACCATGATGGGGACTTTGGTGATATCGGGTTCAGACTGCACGAGGTCGAGGAAGCGACCCATCATCTGCACGCCATCGATGAGGCCATCGTCAAAGCAAATGTCGATCACGTTGGCTCCGTTTTCCACTTGCTGGCGAGCGACTTCGAGGGCGGCTTCAAGGTCGTTGTTTTGAACCAGTTTACGGAAGCGAGGAGAGCCCGCGACATTGGTCCGTTCCCCGATCATGAGGAAGTTCTTGTCGGGCGTGTGATTGTAGGTGTCGGAGCCTGAGAGGCGAAGAAGGCGAGGGAGAGTCATGAGGTCGTTCGTTATTTGGGACGCAGGAAATTAGTTCTCGAGGCCAGGCAATGCACGTGGTGCTTTGCCCGCAACGGCTTGTGCGATGGCCGCGATGTGCTCAGGGGTGTTACCACAGCAACCGCCTGCCATATTGAGAAGTCCTGCTTCGGCAAACTCGGTCATGTATTCCGCCATGTGGACAGGCTCTAGGTCAAAGCCTGTGGGTGCGAGAGGGTTCGGTAATCCTGCGTTTGGATAGCAGCTGAGATTGGTGGTCGCGCACTTATCGAGATCTTGCAGGAAGGGCTTCATCAGGTCGGGCCCGAGGGAGCAGTTGAGCCCCACTGCAAGCGGCTTGACGTGGGCGACCGCATTCCAGAGCGCTTCTCCTTTTTGCGCCGAAATCATGGTCTCGCCACCACGACCGACTGCGGCCGAGATGATGATGGGCAGCCGGTTGTTAGATTCGTCGAGCACTTCTTGGCAGGCGACGAGAGCAGCTTTCGCATTCAAGGAATCAAAGATGGTTTCCACCATGAGAATATCGACCCCACCCTCAATGAGGGCGCGGATTTGATGCGCGTAGTCCGCCTTCACTTGATCAAAGGTTACGGTGCGGAAGCCGGCGTCGTCAGCATCAGGGCTGTTAGAGAGGGAAACAGTGAGAGGCCCAATCGCGCCTGCGACGTAACGTTTTCGGCCAGTTTCTTCTGCGATTCGATCAGCTTCTTTCCGTGCTAATTGAGCACCCTCGACATTGAGGTCTGTCGCGAGTTGGCGCAGGAATTCGTTGTGGAGAACTTGCTCTTCAAAGAATTCGGGGTCCTTGCGCCCCGTGCCTTTTTCACGAGGATCTTCTACGAAGAATTCGGACTGTGAGATAGTGGTGGCGGAGAAGGTATTGGTCTCCACGATGTCACTACCCGCCTCGTAGAACCGTTTGTGAATGTCGGCGATGACCTCTGGTTTGGTTAGGGTCAAGATGTCGCCATTGTTGAGAAGATCCTTTTCGCTGTCGGCGAAGCGAGTGCCACGGGCGTCTTTTTCTTCGAGGCCATAGCCACGAATGGTTGTGCCCATGGCACCATCAAGCACGAGAATTCGTTCGGCTAAAGCGTGCTCTAGTTCGGCAGTCGGGTCGGGTTGCATGATTATTTAAGTTGCTAAAGTGTATCGATCTCAAGAGGAGGGTCAAGTTTTCGTATCAACATATCGTGATTTGTTGGTAGGAAAATCGAGGTGAGGTGCTTTCTAGAAGAGAACAGGTGCTCATGAAGTGAATCAGTGCGTTAATTTTGAGACAATTTCTTCTGAATCACGGTGAGATGACGAGTGAGGAGATCGTAGCGAGCGTCAAGGGAGGGTTCGCTCAGGAGCTGGAGGCGTGTTTGGGTATCTTGCACGAATTGCTGTGCGACGACGTCGAGGAGAACCGTAGGCTCATCGCTGGCACGGTCGAGGACCTCGTTGATCTCTTTTTTGACCTCGGCGGGCAATCCGGAGAGAGTGGCGTTGATCTTGTCTCGCAGCCGAGAGGCCATGAGCGGACCTTCGTCGGAGGGAAAAGGGTCCGCCGTCATCGGCAGAGTCTGAGCGTAAGGATAATTCTTGCCGCCAGGCCAAGATGAAAAACGAACGCGGTGAACGCCATGGAGGACGAGGTTGGATCGGCCGTCATCCATTTCACGCGAGGCACGGATGAGCCCGACGGTCCCGATGGGATGGACGCAGCTGCTGGGGTCTTCGTTCTCATCGTCTAACAAGGTTCCCACGCAGATCATGCAATTGGTGTTGAGAGAGTCGTCTAACATTTCTCGATACCGATCTTCAAAGATATGCAGAGGGAGTGCTCCATGGGGAAAGAGCACTGTATCGGGGAGGAGGATAGCGCCGCAAAATTCGGGGAGTTGGATGCCGCTCATGATAGGGGTGGGAGAGGTGGGATTATGCTTTGCTTTGGCGACGAGACCAAAGGATAAAAGCGACCAGAATGAGGGCGAAAAGAAGAACCGCCGTCAAGGTTGTATAAAGTGAGAGCCTCGGGATTGGGGCCGTGAAACTCATTGTCTGAGGAGATTGAAAAAGTTCACGTAGAGGCATTTCCCAGGTCAGGGTCTTGCCATCAGCCGAGAGGGTGTCGGCGTTGTGGGTGGTGACTTGAGTGGGGAAGTGAACGCGATACTGGAATTGAGAGTCCCCCAGCATCTTTAGCGAGAACGCATTGTTCGCTTGCTCGGGAAGGAGGGGGCGAAGATCGAGCTGACGAGTGTAGTTGAGATTGGGGAAATTCATCGCAACCTCAGTTTCACCAAAGAGGATTTCAGGTTCGCTCTTTTCTTGAGAATCAAGAGGGTCGCGGAAGTTTTTGAGAAGAGAACCTAACTGGCGGGCATCCTTGAACTGAATTTCGCCCGCAAGGGTGGTGTTGAGACCCGTGGAGACGGCGGTGAGTTTGCGGAGACGAGTGTTGTCCGAGTTTGCGAGTTTTTCCTTGGCCTCGGCAATGAGCTGATTGCTGCCGCCGAATTGAGAGAGCAGAGCCGTGGGAGCTGTGATCTGAAGACGAGCACGCCCAGAGCCATCGGGTTCGATCCACACTTCCTCCTCACCCTCGATACATGAGGAGAGCACGAGCAGGACGAAGCAAGAAAGGGGGACGAAGAGAAAGACCTTAATGATGAGAAGGTAGTTTCAAAATGGAAATGGGGGAGGGTTTTTTTAGAGAAAGAAGAGCAGGGCTGTTATCCCAGTCTCAGTCGTTCTCAGAAGATTGTGGCGGCAGGCAGGCCGAGCAGATTTCTTCGCCATCTTCTCCGACGCGGAACTCGCGATCAGGGTGGGAGACTTCTGTTGCTCCACACTCCTTGCAGCGATGAAAACTACTGAGTTCTCCTGCCTTCGCTTTTGATTGGAACTTAACGCGCCGCTTGGCAATAGCACTGCGGTTCTTACCTCCCTTTAAGGCCATCGGAACGGCCCATGCGAGATAGGGGGAAAAGGTGAAGAGTGCAAAAATGCCAAAGCTGAGAGAAGCGAGAGCGGAGATCAGGGTGAAGAAACCAGCGAGGCAGGCCAAGATCCAGACCTGCACGGGAATGATCAGCATCAGCATGAAGGTGTGCTTGGGGAAGAGGGTTGCGAAGGCAAAAAAGGCCGAGAGGTAGATGAACATCCCGCCTTCTCGTTCGGCAGAAAGTCCAACTAATGAGAGCAGAACATTCGCTACGATTTGCCCAATGATAGTGAGGTAGACGTAGGCAGAAGTGCGCCATACTCCCCACGAATTTTCGAGGGAATCGTTGAAGAGGAAGGCGATCATCATCGCGAAGAAGGCAAAGAGAACAGAGAAGGGGGAGAAGTCTGCAGCAGAGCCAATTTCGGGAGCGGGAACGGCAAGAAAGAGAAAGGAGAGTATACGCCATCCCTCTCCAGCGAGAATTTTGCCCCAATCAAAGGTCATCGCCGCACCCGTGTCTGGTCGAGCCATAACTAGCAGAATCATCACAAAGTGGATGATGGCAATCCCACGGAGCAAGCCCGGAAAGGCCAGCCAGCGGAAGCGATTTTCCAATGAATTAAGAAGTCCCATAAACGGCGTCAGTGAATACTCGGAACGGGCCCTTGGCCAATGTTTTGTGGCATCGAGGTGGGGGATTCTTGTCACGATGTCTTGACTAGTGACGTTGACAGAGAGCACAGCGAGAGGCAGCTTCGCGCCATGAGCGAACTGCAGCACAGTCCTTTGGACGAGATTCATCGCGAGGCCGGGGGGCGGATGGTCCCCTTCGCAGGCTGGGAGATGCCGGTCATGTATGATTCTATTCTCACCGAGCACCGCACGGTCCGCGAGGGGGTAGGTCAGTTCGATATTTCTCACATGGGTCAACTCTTCGTGGAGGGCGAAAAGGCTGAGGAGTGGTTGAATCATCTCCTCACCAACGATGTCGCAGCCCTCGCAGACGGCCAAGGCCAATACACCTTCTTGCTTAATGAAGAGGGAGGAGTGATTGACGACCTCATTCTCTACCGCATCACCGAGGGTTCCTACTTCCTAGTAGTCAATGCGGCTTGCCTACAGGAGGATCTGGTCTGGTTTGCGCAACATGCCACTGAGGGAGTGGTCTTGCGAGATGAGAGTCCAGGCCTCGCCGGAATCGCGGTGCAAGGACCAAAGTCGATAGATGTCTTCGCGCGTGTATTTGGGGGGCGTTGCCTACCGTCTCGTAATGGCATTGATGTCCTCACCACCGATGGACAGATGGTGTGGGTCTGCCGCACGGGCTATACCGGAGAAGATGGTTTCGAGTTTTTCTGCCCCGCAAGTTCTGCTGAACGCTGGTGGGAAGATTTCGCGGAAGCAGGCGCGAAACCCTGTGGCTTAGGTGCCCGTGATTCTTTGCGCTTGGAGAAATGTTATCCCCTTAATGGTTCCGATCTCAGCTCACAGCGCACTCCGCTAGAGGCAGGCTTAGGATTCTTTGTGAAGTTAGAAAAAGGGCCTTTCATCGGTTCTGAAGTGCTTCAGAAACAAAAAGAGACAAAACCACCCGAGAAGTTAGTCGCGATTCAGTGTGATCAAAAAGGAGCTCCTCCTCGTCCGGGTTACCAGGTTTTGGGTCATGACGAAGAAGCCATTGGTTCCCTTAGTAGCGGCGTTCTTTCCCCAATTTTGGGCCTTGGAATTGGCATGGCTTACCTTCCGTTAGCGCATTCTCAACCCGGCACGGAGGTCTTCATCGAGGCCCGTGGCAAAAAGATGCCCGCAAAAGTCGTGAAAAAACCTTTTGTTGCCTAAGAACTCCATAATAGAAAATCTCTATGGCAATTCCTTCCGAGCTAAAATACACCGAAGAACATGAATGGGTGAGAATGGAAGGCGACATCGCAGTCGTCGGCGTCACTGATCATGCGCAAGAGGAACTCTCTGATGTTGTCTTTGTTGAACTCCCCGAACTGGAACGAGTCGTGGAAGAAAAAGAGGCTTGTGCGGTGGTCGAGTCGGTCAAAGCGGCCAGCGACATCTACTCACCTGTCAGCGGAACCGTCGTGGAGGTAAATAATTCTCTCGAAGAGGAACCGAGCAATATCAACGAAGACCCCTACGGAGTCGGTTGGTTATTCAAGATTCGAGTCGCCGAGGCTGATATGGAGATCGTGGAAGGTCTTTTGACTGCCGACGATTACGAAGAGCATCTGGGTTGATTTTTTGCGGGTTTACCACGAAGGTGCCCGCGTGTCAGCCCAGACAGAATTCAAACATCGCCATCTCGGCGTCGGTGAGGGAGAAATCCAAGAGATTCTCTCTCAAATCGGTTACCAGACTCTCACCGCTCTTACCGAGGCTGTTGTTCCGCCCGGTATTCGGATGGAGAATACACTCGCTTTGCCCAGCCCTCTGGGCGAACGGCAGGCTTTGGCGGAGCTGAAAGGTATTCTTGCGCAGAACCAAGTCGCACGGAGTTATCTCGGTCAAGGTTACCACGGAACGATTCTCCCACCGGTGATTCAACGGAATCTGTTAGAGAATCCAGGTTGGTACACTGCCTACACCCCTTATCAGGCTGAGATTGCCCAAGGGCGTTTGGAGGCCCTGCTTAATTTTCAGACTATGGTCACCGATTTGACCGGTCTCGACGTCGCTAACGCGAGTCTCCTTGATGAAGGCACCGCTGCCGCGGAGGCGATGGCGCTTGCTCTTTCTTCCAAACCGAAGGGGACGACGATCTTCGTCGATCAGCGCTGCCACCCCCAGACTATCGCCGTCTTGCAGACCCGTGCCGAACCTTTGGGAATCGAGGTCTTGCTTGGCTCTTGGCAGGAGTTTGATCCTTCTGGATGCGACGGCTTGTTCGCCGCCCTGGTGCAATATCCTGATACCACGGGAGCTCTCCATCATTATGCTGATTTTTCGGAGAAAATTCATGCCGCCAAGGCGCTCGTGATCGCGGCTGCAGATCCTTTGGCGCTAGTGGTATTGGAGGAGCCCGCTCGCTGGGGTGCCGATATTTGTGTCGGTTCGACCCAGCGCTTTGGCGTGCCCATGGGTTGTGGAGGTCCTCACGCGGCCTACATCGCGGTCAAGGATGCTCTCAAGCGGAAGCTGCCAGGACGTCTCGTGGGCGTTTCTTTGGATAGCCAAGGCCAGCCTGCTTTCCGCCTCGCGCTCCAAACTCGCGAACAGCATATCCGCCGTGACAAGGCGACCTCTAACATTTGTACTGCTCAGGTATTGCTCGCGGTTATTGCCTCCATGTATGCCGTCTATCACGGCCCAGAAGGGTTGCGGGGGATTGCGCAGCGGATCCATAGCCTCGCTACGCGTTTCGCCAAGAGCTTACAATCTGTCGGGCAGGAAGTAACGACTGCGAACTTCTTTGATACCGTTACGGTAATAAGCACCCAGGCCTCTGAAATCGTGAACCAAGCTGCCGCTGCAGGTTATAATTTACGTTTGTTAGAAGGTGATCTCGTATCAGTAGCCTTTGACGAACTGAGCACTGAGGAAGAGTTGGTGACCCTGCTTTCCTTCTTTGGGTGCGATACGCTCGTTGAGTCTGAAGCCTCTTTCGGTGACTTCTCGCGTGATAGCCAAATTCTCACTCACGAAGTCTTTCACCGTTACCGGAGCGAGACCGAGATGATGCGCTATTTGCGCCGTCTGGAGGGGAAGGACCTCGCTCTTAATCAAGCGATGATTCCACTCGGGTCGTGTACTATGAAGCTCAATGCCGCGGCTGAGATGATTCCTGTTACTTGGCCTGAGGTGGGTGAGATTCACCCCTTTGCGCCTGCTAATCAGCTGACAGGGTATCGCGAAATGCTGACGCTGCTCGAAGACTGGCTAGCGGAGATCACTGGCTTTGCGGGAGTTTCTCTCCAACCCAACGCAGGTTCGCAAGGGGAGTATGCTGGCTTGTTAGCGATTCGCCGTTATCACCTTTCGCGCGAGGACGATCAGCGCCACATTTGCCTCATTCCAACTTCCGCTCATGGCACCAACCCAGCCTCGGCTGTGATGTGTGGGATGAAGGTCGTGCCCGTGAAGTGTGACGAATCGGGCAATATCGATATCGCGGATTTGAAGGCGAAGGCTGAGAAGCACGCGGATGAGCTTGCTGCCCTAATGGTCACTTACCCCTCGACTCACGGTGTTTTCGAGGAAGGAATTCTCGAAATCTGTGAGACTGTTCACCACTTCGGTGGCCAGGTCTACATGGACGGGGCCAACATGAATGCTCAAGTTGGGCTCACCAGTCCCGGCCTTATTGGGGCGGATGTTT
>CALFBF010000037.1 GCA_937949965.1 uncultured Roseibacillus sp.
GTGCGGGGCAAGAGCCCACTGGGAGCTCAGTT
This sequence comes from uncultured Roseibacillus sp., assembly GCA_937949965.1. Taxonomy (GTDB): domain Bacteria; phylum Verrucomicrobiota; class Verrucomicrobiia; order Verrucomicrobiales; family Akkermansiaceae; genus Roseibacillus. Next base: position 33 of record CALFBF010000037.1, read on the forward strand.
GTGTCTGACCTCGTGGAAGCAGCTCGTTTGCTCGCTCACGGCGGAGAGCACCGCGGCTTTTTGCCAAAGGCTGATGCAGCTGACCTCCTCGCAGTCGAAGACAGTGCCACGCCGTACTATGTGCGCTTCAAAGTTACTGACCGTCCCGGCGTGATTGCGGAAATCGCGACTATTCTGGCTGAGGCCGGAGTGGGCGTTTCTGGCATGCACTCCCCTTCTGACCCTGACAATCCCGATGCTGAGTTCGTTGATATGGTCTTTCTCCTCCACAAGACGAAATTCGGCCACCTACGTGAGACACTCGCCAAGGTGGAGGCACTCGACTCCATCACGGAGCGTCCCGTTGTTTTCCGAATCGAGAAGATCTAACAGAGTCGGGGCGCTTGCCATTGGTGGCAAATGATTCACTCTCTCGACGTGGGCACCATTCCTCCAGAAACGAAAGAACTGGTCTTGGCCCAGACCGATATTGTGGACCTGATCAATAGCATGGTCCCCCTGCGACGCGCAGGTTCTCAGTTCCGCGCCAATTGTCCTTTCCATAACGAGAAGACGCCCTCCTTCTACGTGACTCCCCACATGCAGCGCTACAAGTGCTTTGGTTGTGGGGCGAGTGGGGACGCCATTGGGTGGATGATGAATTATCAGAATCTGCCCTTCCCTGATGCTATCCGAGAGCTCGCGAAGAGGGCCGGTGTCCCCATCATCGAAGAGGTGGAAGACGCGGAAGCAATCCGCGCCCGTCGCATCCGCTCACGTCTGCTTGAACTTCAGAACAAAGCGGCGCGCCACATGAACGAGCTCTTGCTACGCCACCCCGAGGCCAAGCACGCCCGCTCCTATCTGAAGGGTCGTGGTTACGGTAAAGAAATGGCCGAACGCTGGCTGGTAGGTTGGATGCCGGGCAATCCGCGCCTCTTCCTCGATTGGGCCAAAGAGGCAGGCTTTAACGGTCGCGAACTCTGCGGGACTGGAATGGCTTCCTTGAAAGAAGAAAACCGGCCTCAGGCAGGACTTTACCTACGCTTCCGAGACCGCCTGATGTTCCCCATCCACAATGATTATGGCGACATCGTGGCCTTCTCTGGTCGCCAGTTAGTGGAGGATAAAAACTCGGGGAAATACATCAACTCTCCCGAAACCATTGTGTTTAAAAAGTCGAAAGTCTTCTTCGGCCTTCACAAAGCGCGCAAGAGTATTGGTCGTGAGAAGTTCGCCCTTCTCTGCGAAGGACAAATCGACGTTATCGCCTGCCACGAGGCTGGAATCGAGAACACAATCGCCGGGCTTGGCACCGCCCTCACCTCAGACCACGCTCGCCTCATCAAGCGCTATACCGATAAGGTGGTGCTTTGTTACGACTCCGATGCTGCGGGTCACAAAGCGGTAGGAAAAGCCTTCAACGAACTTTCGGAATTCAATCTCGAAGTGCGGGTCGCGCCTCTCCCAGAGAAGCAAGACCCCGACTCCCTCATCAAAGCACAAGGAGCGGAAGCCTTCCGCGAATTGTTAGCGAATGCGAGTGGCTTCTTTGATTATCAGATTGATTTCGCGCAACGGAATATCGATCTCACCCAACCGCTCAATCGAGGTCGCTTCGCCAATACCCTCGCGGTCTATCTCAAAAAAGTATCTGACCCCATCGTTAGAGATTCCCTACTCGCTCATTGCGCGACTCGGTTAGGAATCGGCCTCCCTGAATTCCGAGAATCCTTTAACCGAGCTAAAGAAGAAAAAAGCTACGCAGGCCCTGCAGAGAAAAAAGAAAAAGCGATCGAAGCACGGAACTACGATTCCCACGTCCTTCTTCTCTGCCAATTCGCACTACAATCGGTCGAAGTGCAGAACTACCTCTGTGAACAAACCGAGAGCTTGATCGAAACCCTCGCCAACCTCCCAGGCCACGACACCCTCATTCGCATCATCGGTCAACGCCCGGATTCTACGCAACCGGCTTCCATTAATCGCTTCTTGGGAGAACTCCCGCCCGAAGACAGCCTCACTCTTTCCTCGGCTCTGGAAAAGCCTCTCCCAGAGAACATTCTCGACCACACCACCGCCGCCCTTGGCCGCCTAGCACACAATTCTTTACTCCGGCGCAATGACCAAATCGCCTCCGAACTGAACTCTTCCGATCTCGATCCGGCCAAAATTCAGGCTCTTCTTAGCGAGGCAGACGAGATCAGGAAGATCCTCCGAGACAGCAATAGTTCTTGACGAAAATCACCCCTTCCCACAAGAAATTCGCCTTAACAAGCCACCGGGCTTGCTAAGATTGATCGAATGGAGCGATCTGTAAAATTTACGACCCCTTCTCTCACACCATTATGGCGAAAAAAAAGGCAGCAAAAAAGAAAACTTCCTCCCCAGCAAAAAAGAAAACTGCTGCCAAAAAAACTGTAGCCAAAAAGGCCGCGCCTAAGAAAAAAACTGCCGCTAAGAAAGCTGAAGTGAAGAAGGCTGCTCCCGCAAAGAAAGCGACTACGGCTAGTACGGCCAAGAAAGCGGCTCCCAAAAAAGCTGCCAAGAAGGCTCCTGCAAAAAAGGCGATTACTGCGAAAAAAGATCCCACCGCTAAGAAAGCATCTAAAACTGAGGAAAAGCCCGCAGCCAAGCCCAAGAGCCGCCTCGACTCTCCCGAAATCCAAGAAGTGATTCGCGAACTAATCAAGCTCGCGAAGGAACAAGGATACCTCACCCACGACGACGTCAACGAGCTCCTACCCAAGGACATGGTGGAGCCTGCCGACATCGAAGGCATCTACGAGCGCCTTCGTAGCATGGAGTTCGACATCATTGATGCCTCCGACGTGGATCGCTTCAAGGACAAGAAAACGGATGACGCGGCTGCCAGCGACGACAGCAAGACCGAAAAGCTCGACATCCTCGACGACCCCGTCCGGATGTATCTCAAGCAGATGGGTCAGGTTCCCCTTCTCACTCGTGAGCAGGAAGTCGAAATCTCCAAGCGTATCGAGGATGCTGAAATCAACGTGCAGAAGTATCTCCATCACTTCGGTTTCGTTTCCCAATGTTACCTCGAACTCGCCCAGAAGTTAGAGCGCGGTAAAGAGCGTTTTGACCGCGTCATTCTCGACAAGAAAATCGAGAGCCGTGAGCGCTACATGAAGGTCCTCCCCAAGCTCTGCCTCTCGGTGCAGACCTTGCACGAAGAGACCTCTGCAATCTGGCGCAAACTCTCTGCCAAGAACCCTCGCGGCAAGAAGAAGCTCGAAGAGCAATTCGCCAAGAACCTCACTAGCCTCGCCCGGCAATACAACCGCTTCTACTACAAGCAAAAGGTGGTGGAAGATTTCTGCGACCCGGTCGACGACTACGAAACCAAATTCTGGCGTTATAGCCGCAAAGTTGAAGCCGGAGGCAAGGATACTGACGAGTTTGAGACCAAGTTGCGTGAGATTCAGCAAGAGACTTGGTGCTCGACCGAATCCTTTGAGCAGAACAAGAGCGACCTCCGCCACTGGATGCGTGAGGCCCACAAGGCCAAGACCGAGATGGTAGAAGCCAACCTGCGCCTCGTGATCTCGATTGCGAAAAAATACACCAACCGGGGTCTCTCCTTCCTCGACCTTATTCAGGAAGGCAACATGGGCCTCATGAAAGCGGTGGAGAAGTTCGAGTACCGACGCGGTTATAAGTTCTCGACTTACGCCACTTGGTGGATTCGCCAAGCCATTACTCGCTCTATTGCAGATCAGGCCCGGACGATTCGGATTCCGGTCCACATGATCGAGACCATCAACAAGCTCATGCGCGTGCAGAAGCAGCTCGTGCAGGAATACGGTCGTGAGCCGTCTCCTGATGAGATTGCAGAAGAGATTCACCTCCCCGTTGAGCGAGTTCGTGCCGTTCTCAAGATGGCGCAACAGCCCATCTCGTTGCAGGCGCCTGTGGGTGATAGTGACGACACTTCTTTTGGAGACTTCATTGAGGACAAAGCTGCCGACAACCCGATGGAAGAAGCCGGCTTTGCGATGCTGAAGGATAAGATCATCGAAGTCCTAGACTCCCTCACCGAACGCGAACGCGAAGTGCTAGAACAACGCTTCGGGCTCAAGGACGGCTACAGCCGCACCCTTGAGGAAGTCGGTCGTCAGTTCCAAGTGACTCGCGAACGGATTCGTCAGATCGAAGCCAAAGCGCTTCGTAAGATGCGTCACCCGACTCGAATTCGTAAGCTAGAAGGCTTCATCGAGCTACCAACAGACTAAAGGGTCTTCCGGTAGAACGAGAACGGGGCTTTCTGTCTGCTTGAAAATGAGCAATTTAATCGCAAGTTGTCACTGTTTGGTCACTCAACCAAATGGAGAGAGCCGTGATTCCACAATCGGAGTATCGCAACCCACCAAGATCACAACTGGTGAATACGGTTGCGATGTATTTTTGCCTGATCAGGAGCAGCCTCGCACGATTTATGGTGAAGACTCACTCCAATCACTATCGTTAGCTTTAAAATTCATGGGAGACAGAATCCAAGACCTGTTCGCTAAGAAATGGAGATTTCAATACAAGGCAGGTTCTGACGCCGAGAACATTCCATTTGAGGCTTACTTTATGGGTCCAGTTCGAACGTCGATACGAGAAGAGAGTAATGAGGCAGATAACGAAGTCAGCTGAGTCCGTCTTTTCTTTTACTGAGACCACAGCAGAGGTTGTCGATTCCGAGTTTCGATAGTGACATATGACTATGAAGATAATCATTCAGCAGCCCATTGGAGCGTCTCGATACCAGCATAGTCCAAAGCGCAGCGTAGGGCTATGATGCTACCAGGAGAGATTTTAAGGTCCTAAAGACCGCTGGATGCATCTCCAAACAATACGACACCAGAAGAAAAACGAGCACATCCAAGCGGTTCATGATGCCTGGGGCTCAGAGCATCTAACGGTCTTTCAGACCTCTCGATTGACGCCCATTATTCAATAGCCCTTCGGACTATTCTGGTATCAATTCGCTCCTTCGGAGCTGTTCTGCGCTCATTTGTCCAAAAACGAACTATTGAATGCGCTAGGAATATTCTGAGTTCCTTTTGCAAAAAATTTCATTTAAGGCTTACTTTATAGATTCAGATCAGACATCGACTCTAGCAGAGAATAATGAGTGAGTGCGCTCTCAAACGTCTATTCGGTTAGAAAAAGACCTTAAAAAAGGTGGCCCCATCTGGAGACCACCTTTGTTTGTCAAAAGATTTTCAGAAGCCGCAAGAACTAGGCGCTCTTTCCAGCTGCGTAGGCAGCGCCCACGACATCCCAGTTCACCACGTTCCAGAAGGCCGCGATGTAGTCCGGGCGACGGTTCTGGTAGTTGAGGTAGTAAGCGTGCTCCCAGACATCCAAGCCGAGGAGTGGAATGCAACCGCAACAACCAGCGGCCTTACCCATGAGTGGACTGTCTTGGTTGGGAGTCGAGTTCACGCAGAGCTTGCCATCGGACTTCATACCCATCCAAGCCCAACCAGAACCGAAGCGAGTCGCCGCCGCAGTCGCAAACTTCTCCTTCATCGCTTCGAGAGAGCCAAAGGCTTCGTCGATAGCAGCCGCCAGCTCACCGGAAGGCGCATTAGCACCACCGGGAGCAATCACTTTCCAAAAAAGACTGTGGTTCGCGTGTCCTCCCCCATTATTTCTCACCGCACCGCGGATGTCCTCAGGAATTGCGTCGAGGTCAGCAATAAGCTCCTCCACTGGTTTTCCCTCGAGGTCTGCATTTCCCGCAATCGCATCATTCACTTTGGCAATGTAGGCCGCGTGGTGCTTGCTGTGATGGATCTCCATCGTCCGCGCATCGATATGCGGTTCCAAAGCATCGTATGCGTATCCCAATTCTGGTAATTCGTAGCCCATGATTCTGTTTTCTGTGTCAGTTTCGTTTTGCCAGCGTCCCAACCTTATGTCAAAACGCATCCACGGACAGCAAAGCATGACTCCCGCTGATCGCAAGTGACAAACATGATGCCCGCTCTTTCTTTCATCTCCCTCTATTTCGCCCAGTTCACCCAGGAACAACTGAATGCCATCTATTTTCAGGTTGGTTTCGGAATCTTTGGGTTCGTAGCCGGACTCTTCATGATGTGGCTGGTCATGCGATCTCGCTTGATTGGGCAACGAGCACGTTTTGAAGAGAAAGCCCGCTCTGCGGAAAAATCGATCGCCTCCCTCGAAGCTGGTTCAGCCAATCTGGAATCCGATCTGGAAGAACTCCGTAACACCGAAGCCATCCTCCTCAAGCGCCAAGGCGAACTCGAAGCCAACCTCACCGGACATCAAAAGCGTCATGCCGAGCAACAGCAGCTTCTCAATGACATGGAGGCTCGCTTCTCGAACACCTTCCGCACCCTCTCCAATGACGCTTTGCGTAATAGCCAACAGCAGTTCGTCACCCTCGCCCAACAGGCTCTCCGCGCGACGCAAGAAGAGGCGCAAGGAGTCTTTGATAAGCGCCACTCAGCAGTGGAGCAGCTCATTACTCCCGTCGCGCAGTCTCTCGAAAAGGTGCAATCTCGCGTCGGGGAAATCGAGCTTGCTCGTGAAAACGCCTATACTTCTCTATTAGAACAAGTCCGCCACTTGGCTGAATCACAAGCCTCGCTAAATCAAGAAACACATCGTCTGGTCAAGGCCCTCCGCCAGCCTTCAGGCCGTGGTCAATGGGGCGAAATGCAACTGAAGCGCTGTGTCGAAATGGCCGGGATGCAGGAGCATTGCGAGTTCTTCAATCCGCCTAAGGCTTCCCAAGAAACACCAGGCTCCGAGCTCAAGCCCGACCTTCTCGTCAAATTGCCTGGTCATCAGCAAGTGGTGGTCGATGCCAAAGCGCCGATGGGTGCCTACCTCGACGCGCTCGAAGCCGACGACGATACCGAGCGCGATACCCTTCTCATCCGTCACGCACAACAGATTGGAGAACATATTCAGAAGCTCGCTTCCCCGGACTACCTCAGCCAATTCGAAACTGCGCCTGAGTTTACCGTTCTCTTCCTCCCTTCCGAATCCTTCTTCTCCGCCGCACTGAACCACGATCCGGCCCTTATCGAAAAAGGAGTCGATCAAGGCGTCATCCTCGCGACTCCCACCACTCTCATCGCTCTCCTCCGTGCCGTTTCCTACGGCTGGAGACAAGAAGCTCTCGCTGAGAACGCACGCCAAATCTCCATCCTCGGAGGAGACCTTTACAAGCGACTCACCACCATGACCGAGAGCTTTGCTCATCTAGGTCACTCCCTCGACAACAGCGTGCAGGTCTACAACCAGACGATGTCGTCATTGGAGACCAAAGTCCTTCCCGGCGCACGTCGCTTTGAAGAACTCGGAGCCACTGACTCCGAGCAAGCTATCGCCGAAATCCCAAGACTTCGGGTGCAAGCCCGTAACCTCGTAGTGCGTGACAAAGAAGGCTTCGCCCCTCCCCTCGAAGAACTCGCTAACGAAGAAACCGAAGACGAACACTTCGAAGGCTTCGTCGTCGACACCACCGAATCATCCCCAGAGGAGCAACAACCTGAAGTCAAGGAAAGCAAAGCCAACGCCGCTGCCGACGACCTGCGCGCAGCGTTAGGGAAAGCACCTTAGGAAGATTCAAATCTTCCAACTTCGTTCGAGCAGCGGACCCAAGTCAACATCCACCCGTTGCGCTAGCCGTTTAAATCTGCCGTAATAACACTTGTTGAGTTCAAGGAGTTTTGCGCCCTCGTGAGACTTGCTAATGGGTCAAGATGGGGCCACTCGAAATCAACAAAATCTAGCGTGAACCCTTCATTTCGGAGCTTTACTACGCCATACGATCCATCGCTAGCGTTTCCCCCGATAATGTAAGTTCGAAATGTTCCCGATAATTGAAAAGAACGTGGGGAAAACCTCTCGACTGACTTCTAAAAACAAACTCTTACCTTGCCGCTTACCGAACTATCACACGCTATTCTCGCCAGCCAGGCCGGGTGTTCTGGACTCCTCTTCTGACCTCATCACGCCAAACTCGATAAAAAACAAATACCCTCAAAAATCGAAGAACTTCGAAACCGTGAAAACCTTTCGAACTACTAGATACCCAGTTGTTTGCTCAACGTCCAAGCACACCCAATCCGACCGACTCAGCGCACTTACAATTAAATCTATGAAAAACAAATTACCTGTAACCACCGACTCGCCAGCGCGGTTGGATTTGTGGTGCTGCGCATTGTTCGACAGCCTAGGACTACGACTTCTCTGCAAGCTCCGTTGATTGCTTCTTCTTTCCGACTAAGAACACTGTGACTAGTCCCGTAACCGTCACGCCGAAGATCGTTCCCGCAACGGTATCATGATCAGTAATAAAAGCCCAAGAACCGGCCGCTATAAGCAGGACAGAAAGGGCTGCCGCAATTAATTGACCTCTCTCGCTGGTTTTATTCTGAGTTGTGACTACACTCTCCTCCAAGTTTCGACGATGCGCGGACTGTTGCTCAGCCATTGCCATAATCCGCTCTGCTTCGTTGGGAATTATTTCATTGTATTGAGACAGAGTTTCTGGACTTGGAAGAGGTCCGGAATGCCGTGTTTCCTGCCGGATAGACAAGGCATAAGAGGACTCAATCGAATTCAAAGCCTTTGCCAGTCGCGCACGCTCCTCTTTATTAAATTTTGAAACAAGACCAGGATCAACTTTCGAAAGAGCCGCGCCAAGTTCTGTCTTCTTGAGCTCAGTCGTCATCCCTCTCCAAACAAGCTACCTCAAGTGCGTTTTTAGCGTCATTGATGTCGTGACCCACAATGTTCCAATCCGAACTCAGAGCGCGCGCGTCAGCGCACTCTTCAGAGGCTGATTTGTTGTATTCGTGGGAAAAACCTGCGATACTCAATATAGTCGCAGCCCCACCAATGAAGGAAGGAGTAGCAAATAGGAAATCTGTTTTGGAGCGACCCATGACTTCAGTTTAGCGGATATTCTCAGGCCGTCAAGTGACTTGAGACTGGCAAAACACTGTTTAAACGAACAAATTCAGATTGTGTCGAACGTTGATGTGCACCAAATCCGTCCGACTCAGCGCGCTTTCACTTTCTTCTATCACCTCCATCTTTCCTGTCAATCTGTCACCCACTCGCGCGGACGGATTTGGGTGCCATGCCTTGTTGAGCTTAAGAAGTTTTAGTCCCTTCTCAGACAAGCTCATGGGTCAGGATGAAGCCTCTCCAATCAACGAAGCCTAGCGCGAAATCTCCGTCTTGAGCCCTCACTACGCCATGCGACCCATCACTAGCGTTCCCTCCGATAATACGAGTTCGAGATGTTCTCGATAACTGGAAAGAGCGTGGGGTAAAACCTCTCGGCTGGCTTCTGAAAACAAACTCTTACCTTTCCCCTTCTCGAACTATCACAGACCTCCCCTGCCAGCCAAATCGGGTGCTCAGGAATGCTCTACTCACGTCGTCCCGCTGAAACTCGCCTAAAAAGAAATCCTCCTCAAAAACCTAAGAGCTTCAAAATCACGAAAACATTTCAAACTACTAGATGCCCAGTTGTTTGCTCAACGTTGAGGTCTCGCAGACGGCGAATCAAGAACAAATCCCCGCTTCACCCGCGCGTGTTACCCTGCTTGCGGATCCGTCTTGTCGAGCACCGACTTGTTCGCTACCATCACGCCTCGATTCTGAGTAGTCGCTTGTCTGGCTGCAACGTAAAATCAAGTTGGTAATGGCCATCCTCTCGTAAATTAATTTGAGGATTTCTAGAAAGAAATTCGGCCAAACACTTACCCACGGATTCGTGAATACTGTTTGTGTGTTCTGAAATAGTCGGAATCTCCTCCTTAACCGGAAAAATTGACTGGGGTCTTAGGAGCACATTCCCGTTCTCAACTGTAATTTTAACCTGATTCACTTGCACCCCGCTGTCAGAACGAGCGCCTGGGTCAATGTGCCCAAATGCTGAGTTTCTTAACTTAAGTAGGTCTGTATGAAATTTC
>CALFBF010000038.1 GCA_937949965.1 uncultured Roseibacillus sp.
GCTTCGTGCTTTTTTGACTCTTCGAGTCCTTGCAGAAGAAGTTGGAGTTGGTTGGGGTCGAGCTGTTCGCTGCTTTTGCCATAGAGTTGACGTGAGAGGGCATCTATCTTTTTTCTTAGAAAAAGATTCTCGGCTTGAAGAGCTTCGTTCTCGGTAGCTAGTCGCTGCGCTTTATCCGCGGGAGTTTCGATACGGTAGAGATTATCTCTTTTTCCTCTTAATTATTACTAATATAGTAATTAAGACTCACTTTTCTTGTTCATACCACGGGCGGAGTGTTCCGTGACGCAGATCGACCCCATCGAAGATAAACTGGAGGGCTTGCGGGGTAAGTCTGAGTTGTTGTTGTCCGGGTTCTCTGGGGTGAGGCCAAGAAAAAGTTCCCGCTTCTAGGCGTTTGGCGAGGATGCAGACTCTGGTGTGATCGTAATAGAGTGCTTTGAAGCGGTTGCGCCGTTTATTCGTGAAGAGAAAGAGACCACCGTTTTAGGGTGGCGGGCTTCATTTGCTCGGCGAGGGCGGCGAGGCCGTTGAAGGATTTGCGCATGTCGCAAGGTTCGAGGATGAGGAAGATGCGCAGGTGGTTGTTGAGCCCCATCATGCGCGGCCTCCGTTTCTAACTGCATTGGCTCTGTGGCGAAGCTGCTCGATGAGCCCAACGGCGAGCGGGATTTGTTCGGCGTCAGCGACGACCATACGGATTCCGTGGTCAAACTCGATGTGAAGATGGCGGGTGGCGAGTTCGGTGAAGGCGACTTCGACGTAGCGAACATCCTTCACTGGCCAAGATTTGGGCTGCTTTGATTTAGGCATAGCGGCCAAAATTTCACGCCCCGTCCTCTACCACCACACCATTTCTATGGCCACGTTTCCGTCGCTTACGCAAGAACTGGAACTGCCTCACTACTTATCTCGCTGATCAGCTTCCCCAAGTCGTCGTGCGCGAGATTCAAGCGACCTACCTCGCCTAGATCGATTACGAAGCGCTATCCCATGATGACTCTGCCCAAGTAGCCGAGACTCGAGAAAAAATCTTCCTCTCCGACGGGGCCTTTTTCGGTGCTTCTAAATGCGTTCGTTTCAACTACGGCGGCCTTACCTATGGGGTGCAAGAAGGATTAGAAAAACTGGTGCGAGCATTGAGGTAGTGGCTTGGTCGTCCCGACCAAGTATTCTGTTATGGGGGTGTGGACGGGACGTCCACATCACTCACAGAATCCCCTCACAGAACTACCTTTTAGCCCGGATAAATGTGTTGGCGCAAAGAATCCCATGGGGAAGTTTGAGTCACTCTTCACTGAGTTGAGTATACTCTTCAATGAGTTCATAAGAGAGCGAGCACCACACAGAATCACGGCAAAAGAAATGAAGAGGATTTCACCAAAATGGTGACGACTGTGATTACCTGTTCGAAGAACGAAGATGCCTTCTTTCTTCAGTATCTTCACTCTCGCGCCAAGCAGAATAAATCCATCAACTGACAAAGAATCATAAACTTCATCATCTATCACCACAGTTCTGGAAGGTCGTAATTCGCTCTTAACGCGCCAAGAAATCCCACACCGCTCAAGTATCGAAAATCGACTTAACTTGGCACCATTCAGGTGTGTCTTTTTTACTCGGGTTAAACTTCATCACCTTTACCCACAAATTTAATGTCGTGAACCACTAGTTTCTTCCAAGGTAGTTGTCCGAATCGAAATCAGAAACGTTAAACTCGAATACAACATTACCCTCTTGATAGAAAGGAACAGAAATCTTCACAGTTTTAGCTTTTAACATTCGACCTACAAATCCGTGATAGTCTTCGAAAAATAGCGAAGTTGTTCCATAATCTGAAGGCCCTACTACACTATAAGAAATTGGATCATCTTTATCAAAAACCACCCTAATTATCCTACTCTCGTAAGACTGAACAAGCATCTGCCCCTTCTCAACTCTTAGGAACAGATTTTTACCATGTTCAGGATGTGTCTCAAGCCCTAATTCCCCTCGCTGCAATCCCCTGTAAGGAAAATCGAAGTTCACTTGATTTAAACTTCTTACCCAAGCTAAGTATATTGTTTTGCTAGTTAATTTATCTTCGACGGCACGATACTTCCACTTAAACTTAGCTAATCTTGCTTCTTTTTCCAATCTCGCCCGTTCTTCTTGAGCTTCCTTCTTTCTTTTAATTTTTTCCTGGTGCTCAGCTTCCCTTTTGGCCTTGGCCTCAGTTTCACGCTGAATGATCATCTCCCTACGTTGCTCAATTATCTCCCGAATTTTCGTTATTTCTTCAGGATATGCTTCTGTACCAGGATCTAACCTTAATAACTCTTCGAGTTTTTCTTCTCTAACATCATCCTCGGAATCACCGATTTCAATAATCAAATTGTCGATCCTCTTTTGTCTCTTTCTCTCAAGATCTACAGTTTTTAATTCTCGTGCTTTTTCTGCTAACGCGTTCAATTCTGGATCATTGCGCCAGTCATGGATTTCTGCTTGAGACAGAGCTCTAGCATAGTCGCCTGAATTGACTGCTTCCTCCACGCTTTCTATGATTTCACCTCGTTCATTTTCCCAAGTCTTTTCGACAATAAAATCAACAGTAACCCCCAATAAAATCGACAAGACAAAGAATATTACCACCGTCATAATACATCCTTTTCCACACCCTTTTTTCTTTGGTTGCGGATATGGCGGTGGAAGTGATGCGGTCATTATTTCAGTAAAATGTCTAAAGGCTAATTTTGATTAGATCAAGGTCTAGTAATTATGAAATATCGAATCATTTTTGTCGAAGCATGTAACAGTAGAAAATTCGGGACGTTATCCAGCTATTAACCGTCACCTCGTTCTTCCTACTTCCGTGACCTCAAGTTGCGGAATTGCCATCTGCGGTAGAGGATGGCTTGTTTGCTGGTTTTGAGTGATTTGCCGGAGAGGCGCAGGCGTAGTGTTCCAGGCCAGATGAGGAGCCAGCAGAAGCCGGTGAGAATCGGTAGGGCGAAGATGAAGATAAGATGAAAACTCAACTTCTCGCCAATGAGGCGGCAGTCGTGCCAGACCTGAAAGAGTAGCGCGAAGACGAGGGTCAAATAGACCACTCCTGCCAGCGATGGGATGTTAGGGAACAAGGAGTTGAGGATGAGGAATTCTAACATGGGAAAATCCTTATCCCCATTCCTCTTGCAATCAAACTCCGAACGTAAAAGGCCGAACGCCAGCGAGAGAGGCCGTGCTGGGGCCTCTCGCTGACTGAAAATCGGGGTTCGGCGGGGTTCCGCTTATACTCGATGGATTAATCCATCAGTTCTTCCAGAACCTCACCCATGCCGCTGACGACTTGGCCGGGGTTCTCGACGAGACCGGCGGCGAGAAGAGCGTTGTCAGCTAATTGCTTGGCAACTTTCTCGGCGAGCTCGGGCTTGGAGTCGCGGAAGGAGGAGAGCTTCTTGATGAGGCTGTGCTTGGCGTTGACCTCGATGTTGGCCTTCATCTCTGGAGCATCGCTGCCCATGGCCTTCATCATGGCGCGCATGTGGGCATTGGGTGCGTCCTTGGGTGTGAGGGCGACCATGGGGTGGCTGACGAGACGCTGTCCGGCTTCCACTTTGGCGACTTTGTCACCGAGGGTGCTGGTCATCCAATCTACGAGACCTTTAGTAGCTTCTTCGTCGAGAGACTCGCCTTCTTCTTCGGCGACGTCTTCGAGGTCGATCTCGGCACGATCCGCAGAGACGATTTTCTTCTCATTCCACTGCCCTAGGTTTTCAAGCACGTAGTCATCTACGGATTCGGTGAAGAAGCAGACTTCGAGTCCGCGTTTCTTGAAGGCTTCGAGATAAGGACCGGTTTCGATCGCTTCCCGGTTCGGGGCCACGAGGTAGTAGATCTCTTCCTGACCGTCCTTCATGCGGTCGAGGTATTCTTGGAAGGAGGTTTGGGTTCCCTCCTCGGTCATGGAGCTTTCGAAACGAAGAAGACCCGCAAGGGCTTGCTGGTGCTCGTAGCTCTGCACCACGCCTTCTTTCAGGAAACGAGCGTAGCGAGTGTGGAACTCCTTATAGGCTTCGGGATCGCTCTTCGCTTCTTTCTCAAGGAACTTGAGGAAGCGCTTGGTCATGACCTCGCCGAGCTTTCTAACAAGAGCGCTGTCTTGCATGGACTCGCGGGAGATGTTGAGGGGGAGGTCTTCGGAATCGATGACTCCCTTTAAGAAACGCAACCACTCGGGGAGCAGGTTCTCGGGAGCGGCGTCGATGAGGACCTTCTTGCAGTAAAGGCTCACTCCCGGAGGGGTCTGCCCCATGCCCATGCGCTCCATATTATCGTCGGGGACGAAGAGGATGGAGTTGATCATGAGCGGCGCATCGGCCGAGAAGTGGAAAGTGTAGCGTGGGTCTTGGTAGTCTTTGCCGACGAACTTGTAGAACTCCTTGTATTCCTCCTCGGAGACCTCGCTCTTGGACTTCAACCAGATGGCGTCCACGGTATTGACGACCTCGTCATTGAGCTTCACCGGGAAGCCGACGAAGTTCGAGTAGCGCTCGATGAGCCCCTTGATGGTGTCTGGCTTGGCGAATTCTTCGAACTCTTCCTTGAGGTGAACGACCACTTTGGCGCCGCGCTGCAGGTCGTTGCTTTCCTCAATGCTGTAACCGGTCGCGCCATCGCTTTCCCAACGGAGGTGCTCGCCGTCTTCGCGCCAAGAGTGAGTGAAGACCTCAACCTTGTCGGCGACCATGAAGGCACTGTAAAAACCAACCCCGAACTGACCGATGACGTCGGCCTTATCGCCACTCTCCTTGAGGGCTTCCAAGAACTTCTTCGTTCCTGAACTGGCAATGGTTCCAATATTGGCCACCAGTTCCTCACGAGTCATCCCGATACCGTAATCGGCAATCGTGAGGGTCTTGGCTTCCTCATCGGTGGTAATATTGATCTCCAGAGGCAGGTCTTTCCCAAAAATGGAGTCCTCCTTGAGCTGCTGGAGACGCATCTTTTCCAGCGCATCGGAGGCATTGGAGATGAGCTCACGGACGAAGATTTCGCGGTCCGTGTAGAGGGAGTGGATCACAATATCCAGTAGTTGCCGCACTTCGGCTTGAAACTCGTGTTGTTGAAGGTCGCTCATAATTTTGGTGTCTTCGAGAAGCCGCGAAAGATAAGAACCTTCGCCGCACTGTCAACCAAGGGAGGAATCTTTTTTGTCCTGCTAAAAACACCCATTGCCACCCACCTCCTCCCTAGCCACACTGGTTGCGGCAGCTTCACTTTCTGACCACTCAATCTCATGTTTCAACGCCCGGAGTTTCTGATTCTATTCCCTGCTCTTCTCGTGCTGGGATTCGTCTGGAAACGGTTGCGTCTCTTCCAGCCACTACGGGTTCTCTTGCTTGCAGTCCTGACCATCCTCCTCGCGGATCCCCGGATTACCAAGCAACAAGACGCGCTCGATCTCTGGGTTCTGCTTGATCGCTCTGATTCCACCGAAGACCTAGTCGACAAAGGGCTCCCCGAGTGGACCAACCTTCTCGAAGAGGCTAAACCGACGCGGAAAGATAGAATTCGTTTCATTGACTATGCTTCCGAAGTCATTGAGCAAGAACAGAATGATCGCAATATTTACACCGGTTCTCGTAAGTCCACGCGCACCGGATTAGCGATTCAAAATGCGCTTGCTCTCGCCGATGAAGAGCGCCCCTCGCGCGTTCTCTTATTCTCAGACGGCTTTGCCACCGAGTCCTTGGCATCAGCAACGGCTAAATTAAAGGTGCAAGGAATCCCCCTTGATTACCGGCTAGTCCGTAACGAAGCTGCAGACGACTATGCTATCACCCGCTTTGTGATGCCTGATCGCGCGCAGACGGGAGAGCCTTTCGTGCTCGGGATCACAGTGCGTGGTGCGGAGGACGAGACCATTCCGCTGAAAATTTATCGCAACGAAGCGCTGCTGGCGAATACCTCCATCACCTTGGTCAATGGAGTGGCGAGAACAGAGTTCACGGACCGCCTTCCACAGAGTGGCTCCTTCCAGTATCGGGCCGAAATCAATCCCAGTGAAGCCGAACCCACAATCGTCGATGCTCGTCCGGGGAATAATCAAAGGGAACGTTGGATCCAGATTACGGGAGGGCCACGTATTCTGCTCGTTACTAAATACGATCCTGATCCGCTGGAAGAAGTGCTTACCAACCAAAGCTACGCCCTCGAAGTGGTGCGTGATTTTTCTAAATTGCGAGTGGGGCAACTAGCGGGGGCAAAGGCGGTGATTTTTAATAATGTCCCGGCCTTCGAAATCCCGAGTGACTTCCTCAACGCCCTCCCCTTTTATGTGCGAGAACAAGGGGGTGGCTTCCTCATGGCTGGTGGCAAGCAGTCCTTTGGAGCTGGCGGCTACTATCAGTCTGCAGTTGACGAACTCTTGCCCGTCTCGATGGAGCTCAAGGATGAACATCGTAAGTTATCCGTCGCGTTAGCCATTGTCATCGATCGTTCGGGCTCGATGTCTG
>CALFBF010000039.1 GCA_937949965.1 uncultured Roseibacillus sp.
TGCGACGCGGCCGTGGAGGATGAAGAGAGTCCAGAGCACGATCATGAGTGCTCCATTCTCCTTGGGATCCCAACCCCAGAAACGCCCCCAAGAGTAGTTGGCCCAGATACCACCCAATACGGTGCCGATGAGGGAAAGAACGAGGGTGAAACAGGTAATGCCATAAACCATGCGCGTGATGGCCCGGCGGAAAGTCTTGTTCCCCGCATCGAGGCCGAGCACACGATAGAAAATGTAGACGAAACCAAGAACAGCAGCGGCAAGTCCCGCAGCATACCCAAAGGTAACGGTGAGGACATGAGTTACTAACCAAAAATTCGAACGCAAGACAGCGACAAGTGGATCAAGAGAGTCAGAGGCTGCGGCAACCTCGAAAACAACGGCAAGGACCATTCCACTCATCCCCACGACCGGGGCTGCTAAAAGAGCAATCCGTCCCTTGGTGAAGTATTCGGTCAGAAGGAATAGAAAGACAATACCGCCTGTAATGTAAGGAATGGTCTCGTAGAGATTCGTAACCGGTGGACGCAATACTACCATGTAACGGTGGACAATGCCGCCCAGGATTAAGAACAAACCAACGGAGCAAAACCCCCAAAGAAGCCAACGAAGGACTGTTCCCGCTTTTCCTGATGGTGTGAAGAGGTAGGCTAACAAAAAGAGGGAGCCAAAACCAAAAACATAGAGCGAACGCTTAAACCAATTCGCCCGATTGAAAGAGAGCTCTCTTTTCACCCCTAGGGCCGCATCTTCTCCAGCACGCTCCATGGTCGAGTCTCGAAAAGAGGTGAGATTGGTGAGGAAGGTTTTCTCTCCTTCTTCGTAAGCCGCGTAGAGTTCTTCAAGACGTTTCACATCAATGACGGCCTGATTGGGATCGGCAACCGTTCCAGTGAGGGTGGCCTCAATCAATTCCCCCACGGAAGACCATTTTTTATCCTTCGGGTCGGTGGGAGGAAGAGGATGAAAGTTGAACTTGGACTTCAAAACTGATTGATCAATTTGACCTAACAATTCTTGGATATGAGGAGGAATGCCTCCTTCTGCTTGGCTAGCCCGGATCGCTTCCACGATTTGGCGGGAAGTTGCTAAGACGGTACTCATTTCGACACGTCGTCCGCTCCCCTCCTCAGCTCTCAAGACGATGCCATTGCGAACAAAGTCGAAGTGATGTGCGAGATAGAAGTAGTTCTGCATCGCGCTAGCGAGCTCCAGGGTCTGTTCTTCAACCGGAGAAAGGTCGATCCCGTCTTCCTTAAGTTTCTGAAAATCACCCGCCTTCTGCATCACGTCAGGGAGATGGGATTCGAGTTCTGCAAAAGAATAGCGATCGCGTTTCTTGCGATCATCGAATTCGATGCCAAGTGCTTTCAGAACTTCAGAATTATCCACTCGGAAGCTGGGTAGTTGCGCCGCCAACTCCGGTCGAAAGAAAAGGTCCATGAGCCACTCAACGGGACCTAGGCGAACTTTTTCTTCACCCTTACCGATGATGGTTATTCTGCGATCACCACGGAGCTGAAGCATTGCAAAACTCGCGCGAGTTTCGAGAGGTTTGATGCGGCCGCCCTCTTGCACAGGTAGGCCAGCAGCCACCTCAATCAACTCCTCTGACCATGGTTCATACTCTGGAATCTCAACTATGTGAGACTCAGGACGCAGTTCCTTAATGCCCATGAAGAAAAGCCCTAACAAAAGAACTAAGAGGAGAATAAGGGCGACGATTTTTCCGATGAAAATTCTCATGAGTGGACAGTTTTACGAGGTTTTTTGAGGAAGAGAACAAGACGATAGACGAAATGACCGATGAGTCCGACCATAGATACAAGGAGGGAATAGAGAGGCCATTGGTCAGCAGGATTCCGAACAACCTCGAAGACTGAATAATATTCTTCGGGGTTTTCTTGATTTTGAGGACCCCAGTTTGCTTGGAAAAAAGTCCATCCTTCTCGGCGCATAGGCTCGTTCATCTCGATGAGAACTTCCTCACTCTCTCCGTCATCGAGACGAGTGATATCACTCTCGAAGGCCGCAGCGCGGCGAGTGCCGGGGTCACGTTCGACTCGAAACTCGTCTAGCTGAATCCCGAACGGCAGCGGCCAAAGCTTCTTCCTCATACGGAGGAGATAATCCTTCCCCTCGAAAGTAACGGTAGCAGGATGAAGACTACGCGAACCTACCAAGAGTTTAGTAACTTCGGAACCATCCTTCTGAACCACCGTTACTTCGGCGCCACCTAGGTGAGCTTCGGTCTCCTTCTGCCGAGGAAGTTTCTTGAGATAGAAGCCATCGAGAACGGGTTCTTTTTTCTGAGGAGGAACGAATTGTTCGGGAGTAAGTTGTGCATTCTCAATCAGATTGCTCACCTTCAGATCGAAAGGCAAAGCCTTCATCTTGAATAGACGTTCGCGATCTTTGTTACGTAGGTCTTTGAGGAGTTCCCAATCGATGAGGTGCACTTGAGTGACCTTACCTTCTGACAGCTCAGATACTTCGATAACTTCATGATGGTAGTCTTGGGCCGCGTCGCTGACCTTCCCTTCATAAATCTGCAAGGCACCCCGCTTCTCAGTCAACTGAGTCACCCCTGCAGAGACCATCAAAAAGACGATGGAGAAATGAGAGAGAAGAATACCGAGCTTCTGAGGGGTCTTTCGGAAACGAATCAATCCCCCCAGAGTGAGATTGAGTGTGAAGAGCGCACAGAGCCAGAAACCACTAAGCATTGGGAAGTAGATTTTGATCGGAATGAGAACGCCGTCTTCCTGCCAGGGTCGTCCAATTTCAGGAAAAAAGAAGAGCTGTTTCCAGTTAAAATACTTATCCATCATCGGCTTCAAGCCATTGACGGTTTGCTCCAAAGTGGCAAACCACGTGAGCACGAAAAGCGCAAGGATGAGAAAGGTCGCTAACTGAATACTCGCCAGAACGTTGAGAATTCGACTTGGGACAGAGGCGGTCTTATTATTAGAGCTTGGCTTGGAAGTTGCGTTGGCCATTCGGAAAAGAATCGGTATTAAGAAAAGAGGCGGAGATACTCGGAGAGTTTACGAGCAGGAACAGTGCCCTTATTCACTTCTGTTGCAATGAAGCAACGAATTTCAAAAACTCTTCACGGCGGTTCGTCATCTCTGCTTTGGGACCAATCATCTTAACGGTAATGAGACGGCCACCCTTCTCGATCATCGCGCCCAGCAGGGCTTGTTCATCCTTACCAGGGCGCCCCATCCCAGGTTCAAAACGGCCTACGGCCTCGATGAGGTAACCTTTCTGACCCAAAAAATCGATTCGGTCGAGCTGGTCCAGCGGCTTGGGTTCATTCGCAAACTGACGGAACCAACGGTCAATATTGGCCTGCAGACCACCACCGACAGCACTGAGATAGGCCTCGCCCATCTTTTCTCCTTCACCGAAAGTAAAGTTGAGCTCGCGGAACATCTTAGCTCCCGCATCTTTCCAATCTTGTGCGGGTAACTGGTAGGTCCACTTTCCTCCTTCTTGTTTCTCGGACTTATCGTCTCCCAATTTCTGACCTGATTCCTCAACCTGTCTGAGCACATCTGGTGGCAAAAACTGCTTGGCACTGCTGGCATTAACTTCAGGGTCTTTGTCGTGGCTTGTTAGAGGACGAGTCTCGCTGACCTCAACTTCTGCCGGCAGCTCCTTACAGGCGACTCCTAAAAGAGGAAAAAAGGTCACAGAGATAAGTGGAAGAGCTTTCATGAAGCGCACTAGTAAACCCTCTTTTTCATTCACGCAAGCACCAGTATTACTGCTTATTTCGTGAAAAATAAGTCTTTAATCATCCGAACAATTTGCAACCTGGTTTTGAGCTACTCTTTCGGACAAGAACTAAAAGAGTTTCAGGAAAGACTTCAAGGACTTGCGCCCGACCATAGCATAAAGAATATCACCTGCCTCCAAAACATCCTCACGACCAGGCACTTCCGCTTGCAAGCCACGCTGACGCCCCACGAGGACGGCTCCGGCTGGCCACTTAACTTCCTCTACGGACTTACCTGCGAGAGTAGATTTACTTTCCACGCGGATCTCGATCACTTGTCCTGGGCCAAGTTTTTTCACAACGTGATACTTCTCCGAAGTGAGATAACGCTCAATATCACGGCGAGTTGCTTCGCGAGGGCTCACTGCCGCAATCACTCCGAAATGGCGGCCACTACTGCCAATCGCACGCGCGTAGTCTGCACGATGAATAATGGTGAGGCAATTTTTGACCCCAATATTATTCGCTTGGAGACAGGTCATCACGTTATCCTCATCACTATCGCTAGTCGCCACGAAAAAATCGGCCTCACCCACTTGCTCGTCTTCGAGTTCGGCCAAGACGGTGGCATCGACATTAATGACGGTGGTGTTGGCCAAACGATCCGCCAATTCAAGGCAACGATTTTGATCCTTTTCAAAAATCCGGACCTTGCAGTCCCAACTCTCTAACATTTGAGCAAGAGAGAATCCGTATTCACCACCGCCAAAGATAACGACCTTGAGCCCTTCCAAGCCACCCTCTGTCTTTTGCAAACTGGCGGCCAACTTACGAAGACGACGAGGCTCGCCAAAAATAGTCGCCACGTCCCCTGCTTCTAGAGTGCTATCAGCGTTCGGAATCTCGTGAGAATCCTCCCGCGAAATTGCTGCGATCCTGGTACGCTCCGGGAGCTTAATCTCTCGAAGAGGCTTGCCGACAACTCCGCTTTTCTCGTGAACTCTTACCTGCTGCAGCTCAATCTTTCCCTGAGCCAGTTCCTCGACAGTGAGCGAGTCTGGATTGCGAATAAATTTGGCCAACTCGATAGCGGTCAACCGCTCGGAGCTAAAAAGGTGATCAATATTGAAGTGGCCTCGGTAATCGAAAAGCCACTCCTCGCGTTGGAGACCCGGGTGCACACGCGCTATCACACGCTCCACGCCCATCGCCTTGGCCATCGAAGCACTCATCAAGTTCGCATTATTACTACTGGTGAGTCCCAGGAAGAGCTCGCAATCCCCCACATTGGCCTCCGCCAAGGCATTGACTGAGTTACCATCACCCCGCACCACATTGGCATCAATAGTCTGCTCCAGATCCTCAGCGAGCTTGCTGTCCACCTCGATCACAGAGAGGGCGTGTTGCTTCGAAAGCTCTTGCGACAAGTGACGCCCAATTTCCCCTGCTCCCACGATGATAATGTTCATAATGAATCGAGGCCGACGAGTCAGCCGCTGTTGTTACTGAAAGATAAGAATAATAATTGGCGCTACTTTCCGATGCAAAATTGGCTGAAAATACTTCCGAGAATCTCATCGGTATCGATGCGGCCTGCGATTTCACCAATGGCATGAAGGGCTTCCTGGAGAGGAAGACTCACGAACTCTGGTTCCTCACCGGAAGCTAACATCTCGCGAGCTTCCAGAAGAGCTTGTTCCGCACGCCGTAGACAATCTTGGTGACGGGCATTGATCGCTATTAAGGCTCCCCCTGAACTTTCGCTTGCGCCTCCACCTAAGCGGGCTGCCACTTGCGCACGAAGATCGGCAAGCCCATCCTCAGTGCGCACAGAGATACGTAACCCCTCTTCCCCTGACCAGGATGATTCTTCGCCCAAATCAGTCTTGTTGAGTATCAGCATGGCTCCCACACCGCCAGCGACCACTCGCTCACCACGCGCACGACTACCGTCTACAATCTCCAAAATTAGGTCGGCATCCTCCATGCGTTGGCGAGCCCGAGCCATCCCTTCTTTCTCGATAGAACTCCCCTCCTCTCGCAAACCTGCCGTATCAATCAAACGCACGGGAAAGCCGTCAAAGTCGAGCACCTCTTCTACGGTATCTCTCGTAGTGCCAGCCTCGGAACTCACAATGGCACGCTCGTAACCTAACAGGGCATTAAGGAGGCTCGATTTGCCCACATTAGGTTCCCCTACAATCGCGACACGCGCTCCTTCGCGCAGAAGACGACCACGCTGAGCAGTTCCTAACAGTTCGCCAATTTGTGATTCTAATTTAGCAAAAGAGGCCTCCAAGGCAGCGCCTGTTTCGGGCGAAATATCTTCCTCGGGAAAGTCAATGTAAGCTTCTACGTGAGCCGCAAGATGAATAATCCCCTCGCGGACTAAAGTCACCGCATCCCCCAAGCTGCCACTCAACTGCTCACGGGCAGCCCGTGCGGCTAAGTCTGTCTGTGCCGAGATCAGATCCATCACGGCCTCGGCCTGAGTCAGGTCTAACTTCTGATTAAGAAAAGCACGCAAACTGAACTCGCCAGCCTCGGCCAAGCGAGCCCCGCCTTCCAAACAACGCTCCAAGATACGCCGCGTGACGTGAATGCCACCGTGACCACTGATCTCGACCACATCCTCTCCCGTGTAACTACGAGGTCCCTGGTAACAAACCACTAAGACATCATCAATAGAGACACCCGCCTCATCAATCACGTCGTCACGAAAGGTAAACCTCGGCCGCAGAGAATCCGCCTGAAAACGGCGAAGGATCCGTGCTGCAACTTCAAAAACGCCGCGCCCCGATAACCTTAATAAGGAAACCGCACCTACTCCCGGTGGGCTTGCAATCGCCGCAATGACATCGCTATCGCTCATGGGGCAGATTGCTCTTCGGCTTGCACATTTCCCCGTTCTCCACCCAGTCCGAGGAACTCCCAGCAGATGAGTTCATCCATTTGGAGTTTAGTTTCAGGTTCACGTGACCAAACTAAGCTCACAGTCGCATTCTTAATAGGAGGCCGAGGCACAACCTGATCTCGCCACCGCAGATGGGCCAAGGCTTGTCCGAGCGCACTGCTATCTTTCACCAAGATTTTAGCGTAATCTTCGCGGTTGGCAGGATCACTGAGTCGGAAGACAGAAAAGCCCGCCTGATCGCGCTCACTCAAGTCAATGTCTTCGCGAATCGAGACTCGAAAGACTCCTTGCTGGCCTCGCTTTGGGTTTTCCACAAAATCCTTCAGAAGGCGAAATTTTGTTTGGGAATAAGTCTTCCAATCCAGCTTTAAACCCTCAGGCGAACGACGGAAAAAGGCCATCACTTTGAGAGGACTATCTAAGAAATTCTCCAACGCCGCTTCCGATTGCAAAAAAACATTGGGCTCTTCCAAACCATACTTCACTCGCAGAGGAGGGATCGGTCGGAAAAAGCTTCGCAGCGCAAACTGTTCTGGACGATCATAAGTCATTAAGAAGATCCCCCTCTCAGTATCCTCATCGCTCAACGAAACTGGACTATAGACACTGGCGGGGGTACGATACTCCTCACCGGTAAACTCGCGATAAATGCGCTCCATCTCGGCCTCATTTTGTTTTCCCCTAATGGTAAGAGCAGCACGTTGGGATATCGTCTTGGCCTGAAAAAATTCGGTCAAGATCGCTTCGGCTTCAGGGACCCATCCTTCACTACGATAGCTCTTGTCTCGTCGTTCCTCCGTCGTGAGGCGTGGGCTTACATCCGCCGACGACGACTTCTCATCCTCTCCGCGAAAACTGGTCAAAACCTTCCACGCAACGATTCCTAACAATAAAAGAGCGATTCCACCCGCGGCCATGGTGATCAGCCTTCCCTTAGATCCAGTGGATTGTTCGCCTCCTCTATTCACCCCAGATTCTTCCGGCGAAGCAGGAGGAGACGAAACTGATTCTGATACCGGCTCTGGGTTGGGCTCTGATACCGGCTCTGATACCGGGAGTGGTGCTATCGGCTCAGGTTCGGACGCGGCAGAGATGACTACTGGTTCAGGAGCTGGAACTTGCACCTCTTCCTCCTTTAAGGCGGGAGAAGTGATATTCTCACCACACTTCGGGCAAGGTGCGCTCGTCGGTGGCAAGTTGTAGGGAATCTGAATCCCCGTCGCGCAATGGGGACAGGAAAAGGAGCGAGTTTCGGGTTGTTCAGACATTGTTTCGTTCCTTGCTCATGCCAAAAGATCCTGCAAGACAGTGAGACAGCGTTCATTCTCAGTAGGAGTTCCCACCGAGATGCGCACCCATTCAGGGAGTTTATAACCACGCATCGCTCGCACGATGACGCCTTGCTTGAGCATTTCTTGGAAGACTCGATCACCATCGCCTACTTTCACAAGGACGAAGTTGGCGTGACTCGGAACGAACTCTAAGCCCATCTCCGCAAAGGTCTTCTCGAACAAAGTCCGTCCTTCCTTATTGTTAGCGACGGTTGCTTCCACGTGAGCGGAATCAGCAATGGAGGCCAATGCCGCTCGCTGAGCGACTTCATTAGTATTAAAGGGCTGCCGCGCCTTCTGCAAAATCCCAGCAAGATGAGCCGGAGCAAGTCCATAACCAATGCGGAGACCAGCAAGTCCTTGTGCCTTGGAGAAAGTTCGCATCACCACTACATTACGACCTTCCTTCACGTATTTCACGGTGTCGGGGGCCTTTTCCAAAAACTCGAAGTAGGCTTCGTCAAACACGGCGATAACGTGCTCAGGAAGCTTATTCAGAAAACGGTCAATCTCCTCCTGACCTACTAGGGTTCCAGTCGGATTATTGGGATTAGCAACAAAAACTAACCGCGTTTTATCCGTTACTGCAGCAGCCATGGCATCGAGGTCATGAACAAATCCCGGATCGGGCACTTCTACGTAGTCGGCACCGAAGAGAGTGGCCATGAGCTTATAAACGACAAAGGCGTGCTCTGCGGCAATGAGCGCGGCATCCTTGTTGAGAAAACAGTGACAGAGGAGTTCAATAATCTCGTTCGAAC
Source organism: uncultured Roseibacillus sp. (assembly GCA_937949965.1). Classification (GTDB taxonomy): domain Bacteria; phylum Verrucomicrobiota; class Verrucomicrobiia; order Verrucomicrobiales; family Akkermansiaceae; genus Roseibacillus. The sequence continues at coordinate 8,731 of CALFBF010000039.1, forward strand.
CATTCCCTAAGACCACATTTTCGAGAGCCAGACCATGGCGCTCGGCAAGAGCAGTGCGAAGGCGAACACCACCGCCGTCGGGATAAATATGCATTTCGCGACTAGCCTCAGCCATCGCCCGTTGAGCTAAGGGTGAGGGACCAAGAGGGTTCTCATTACTAGCCAATTTTACAATTTCATCCGCATTAAGCCCCAGCTCACGGGCGGTTTCCTCAATCGGTTTTCCGGGCTCGTAAGCCACTAGGTCGCACACAAAACGATTCGCAAATTGCTCGATAGCCATCGGCGACAGCTTTGTCTCTCCCTCCGCGAAACTCAAATCCCAATTCCGCCAGTTCTTCTTATTTAAGAGATTAGTGGTTCTTTCCGCAGTACTTTTGAAGGGAATTCAGCCTTTACTAACTTATCCCAGAGACAAAGCTTTTCTCAGTTCGCAAAATAAACATCTCAAATCATGTGGTGTTTTCGCAATTCTACTCTCCATTCTCCATGAAGATATATTTCCTCACCCTCCTCTTAGCACACTCATTGGCTGCAGCTGAGAAGCCTAATATTATTTTTCTCCTCGTCGATGATCTCGGCATAAATGATCTCTCCGGAGAGGGCTCTCGTTTCTACGAAACACCGAATATCGATCAGCTCGCCAAGGAGTCGATACGTTTCACGAATGGATACTCAACGTGCCAAGTTTGTTCTCCCTCGCGAGCTTCTATTCTCACCGGTAAATACCCTCCTCGCATTGGTATTACCGATTGGATTGGAGCAGCTACAGGAACAGACTGGAATCGCAACGACAAAGTCCTCCCCGCTCCGAACGCCGAGGGCCTATCCTTAGATGAATTCACCCTCGCCGAAGCCTTTGCTAATGGTGGATACGCCACTTGGTTTCTCGGAAAATGGCATCTCGGGGGGGAAGGCTCCCATCCCGAGGACCATGGCTTCCAAGTCAATATCGGTGGCTTCCATCGTGGTGGCCCTCCCGGAGGTTACTTCGCCCCCTTCAACAATCCTAAAATTGAGGAAGACCCGGCAGCAGGGACCTCCCTCCCCCTCTGGCTTGCAGACGAGACCTCTAGTCTCATTACCAAGCACCAGAAGACCAATTCGCAGCAACCCTTCCTCGCCTACCTATCTTTCTACTCTGTTCATGGTCCACTCCAAACAACAAAGGCACACTGGAAGAAGTATCAACAAAAAGCTGCCGCTGATCCACATGAAGGAGACCGCTTCCGTATCGACCGCACCCTCCCCGTCCGGCAAGTGCAGGACTGCCCCATCTATGCGGGAATGATGGAAGCGCTCGACGTCGCTGTTGGACGCGTTCTCAATACTCTAACAGAACTTGAAATCGAAAACGAGACTATCGTGATCTTTACTGGTGACAATGGTGGCGTCACAACCGGGGACGGCTTTGCCACTGCGGCCCTACCCTTGCGAGGAGGAAAGGGACGCCAATGGGAAGGCGGCATACGCGCTCCTTACTATATCCGTATTCCCGGTCAAAAACCTCGCGAAGAGGAAACTCCCGTAACGGGCACTGACTTTTACCCGACCTTGTTAGAACTCGCAGGACTAGACTTACTCCCGGAGCAACACCTCGACGGACTCTCTCTCAGTCCTCTTTTGACAGGAAAACCATTAAAAGATCGCCCTCTCTTCTGGCATTACCCACATTATGGGAACCAGGGCGGTGAGCCTTCCTCGATCATTCGCCAGGGAGAATGGAAATTAATCCAATACCTCGAAGACAATCGAGTCGAACTGTATCACCTCTCATCTGACCAAGGCGAACAATACGATATAGCCGAAAAGAAGCCACAACAAGTCAATGCACTGCTCAAGACGCTTAGCTCACTTCAAAAGGAAACCGGAGCCCTCTTTCCCGTAAAAGATTCCCGTTATGATGCCGAAAAGAAAAAGCAACAACTGACCGAACTCCACACTAAGCGTAAAGCTAAGTTGGAGGCGCAACATGCTCAATTCGTATCCCCTGATTTTGAACCGAATAGGACTTGGTGGGGTTCTTTGCCTCAGGATTGATGAGATGTGCATTAGTCCTATTGTGCACTCCATCGGGCGCTGCCACACTGAGCAGCTTAGAACTCGGAGTTGGTCTTGTGCCCGAGGATAAGTCCTGACAGGTTCCGCCCATGAGTCTTGTCGAAGTCGAACGCTCCATCCTGATTGGAGTACCCATCGAGGAAGTTTACGCCACGGTGCGAGATTTCAAGAGCTGGCCGCAGTGGTCACCCTGGCTTTGTGCCGAACCAAATTGTCAGCTCGACTTCACGAGCGACGGCACCTCCTACCAATGGAACGGTGAGGTGGTGGGAGCTGGTCAGATGCGGGTGACTAGCGAACGAGCAAACCAGTCAATAGACTACGAACTCACGCTCACCAGCCCCATAAAGTCGGTAGCACAAGTCCGCTTCCTCTTCGTCCCCGAGGGAGATCGGACCCGCACCACATGGGAGATGAAAAGTAAGCTCCCCCTCTCTCTATTCTGGATGAAGGGAATCCTCTCCGCGAACATTGGCATGGATTACCGTCGAGGACTAACCATGCTCAAGGATTACCTTCAACTCGGTCATGTTCCTTTCGAAGTCACCCTACAAGGAGTGCACCAGTTTCCCGGACTCTCTTTTGTTGGAATCAAAACCGACTGCCGAATCGTCGATATCGCCGAAAAGATGGAGGCCGATATGAACAAGCTCCAGAAGTGGATCCAAGACCAACACATCACTCCCGCGGGGCTCCCTCTCTCCATCTACCACAAGTGGTCCCCCGTTCAGGGCACCACTCGTTATACCTTAGCCTTTCCAGTAGAGAAAATTCCCGGTTGGCTGCCAGAGAACTTTACCTCCGGCAAAATTCCCCCCTGCTCCACTCAAAAAATTCAACATACTGGTTCCTACAACCATCTCATCAGTGCTTGGGCGGTCGGCCACGCATACACTCGCGCCAAAAAGTGGCAGAGCCAACGCTCCATCGCCCCTTTCGAAATCTACGAAAGCGATCCCGAGAAAACCCTTGCAGAAAAGTTGGTGACCTCCATCCACTTCCCGCAGAAGGTTTAACTAAACAATCCTCTCTAGCTCACTCGCGGCGG
>CALFBF010000040.1 GCA_937949965.1 uncultured Roseibacillus sp.
CTTGGACTCGCGAGTTCCAGCCAAGACAACGGACTTACCAGCATTTGCCTTAAGGTCTTCCGCACAGGCCTTGACCCACTTGGCTTGCTCTTCGGTAAGTTGAGCATCTCCGGCGACTTGAGCACCAACTGCTTTGGCCACTGCCACCGCAATCTTGAGATACTGACTCGGCGCGATCCGCAAACGGTGATCCGCGATTCCACCGGTAAGAGAATAAGCAGCCTCGACCTGATAGAGACGATTCATCTTCTCAGGCTTCACCTCGTGAGCGTAGAGGTCATCACCTTCGTGAGAACCACCTTGTCTCTTATCGTAGAAACCTTTGAGAGCACCTACTTGGTCAAGCTCGGTGAAATCACAATCGAAAGAAAGGATTCGGGCCGCCTTAGAAAAATCAACTACGGGACGAACACCTGCGCCGAGAACTTCTTCCGAAGCATGACTCTGGAGAGCCTCGTAACGGTAGGCCTTTGCTTGTGGGAACTTCTTCTGAAGCTCCTGCACCATGCGATTCCGGGTCGGGCTGTCGTCTTCGCCGAAAACAAAACCAACTTTACCCGCATCCTTAGCAAGACCGCTCAAAGCAGAATCAAGCTCGGCGCGTGAAGACTTCTTCCCTTCAAAAAGAACATCCTTGGAGCGAAACGGATCGTAGAGATCGAGAATCGAGGCCTGCGTAAATGCATCGGTTCCGATTTCACCGGAAACATCATTGTTAGGCTCTAACTTAGTCGGGCGTCCTTCGAAAGTGGTAGCCACCAAAGGCACTGCTCCACCAGCGCGAGGCATAGCAGTAGCGTAGTAGAGAGCCTTTCCTGGGATAATCCACTCGGGCGCTTCACGGTAAGGAACAATGTAAGTTTCTGGTCGGCGACATGAAGCCAACCCCAGTCCAGCCAAAGCCGAAGAAGCTCCCATCAGCTTAACGAAGCTCCGACGAGAAAGCTCGCGCTCCTCCTCAGTTAACTCTCCGTTTTTCTCAGGAAATTCCCGATGCAGCCAATCTTGGAAAAGAGGATTCCCTTCCAACTCTGAAGCACTGCGCCAAACCTTAGTTCCTTGCTCCTCAGCAGGCACTTCAGGATGATTCCAAACTCGTTTACTCATCGTGGGCGATACAAAATTGTCAATTAGCGGTGGCAGGCAGCACAGCTTTCCTTCGGCTTCACATTCCAGTGGGCTTTCAGGAAGTTCCCGAAGTCCGTTTGGGTCTCAATGGCATTGCCTTCCGCATCCTTGATGGGGTTAGCCTTTAAATACTCTTCAACATCGTAGTCGAGATTGGTCACCTCTTCGATAGGACGAAGATGCTCTTCTGGTGCGCGGTGGCAGTCGAGACACCACCCCATAGAGAGAGGCTCCTCGTGGTGAACCACCTTCATCTTATCAACATCGCCGTGACAGCTCTGACAAGAGACCCCACGGTTAACATGCGCCGAGTGGTTAAAGAAAACGTAATCTGGTGACTTGTGAACCCGCACCCATTCGAGAGGCACTGGCGAAATCTCTGCTCCGGTCGCCTGATCGATTCCCATCGCTGCATAGAGAGGAGACAACTTAGGGCTATCCGACTTCACCTTATTAGGACCGTGGCAATTCCAACACACATTCGCCGAAGGAACGTTGGCGTGCGCTCCATGCTCCACAAAACTATGACAATAGCGACAATCCATGCCGAGCTGATTGACATGAATCTCATGACTATAAGGGATGGGTTGGGTGGGTTGGTAGCCGACCCGTAAGGAACTGGGGTTTACGTAAACCGCAACCACAAACGTCACTCCAAACGCGAGCGCACCGAGGCAAACCGCGATTTTGAGTGGTGTAAAATTGGACCAACGAGGAAAGAAATTCGCCATGGGCGGGGTGAGGTTACGAGCTTGTGAAATTTTTCACAAGCTCAGTTTGTGAAATTTTTCACAAAGTTTGCGCCAACTCGCAGAAGGAAGTTCCACGTGCTGCCACGACGGTCTAAAACTCAAAAGAGAGAAGGTGCAACTGCTTTCTGAAAAAAAGTTTGTCTTTGAGATCCGATCTCAAAAAGAGATTCAAACTCACCCCCATCCTATCCATCCTTACCCAATGAAGACCTTATCCATCCAAGAAACACCTCTCATCAACAGGCTTGATTTCCACTTCTCCCAACAACTGGCCATTCTGATTAAGAACACAGACGACACGCTTGCGATCTCTGAGATCAATTCCGGTAATTGGGGTTGATAATTTTGCGAATATAAAGAGGCAGGCAGGATTCCAAACCACTTACACGTCTCCTGTCGCCCGCTCACCTTACTCTCATTAATTAGCATCCTAACAATCCCTAAACTTCAATATCACTCAATTCAAATCCTATTCACTGACACCTCGAAGAGATAAAAGAACTCCTCGTTACCCCGCCTGCAGACATCCTCACGGAATTCAAAAATCGCGGGAGTGAAAGGTGTTTATTATCACAATCTTCTCAACCAAGAAGCGACCACCTTCGACCTTTATTACGGCACTAAACAAAAGATCACGTCACTGACAAAAGCGTTCCTCAAACTGCCTTGATTCGAGGAAATTGGGAATCATTCTTTCCCGAAAGCAGGTTACCGGAGGCACCCTTAAATTAAAAAAGTTCAGAGAGAGGCGGCGGGCGGATTCGAACCGCCGAATACAGGTTTTCCCAACCAGCACTTCGCAGTCAACTTCATCTTCGACGGCTTTTCCCAGAAGCGTTTCTAAGAGGATTTCAAAAGATGATACCAGATTCACCGTAAGCGGCATTCAAGTAAACCAATAGGCCTTAATTAATTCAAGATAAGCAAATTACGATAAATCAAAATACCCCATATCTCGGAGAACGAGGTCTCCTGCGCTGGCTTGTGCGAGAACATCTTTCCCGATGAAGCGGT
>CALFBF010000041.1 GCA_937949965.1 uncultured Roseibacillus sp.
AATGACTCTAACGGACAACATTGGCGAGGGCGTTGGCGGCATCATGAAGAAGGCTGAGACGACCGCCGTAGGTCTTCTCGAGATTCTCTTGCGTGAAAGTCGTCTCCACCGGACCAGCGGCTACCACTCGCATATTGAGAAGCACCACCCAGTCAAAATAACGAGCCACGGTCGCAAGATCGTGATGGACTACCAAACACGTTTTGCCAGCCTCGTTGAGTTCTTTGAGAATACCTACAATAGCCTCTTCGGTAGCAGCATCGACGGCGGCAAAAGGCTCATCCATAAAGTAGATCTGAGCCTCCTGTGCGAGGGCGCGAGCTAAGAAAGCTCGCTGCTGTTGTCCCCCAGATAATTGCGCAATCTGTCGCTGTGCAAGGTGTGCGATGCCTACTTTTTCAAGAGCATCCATGGCCTGCTTTTTCTGCTTCTTACCCACGCGGCGAAACCAGCCGAGGCTGCGATAAGTCCCCATCGTAACGAGATCGAGCACACTTACCGGAAAATCCCAATCGACCGTTTCACGTTGGGGAACGTAACCAATGAGGTGACGCTGCTCCTTATATGGCTTGCCATAAATACCGACCTCCCCTGAAGCACGCGGAATCAAATCCAGACACGCCTTTAATAAAGTGCTCTTACCGGCCCCATTCGGCCCCACTATCCCCACGAGCTTCCCCGCAGGAATATCGAGATCAATATCCCAAATAACGGGCTTCTGTTGATAAGCTACGGTCAGATCATGTACCGCCAATGGCACATCCTCGGGATGGGCAGAAAGGCTCTCATCGCTGGCATCACCCGGAGGAGAGAGATTCTTGAGAAGGCTTTGGTCCATAGTTTTTTCTTTCCGTAGGAGATATCACAATTTCGCCTGTAAGCGGATACCGGCGACAATAGCATGTTCATCCGAATTCTGAGGGTCAAAAATGAATTGCAGATCTGGCTGGATACTCAGGTGCTCGCCGAGAGGGAACAAAGTGGTGAGTTCCAGAATCGTCTCTCGATCCGTGAGAGTGGGATTTTGTGCAACGAAAGAATCTCCAAACTTCGTATACGAAACTGCCAACCCTAATGCGGTGCCCTCATACCAGAGATTCTCTAAAACGACTCCGTCATCAAGGGTAGCAGAAGCAGCGGAGCGGTCCTCATTAGTCGTCACACTTCCTCTTAAAAAACCTGTTAGAGGACAATCTCCATTACCAAAACGATGGTTCACGGTCGCATAGACAAGCCCCAAACCAGAGTCCTCTCCCCCGCGAGCGAAGTTCTCGAAATCACCACTATGATAATGTCCTCCTACTGTCACTGCGCTCCCCTCAGCATAGGCGTAAGCAACCTTGGCAAAGTAGGCCAAACCAGCACTTCCTCCAAAACGCCAATCGAACCCTCGGTTGCTCAAATCCTCTCCCCCCGCGTCGCCCGCAAAGACGCCAGCCTTGAAAGTCAGCTGCTCATTGACGCCGTATTGCACGAACAATCCCGGAGCACCTAATGGAAAAATAGGTGTAGGAGTATTAGTCGATTGGGTATTAAAAACTCCGAATGAAGAATTGATAAAAAGTGATGCTGCCTCGGTGGTCATAAAGTCATCATCGGCAGCGAACTGACCCAGCTTCAGGAAACTCTCGTGCCCGAAGTCAAAGTCATGTTGCAAGTAGAGAGAAAAAACATTAAACTCGAAGGGGGAAAAAGCGTTACTCACCACGCTGACATCTCCCACGAATCGCTCAGAAACATCGGTCCCTAGGCCATTATAGGTCACCAGATGCAAGTAGGTATCGCGAAGCCCGAAGAGGCGTTCGAGATCGAAGTCCAGTGACAATTCTACTAGACCCGAAGTAGCATCGCCGCGTTCAAAACCACCATTCACATTGGCAAAATAATCACCAAGGAAAGAGGCTCCAAACTGGACTGAAGAATCCTCCTGAAACACCAGAGAAGATTCTTCACTCCGAGCCGAACTGAGTGAAAACACACTTAACAAAACACCACCTAACAGACTCTTACTCACTGCAGAAAAGGAACTTATATTCTCTCATCACTTCCACGCGTCCACACCCCGTGAGGCACGAAATTTGAAAATCGGATTCGGTTGAGTTCCTTAATGGCTCATCTTCCCGTGTAGCCCCTTAGCAGGAGCTTTGCCACCGAGGGCCCGGGCTAGCGTCGTCACATTGTGATCGATCATACCCAGATAAGTCCCTTCATAGGAACCTGACTTCCCCATGGCATCAGAGTATAGCTCACCCCCGATAACCACGGTATGACCCTTGCGAGCAGCGCCTTCAACGAGAGCGCGAATATTTTTATCCGAGATTGTCGATTCCACAAAGATGGCAGGAATACGATTCTCTACGATAAAGGAAACCAACTCTTCGATATCGCGCAGACCGGCTTCGGACTCGGTGCTGAGCCCCTGCACTCCCCGAACCTCAATGCCGTAAGCTCGGCTGAGATAACCAAAGGCATCGTGAGCGGTGACCAGATAGCGACTCGCTTCTGGGATACTCGCTATTGTTTTGCGAGCATAGCGATCGAGCTCTGCTAACTCACGCAAATAAGCTTCCGCATTAGTCGAATAAATTTCTGCGCCCGCAGGATCATACTCGGCCATGGCCTTTTCCATCACCCTAGCCGCTTGCATCCAGAGCTGAACATCCATCCAGAGATGGGGGTCGAAATGATCCTCTTCATCAAGGAGGAGAGCATTCGCCTGCTGCTCCTGAACCTCTTCGGTAACTGCGTAGACGGGCTTTCCTTTCCGGGCGATTTTGACCAAAATGTCCGACATCTTTCCTTCTAACAAGAGGCCATTGTAGAAGATGAGATCAGCACTCTGGAGAGTCTTTACGTCAGAGGCTGTTGGTTTATAGAGGTGGGGATCCACTCCTGGGCCAACCAAAGTCGCAACTTGCACCCGCTCGCCGCCAATCTTAGCCGCCACATCGGCGATCATCCCGATAGTAGCACTCACCTGATAGGGAATCTCCTGCGATTCATTCGTGGCCTGAGAACCCGAATCACAAGAGTTCAAACTCAACAAGATCGCGAAAAGAAAACCAACACGACAAAGAATCGGCATCCGGTTTAGAAAGAGTAAACGCTTCATTTCGTGGATGACCTAAGCCCTACATCTTGATGACTCAAGTAAAAACAATTGATTTTAATTAGAGAAATTCTTTTTCGACAAAAAGAGGCTTTCTTGAGTAAGTTAATCACGTGGCAACGAGCACGGTTGAAAATTATCTCAAAACGATTCTGCAACTCGAAGAAGCTGCTGATCAAAAAGCGACGGTGGGTGCTATCGCAGAGGAATTAAAAGTCACCCCTGGCACGGTCTCGGTCATGCTGAAGCAACTCTCCGAACAAGGCTTGGTTAAGTACGTGCCGCGTCGCCACATCTCTCTGCTCAAAAAAGGACGTCAGCAAGCGCTCGCGGTGGTGCGTCGTCACCGACTCATTGAGAGCTTCCTAGTAAAGGTTATGGATCTCGATTGGTCTGAGGTCCACGAGGAAGCTGAAGAGCTGGAACACGTCGTCTCCGATCGCCTCCTGAATCGAATGGACGAAATGTTAGGCCACCCGAGTCACGATCCGCACGGGGATCCCATCCCCTCCATTGACGGGGCCCTCCCGACGGAAGAACCGAACCAGTCTCTCTCAAAAGCCCCCGCCGGGCGCTATCGTCTCGTGCGGGTGAACGACTCTGATCCCGAATTGCTCAACTGGCTGAGCGAACACGACCTGCAACCGGGAGCGGAATTCACCCTAAATGACGAGCAGCGGGTAGTCGGGCTTTTAGAACTGCAACCTACCAGTGCAAAAAGCGCGCCCGTCCCGCTCAGCTTAGCGACAGCAGAACATCTCTACGGAGAGCAAATCCACTAAAGGCACGCAGGAGTCGTTTGCTTATTTGCAACAGGGCTGGCACTTGCAAATCGCGAGCGACCTCGTCAAGGTGGAGTCTTATGCAAGTTGTTAAGCCAAAGATTCGCGGTTTTATTTGCACTACCTCTCATCCCGAAGGTTGTGCAGCCCACGTCCAGGAGCAGATTGATTACGTCGAGAGCCAAACCCCTCTAACAGGCACTCCCAAGAAAGTGCTCGTGATTGGTTCTTCCACTGGTTACGGCCTCGCCTCTCGGATAGTGCCTGCCTTTGGCGGCGGAGCAGCCACCATGGGAGTCTTTTTCGAAAAAGAAGGAACCGAGCGCAAACCCGGCTCAGCGGGTTGGTACAACAGCGTCGCCTTCGAGGAAAAAGCGAAAGCCAAGGGCCTCTACGCGCGGAGCTTTAATGGCGACGCCTTCGCCACCGAGATGAAGGAACAGGTCATCGCTGCCATCAAAGAGGATCTCGGGCAAGTCGATATGGTGATCTACTCCCTCGCCTCTCCTCGGAGAACAGACCCGAGTAATGGCGAAACCTATCGCTCAGTTCTCAAACCAACTGGAGATACCTACACCCAACATACCCTCGATACCGACAAAGGCATCGTCGAAGAGGTCTCAATCGAATCCGCAACGGAACAAGAAATCGCGGACACCGTGAAGGTCATGGGTGGTGAAGACTGGCAACTCTGGATCGACGCCATGCAAGAAGCGGGCGTGCTTGCAGAGGGCTTCCGCACCGTGGCCTACTCCTATATCGGACCAGAAATCACTTGGGCCGTCTACACCGACGGCACCATTGGGCGGGCCAAAGAACACCTCGAACAAACGGCAACGGCAATGAACGAACGCTTCGGTGCGCAGACCGCGCTAGTCTCGGTGAACAAAGCGCTCGTAACCCAAGCCAGCTCGGCCATCCCAGTTGTCCCCCTCTACATCTCTATTCTTTATAAAGTGATGAAGGAAAAGGGAAATCACGAGGGCACGATCGAGCAGATTCAGCGCCTCTTCTCAGAACACTACTGTGGACCTAACGGACCGCAACTCGATGAGAAAGGCCGCATCCGGATCGACGACTGGGAAATGCAAGCCGATGTGCAAGCCGCGGTCTTGGAAGTCTGGAATACAATCTCTACCGAGAAGCTTGCTAGCGACACTGACTTCGTAGGTTACCAGAGCGAATTTCTCAAACTCTTCGGATTCGGATTACCCGGAGTTGACTACGATGCCGAGGTCGAGACCTTGCGCCCTCTCCCCTGCTAGCGACTTAGCAGATTCAGGTCATAAAGAGCCCATTCTTTAAAAGAGCTTCTTCACAAAACGCGCATCACAGGACATGGTCTTGTCGATGCGCTTTTTGATTTCACTCTTAGCCTTTGCTAGTCTCACCCCCCTCACTGCAGAATTCACCGCTTGGCAAGACCCAACGGTCAACGCCCTCAATCGGCTACCGGCCCGAGCTACGCTCTACTCTTACGCTGATGAAGCCAGCGCCCAGACCCTCCAGCGCGAGCAATCAGACCGTTTTGTGAGCTTAAACGGAGAATGGGATTTTGCGTGGTATCCCCGTCCTGCTGAGGTTCCCGAGACGATTGGAAGTAGCGACTTCGCCCCTGATTGGAAAAAAATCCCCGTCCCGGCCAACTGGGAAATGCATGGCTACGGCACTCCCATCTACACCAACGTCACCTACCCCTTCCCGGTCAATCCTCCCTTCATCGACGGTCAGGACAACCCCGTGGGAATCTATCAGCGTAGCTTCGACCTTCCGGGAAGCTTCGCCGATCAGCAAGTTTTACTTCACTTTGGCGGAGTCACCTCTGCGTACCGAGTCTGGGTCAACGACACCTTTGTCGGATACGCTGAAGACTCTCGACTCCCCTCCGAGTTTGACATCACCGCAGTTGCCAAGCCGACTGGCAACCGTCTCACCGTGCAAGTCTGGCGCTGGAGCGATGGCTCCTATCTCGAAGACCAAGATCACTGGCGGATGAGTGGTATCCACCGCGAAGTTCTCCTCCTTGCACGCCCCCAACAGCAAACCCGCACCCTCGCGACCCGTACCGTGCGCGCCGATGCCGAAACCTGGAATCTCGAGATCCGCCCCACCCTCCTCGATCTCTCAGGTGAAGGTTGGAAGGGTGTCAAAATCCACTCCCGCCTCCTCGATCAAGAAGGCCAAGAAGTGGCGAAACTGAATACCCCTGCAGACCGCGCAGTGAAGGAATTCTATCCTCAACGAGAGAACGTCGCTTTCGGAAACATCATTTCGATCCCCGTCAAAAACCCCAAGCTTTGGTCTGCCGAACAGCCCAATCTCTACACCCTCATCGTCTCTCTGAAAAAAGGCGAACAAGTGATTGAAGCCAATTCCCTTCGCATTGGTTTCCGCGAAGTTAGCTATAATGAGGAAGGCCAATTAATCGTGAATGGTCAGTCCGTTCTCCTCTATGGCGTCAATCGCCATGACCACAGTGCCACAGGAGGAAAGACCGTTACCCGGGCGGAAATGGAGAAGGATGTCCTCATGATGAAGCGCCACAACATCAATGCCGTACGCACTGCCCACTACCCCAACGATCCATACTTCTATACTCTCTGCGACATCTACGGGCTCTACGTCTGCGATGAGGCTAATGTCGAGACCCACGGCCTGCGCGGCTTTCTGGCCAACCAATCGGAGTGGTCACAGTCTTTCCTCGAACGCGGAGTCCGCATGGTTGAACGTGACCGCAATCACCCGTCCATCATTATGTGGTCACTGGGTAATGAGAGTGGCCAAGGCCCCAATCATGCAGCCATGGCCTCGTGGATGGTCGAAGCTGATCCCACTCGGCTGATACATTACGAAGGTGCATCCGCAGACCCCTATCATCCCGACTTTGTCTCTCAGGCTGACCGCGAGAACTACAACCAAACCATTCGATACAACGGCAACCCTTATGATCCCTCTTGGGTTGATGTCATCAGCCGGATGTATCCCTCGGTAGCACAACTCAAGGAGATGCTTAATAATGAGAATGGGAACCGCCCCATCATCCCTTGCGAATTTGCGCACGCGATGGGGAATTCTCTCGGTAACTTCGCCGAATACTGGGATCTGATCCGAAGTGAACCTCGACTCGCAGGCGGCTTCATCTGGGACTACCGCGACCAAGGAGTCTGGAAAGGCGAAGGTAATGAGCGCTTCCTTGCCTACGGCGGCGACTTCGGGGATACCCCAAACGATAAGAACTTCTGCATGAACGGCATTGTCGATTCGGAAGGCGAGGTCAAACCTGCCACCTGGGAAGTTAAGAAAGTTTATCAACCCATCGCTGTGAAGTGGATCAACGCCAAACAAGTCGAAGTCACCAATCGGCACTTCTTCAGCGAACTCAATCACCTCACCGCTCATCTCGAACATCGCGCTGATGGCAAACTAGTCGTGAAAAAAGCGCTCATCCTCCCCACAATCAAGCCTGGCCAAAGCGCCACCATCACCTTACCCAAGACGGAGAAACTCCCTGCCGGGGAAATCGTTTCTCGCATCACCTTTGCCCTTAAAGACGCGACCTCCTGGGCGTCAGCCGGACACGTCATCGCCTTTGACGAGAAAGTCATCAGAAAGGCACCAGTCATTGATTCGATCCCGATTACCACGCTCCCCAGCCTGCGTCCTATCGTCACCAACACTGAGATCACCATCCCGACTAAAAATGCGCGCTACCAGTTCTCGCGCAAAACAGGCTTCCTGACCTCCATCGAACGAGATGGGCAAGAGATTCTAGCAGCCCCCTTAAAGCCTCACTTCTGGCGCGCACTCACCGATAACGATCGGCAGAGCACTTCGCCGAAGTATGAGAAACTCCCCCAGTTTCCTTGGCAACAAGCTCTCCAAAACGCCGAACTTAAAGAAGTCGCCTACCGTCATCGCGGGGTGCGTTCGATCTGGAATCTTCCCTCCGTATCCGCAACCCTCACCATGAATTGTCAGGTCCAACAGGATGGGCGTCTCCATATCGAGATCGCCATGCAACGCGAGAATCTAGACTCTCTCCTTCCTCGCTTTGGTCTCACTGCCGGTCTACAAGCCGGTTACACCACCAGCCTCTTCTACGGTCGTGGTCGTAGCGAGACTCACTGGGATCGGAAATCAGGAACACCCCTTGAACTCCTCGAAGTGCCCTTGAGTGAGCTACCTTATGACTACGCCCGCCCGCAAGAGAACGGTAATAGAGTAGACAACCGTCACCTCACGATCAGTGGAGGTGAACTACCAGTACTGAACTTCCAAGGGAAACCTCACTTCGACTTCTCTATCTGGCCTTACACCGAGGAAACGCTTTCGGCAGCGGAGCATCCGCAAGACCTCACCGAGGCTGGCTTCTGGACCATTAATCTCGACCTCCGTCAAATGGGTGTCGGCGGAGACGACTCTTGGAGTCAAAAAGCGCTCCCTATGGCTCAGTATCGGCTCGAATCATTAGGCAAAAACCTGAGCTTCGAGATCACGCTGTAAACTAGAGATGACGAAGGTGCATTCGTTTCTACGAATGACGAATGCATCTCCAAATGCCTATTATATCTGAGGAGTTGAGAGCATCCTGCGGTCTTTCAGACCTCTTGATTGACGCTCATTATTCAATAGCCCTGCGGGCTATTCTGGTATCACTTCGCTCTTTCGGAGCTTTTGGGCAGACACTTTGCTAAAAATTTTCACCAAATACCCATTACAGGCATAAGACGCCTAGGCGGAATAACTGCAATTACTTTTGGCAAAGGATTTAGCCGAATCGACACAAGCTAGTAGTGGCAGTAAAACCCTTTCGGCACTTATGAGAGAACCTCTAACAGCTCCTCATTCGCCTCTTTAAGAACGCGGTGACCACAAGGGAAAATCTGATGACGTCCCTGCCGAAGCTGAGGAACAAGCTCTTGCGCCAAGGCAGTGAACTTCTCATCCCGTTCTCCGGTAACCCACGTGATCGGAGTAGTGAGTTCCTTGAGCTTGGACGAGAGATCGGCCTGCTTTCCCAGAGACCATTCCATAAACGAACGTGCAATCGCGCGACGCCGATTCACCAACTTGAGCCGAGAATCCTTTTCTAGCTTCGCTCCTCCGGCGAGCACTCCTTGCGCATCCCACTTCTCTAACAACTGGGACCACTCTCCCGTGAGAGCCAACGCCGCCCACTCGGCATCATCTGCCATCCGCCTAAATTGTTCGTCCGCATCGACAAGACCCGGATGAGCAGAAATAATGACCGCCTCATCCCATAACGCAGGCTCCTCTAACAGAGCGTGCAACGCAAGCCGTCCTCCCATGGAATAGCCAACGAGCACATTCCGCTCCCCCGTTGCAGCCTTGACCTCCGCATTAAAGACCTTGGCCCATTGCGATAAACTTAAACCCTCACAATCGAGAAAACGCCATAAATCAACTGCGCGACAGATCTCTCCCTGAGCCGACACTTTCTCGGCCAAGAAATCCCAGTCCGAAGTCTGCCCAAGAGCACCATGGAGACACCAAATCATTCTCTTACTCTCAAGGTGCGATTACTCCGAACGGTCTAACAGCATTGAAATTCTACTGTTCTTCACGAGTCACCTTGATCTCAACACGACGGTTTTGACGTCGTCCTTCGTCCGTCTCATTGCTCGCCTGTGGCAGAGTATGTCCGCATCCCTCAACAAGGGTGAAACGCTCGGCAGGAACCTCATTTTTGACCAAGAAATCGCGCAATAAAAGAGCACGATCTTCGCTCAGCTTCAAATTCGCACCTTCACTCCCGATGTTACAGGTGTGCCCGTGAATCGTGAATCGTGCATCAGGATAGACTTCGAGAACTTGTTTCACTTCCGCTAATACTCGCTGCTGCTGGGCAACGACATTCGCCGAGGCGAGTTGGTAACGGACAGGCTCGATGCTAACAAAGCGCTTACGAAGTTCTTCTACTTCTTCAACGAGAGTCTTTTGTCCGAGCTGCAGAGCACTCATCTCACGACGAGCTTCTTGCAACTCAGCTTCACGCTTTCCCAAGGCCGCCTTTCCGGCTGCGGCTTCGTTCTCTACTGCCTCTTTTTGTTTTTTCGCTTCTAACAGACGTTTTCGAGCCTGCTCTAACATCGTTTCCTGCCCCTCGATTTTTTGCTGCAATTTCGCTAATTCTTCTTCGGCAGCCTTACGCGCGGCAATCGCTTCTTGAGCAAGTTCACCGCCACCAGCGAGCTCTTGCTTCAACTGTCCAAGAGACACCTCTAATTCTCCACGAGAAGTCGTCAACTCACGATGTGAAATCTGGAGCTGTCCGTAAGTGCCTTCTAATTTCTGATAGGAATCTTGCAGTTCTCCATGAGAGGTTTCTAGGGCACTACGTGTTCCTTCCAGTTCACTATAATTGCTTTCGAGCTGCGTGTGAGATTCTTGAAGACTTTGATGCTTATTCTGTAACTCATCGTGGGCACCTTGCAGCTCTTGGTAAGAAGTCTCCAACTCTCCGTGACTACCCTGAAGGGTTTCATAAGAAGTTTTTAGCTCCGTCTGGGTGCCTTCCAGATCGCGATAAGTGCCTTGTAACTCACCATGAGCGCCCTGCAAATCCTGATAGGAAACTTGTAGTCCCTGATGATTGCTCTCCAGATTTTGGTAAGAAGTCTGCAACTCGCTGTGAGTTTTCCCCAAGGTTTCCAATGACGCCTGAAGTTCCGTCTGCTCCCCCTTGAGCATCTCGTAGGACTTCGTCAACTCCCCGTGAGAGTTCTGTAGGCCACCGTGATTTCCTTGTAGATTTCCAAAAGAATTCTGAAGGCTCTTATAATCGCCTAGAGTGGTAATCAGAGTCCCTTCTAACTCTTCCTGAGCTACCGCCAAACGACCCAACTGGACTTGCAGTTTTTTGACCTGAGCTGCTTTTTGAGCGGCATCGCCCTGAGCCTTCTTGTTCTCAGCGGCGGCTTGTTTGCGAGCGATTTTCAGTTCTTCCTGAGTCTCTGCAAGTTGCTTACTGAGCTCCGCAGATTGAATTTCTAACTCCTTCACTTCGAGCCGACTTGCCTTGAGCTGGCGTGAGACTTTTGCTAAATCACGTTCGGCGATCGCATGATGCTCCTTGGCTTGCTTCAACTCCGCTTGGAGAGCTGTCAGCTTCTTGGCATCTGTTTCTTTCTCACTTTGAAAAATCGCAATATCGTCTTTGCGTTGATCCAATTCGGTTCGGAGAGAGGCTAGACCTTTCTTCAGAGTATCTTCTTGCTCCTTTGCCTTTGTGAACTTTGTTCTCAAGTCCGCAACGAGCGCAATTTGTTGCGAGAGTTTCACGTTATTGGGATTCTCTTTTTTCTGAGAAGCTTCCGCTAACTTATCTTCACAAGCTACGAGCTTTTTCTCAAGGGTAACAATCTGCTTCTGAAGCCCACCTCTCTGTTCGGTCCAACTCGCCGAGAGCTTATCAGCCTCGATAGCTAACATCTCCAGCACGTTATCTTTTTCGGCAAGAGCCTTTTCCAACTGAGCAACGCGTTGGTCTTGATTCGTCTTCCCCTCTTTACTTGTTTGATAGAGGGATTGGAGCTTGGCGAGTTCCCGTCTTGTATCTCTTCGTTCCTTTCTCCACGCCGCAGCTAACCTCTCCGCATCTGTGCCCAAATCTTGCAGTGCTTTCGACTTTTTAGCGAGGCCCAGTCGCAATACTTCGGCCTGTTTGCCATCTGCATTCTGAACTCCCAGTTGCTCTTCGAGCTTAACTAACTGGGAGGTCACCTCTTTCACTTGAGATTGCAATTGAGCACGCTCGTCTTGCCAAGCTTCAGCAAGACGAGCCGTATTCGCGACGGCCTCTTGAGCCTGTTTAACATTCGCAGTCCGAACTGCCTTGCGTGCCTTTTCTTGCCATTCTGCCACAGATTGTTCCCAAGCTGCTAGTTCTTGAGCATGCTGGGCCTCCATTTCTAACAACTGAGCTTTTAGTCCCTTACGCTCCTCAGCCCAATCAGTGGCAAGACGTGCGGTATTGGCGACGGCTTCTTGGGCGTCGTTGAGCATCGCTTTGCGAACGGTAGTCTCGACATCACGTCGCCATGACTCGACTGCTTCGGTCCACGCGGTTTGTTCCTGCTTCCTCTGGTCAGCGAGTTCCTTAAGTTGTCGGCGAGCTTCGTCTCTCTCCCCTTCCACAAAGAGAAGCTTTCGCTGCCATTCTCCTTCTTGACGACCGAAGTTGAGTTGAAGATCTTCGAGACGTTTTTGAAACTTTGCAGAAGCCTGAGCGCGCTCACTCTCCAAGGCATTCACCCGAGCGACCATTGCTTTTTCTCGCGTAGCGAAATCTTTGCCACCATCCTGCAGAAGCCCTGCCTCCTGCCTTTGTGCTTGGCGCAACTCATTACGCAGAGTCTGCACCACTTTTTTCTGCTCAGCGACCACGGCACCTACGGCCTCTACCTGAACCTTCTTCTTAAGAGCTTGGTCTAACTCCTTGCGCAAGCGTTCAATCTCAGCAGTCGCCTTTTGGTAATCAGCAATGGGGATAATGCCAATTGCTGGTAGCCCACCGGAGTGCTTCTCGTCAAAGCACGTCACCACGGTAGATTGCCCGAATGCGAGATGAGCACTCGCTAACAGGGGAAAGACTCTTTTCATGCTCCCCATAATATGCCCAAAGACAAGGTCAGGGTGAAGACAAACCACTGAGAATGACTGAAATAAAGCTTTAGATTTCTTAACAAGTTAGAACTGCCCGTCAACAAAAGAAAATTTAACTCGAACCAACTCACTTCAAACCAAGCTTTTACTTCCCACTAAAGACTCCCTACTATGAGAATCTTTCTTAACAACATTCAAAAGAACTAACAGACCTCTTCTAACAGAGCCACCACCACCTTACCACCCGAACGGGAACTATTTGCCAAGGCTTTTTCAACTGGACGAAAGGGGCTGCCAGGCCGAGTCTCCCCGCCCTCTCATGTTTCGACTTGCTGCCACCGACCCCGAATCCAAAGCTCGCGCCGGAACCTTGACCACTGCTCATGCAGAGGTGGAGACTCCCATCTTCATGCCTGTGGGCACGCAGGGCACGGTGAAGACGCTGCATCCACGAGAACTCAATGAGGAACTCGGGGCCAAGATCATTCTCGGAAACACCTATCACCTCTGGCTACGCCCTGGGACTGAGATTATTGAGAAAATGGGGGGCCTCCACGGCTTTGCAGACTGGCCCAATGCTCTTCTAACCGATTCCGGTGGCTTTCAAGTGTGGTCCCTCGCTAAGTTGCGCAAAATTTCGGAAAAAGGAGTCACCTTTCGTTCTCACCTCGATGGGTCGAAACTGGAACTAACTCCCGAGACCTCGATGGAAATTCAATCCATTCTTGGATCCGACATCGCGATGCTCTTCGACGAATGCCCGCCCTATCCTTGCGAACGAACTTATGCCGAAGAGTCCACCGCGCTCACCAGCCGTTGGGCCGAGCGCTGCAAGCAGTGGGTAGAACAGAATAGTGCCGGCACTGTGGCAGCGAAGACAGACGGTTCGATTGTTAAAAAACAACATCACTTCGGGATCGTGCAGGGTTCGGTCTATCCTGACCTCCGCGAACGCTCCGCCAAAGACCTCGTGAATCTCGACTTCGACGGCTACGCGATCGGCGGCGTCTCGGTGGGAGAACCGGAGAAGGAGATGTTTGCGGCTATTAATAATGCCGAGCCTTTTCTCCCCCAAGACAAACCACGCTATGCAATGGGTCTGGGCACTCCGACCCAGATCTTGGAGATGATCGCGCGTGGGGTGGATATGTTTGACTGCGTGCATCCCACCCGCTCGGCCCGTCATGGCCTCGCCTTCACCGCAGACGGGCCCATTCATATTAAGAACGCTTGCTATGCCGATGACCCCCGCCCGCTGACGCAAGATTGTCATCCTCATCTTGCCGGATTTTCCCGTGCTTACTTGCGTCATCTCTTCAAAGCTGGCGAAATGCTCGCTTTAAGATTGCTTTCGTTCCACAATCTTGATTTCTACCTTCGCCTCACTCGCGATGCGCGCCAAGCGATCGTGGCTGGCGACTACACCGCCTTCCGCGAAGACTTTACCGCTCGTTATACTGCCAAAGCCAAATGATCTCTACATTCGCTTCTATTTTCATTCTCGCCGAAGGGGGAAACCCTCTCGCTAGTCAGTTCCTCCCCATCATCTTGATGGTTGCTATGTTCTGGTTGCTCCTCATTCGTCCTCAGCAGAAACAGCGCAAAGAGCTCCAAGCACGAATCGACTCCTTAGAAAAAGGAGATAAGGTAGTCACCACTGGTGGTTTACATGGAGCAGTTCATCAAATTTCTGACAAAACCGTTACTCTCAAGGCTGGCGGCGACAACGTCTTCCTCACCTTTGACAAGCCCTCCATCGCGGTGGTCAACAAGCTGAAAACTGAGAAATCTGACTCCAGTAAGGATGAAAAATCCGATAAGGACGTTAAGAAATAATCTCCGGCATCCCTTTTCTTTCTAACACGCATCTTTCCTCAATGAATCCCTTCATCATCTTCTTCGTTGGCCTTCTCATTCTCGGCCTCCTTTTTGCTTACTTCGCCGCCGAAAAGGATAGAAACAGACGTAATATTGGCACCATCACGACCCTCATCGTAGCAGGGCTCTGTGGCACCGCTATTTTTACGGAAGGGCTCCAATCTGGCATCGACTTGGCAGGAGGATCTGCCTTCACCGTTCGCATTGATCCCAAGAAGGATGAAATCACCGGTGCTCCCCTGCCCGTCCGCCCTGAGGACCAGCAGACTGCGATTACCGTTATCGAAAAACGTCTCAACCCTGACGGCAGCAAAGACCTCACCATCCAAGGACAAGGCACCGATCGTATCGCGATTGAGATGCCCGGCACCACGGAGGAAGAAGCCTCCGAGATTCGCGAAATTCTCCAGAAGCAAGCGGTCCTCAACTTCCGAGCCGTTCACCCTGAGAATAATTTCCTCGCTGCGCAAGTGGCCGCAGGCGCACAGACTCGCCCTCCCGGGTTCGAGCTTCTGCAAGAACCCGTCCGCGACGAAGACGGTGAACCTGAGATCGGCGAAGACGGAGTGGCCATCACTGAACCAATTTTGATCAAGCGGCGGGTTGAGGTGAAAGGTTCCCAGATTAAGGAAGCCTACCCTGATTACTCCCGTCCTGGCGTCATGAACATTGTGCTCACCAATGTCGGAGGCGAGGCGATGCGTAAATATACTGCTGATATCGTCCCCGGTCGCGACCGCATGGCACACGTCCTTGATGGCAAGGTGCTCAGCGCACCGGGCTTTCAGACCAAGAACCTCGGCAAACAGTTCATCATCACTGGTATCTCAGGAGGAACTGCTGAGGTCGAGCGACTCTCTCAGCAGTTGATGAACCCCTTGGAGAATCCCCTCATCGTAGAAGAGCAGCGCCAAGTCTCTGCTCGTCTCGGAGAAGCAACTATCAAGCAAGGAATCTACGCCGGAATTGCTGGTCTCGCTCTCACCTTGGTATTCGTCACCCTCTACTACCGCTTCGCGGGTATCATCGCTCTGCTCGGGTTGACCGTGAATATCCTCATCCTCTTTGGAGCGATGGCCATGTTCGGCTTCACCTTTACCCTCCCAGGTATTGCAGGTATCATCCTCACCATCGGGGTTTCAGTCGATGCCAACGTTCTCATCTTCGAACGATTACGAGAAGAACTCGCCGCTGGTAAGTCTATCGGAGCAGCCATCAAATCTGCATACGACAAAGCCTTCTCGGCCATCTTTGATGCCAACATCACGACCCTGATTACCGCACTGATTCTCTTCTGGCGCGCTTCTGGCACCGTGAAAGGCTTCGCCATCACACTCACGATCGGAATCCTCGCTTCCATGTTCGCTGCCTTGCTCGTGACGCGCATTCTCTTCTGGTGGTTCCAAGATGCGGGTGCAGTCAAGAAGCTCTCCTTCATGAATCTCCTCCCGAATCGCACCATCGATTTCCTTTCCAAGGGCAAGATTGCGTTCGTGGTCTCTTCCATCCTTCTCATCGGAGCCCTTCTAATGGGTGGTATCAAGCAAGAGAAAGCGCTCGGGATCGACTTCCTTGGTGGCGCTCTCACTCGCTTCGAACTCGGTGATGACGAAATCCCCGTTCCTGAAGTGCAGGCTTCCGTTGCCAAAATCGACGACCTCTTAAAAGCAGCTCAGGTGCAGGAAGAGCAGTCGGCTTCCGGTTTCTCCCTCGTCGTGCGCACCTCTAACGAGGCAGATGAATCCGGAAAAACGGATGTCGATAAAGTAGTCACTCAGCTTCGCAGCGACTTCCCGCAATTGGCTGAAATCGAATACTCGACCGAAAATGTCTCCTCTTCTCTCGGAGGTGATTTCTTGAAGAACTCCCTCATCGCACTGGGGATCGGATTGGTAGGCATCCTGTTCTACATCACGATCCGCTTCGAGTTCTCGTTCGCGATTGGAGCCTTCGTGGCCCTCGCTCACGACGTCATCATCTGTCTTGGACTCCTGATGTTGTTTGGAACGGAATTCTCCCTCATCCATGTCGGTGCCATTCTCACGATTGCGGGTTACTCCATCAACGACACCATCGTCGTCTTTGACCGCATTCGAGAGCAGCTCCAGCTGCGCAGTGGTGACATCAAGGACATCATGAACGAAGCCATCAATGCCACTCTCTCGCGGACGATCCTGACCTCGGTCACTACTTTTGTAGCGGTCCTCGTTCTCTTCATCTTCGGTGGTGCTGCCATGCGCGACTTTGCCCTCGCGATGATGATTGGCGTCATTGTCGGAACCTACTCCTCCATCTTCGTTGCTGCTCCTGTGGTCGCGTGGTGGTCCAAGAAGCGCGGAACAAACCTCCGTGCCGAAGTCATCGACGCTCAACTCGAAGCTCAGGTGATGCCGGGTAAGGGGTAATGCTACCCACCTCTATGGCAGAGTAGAGATGCCAACTTACACTGTCAGATCAGTCATTCAGTGGCTTCCATTTGATGATCCCGAAAGAAAATTCTTATACGAAGAGCGCATCACAGCGTGGAATACTGATTCGTTAGATAACGCGATTAATTTAGCGGAAACTGAAGCAAAAGCGTATGCGGAAAAGAACGGCTTTCACGCCCTTAATCTTTTCCAAGGTTATTGGCTGTTCGATGAAGTTGATCGAATCCCGCAAGGGAACGAAATGTTTTCCCTGCTTCGTGAGAGTGACTTGGAACCTGAAGTCTATTTAGACACCTTCTTCGATACCGGTTCGGAGAAAGGAAGAGACTATGGCACAGACCAAACAGGGTAAGAAACCCATTAGAATCGATTCCGACATCTCCCCTCTTCCATGGCACGATTCATAAGATTCATTGTCCGCACCGACCATGCAAGTCGGACCCGCTGCACAGGTGTCGTGGCTAGTTTACGTATTCTTGGAGAAGAAGGCCGTCTCCCGGACTACCATCTCGAATACGCTGATCTCGAAGTCGGAACCCTAACGACCGAAAAACCGGGAATGATTGTTTACGAAGACGAATTCCAAATCGTTGCTAAATCGAGAAGCTTCTAGAAACGCAAAGCGCTTGCCTAAACTAACAACGAGCCGTTAGTTTTATCAACTTCAGGGATATCCCCACATTTCCCTTTGGTTGGCTTATCATTGAAAAATCTAGCCCATGAATTAAAAACTCTTCAATGAGAGCCATTACATCACACTTTAAATTACTTTGGTACGGTCTTCTCGCAACCCTACTTTTACTTTCGGTTGTGCTTTCAATGCTGAACAGTGCTTCCCTCTCAACAGTGAGCATCAAACTCAAGGACGGTATCGAAGAACACCAGGACAAGACCATCCCATTAGTCTCTGATCCTCAAGAGAAGCTACCTGACTATACACTCTCTTACCTTTACGACGAACGCTGGCAAACCATCGGAACAGCAGTGAATACTTCGGCCAAGGATTGGATCGATTTTGAAATCTCGGACGTCCCTAACATGACTCTCGTTCAAGCAATCCGAATAGTTGATAAAGACACTGTTGAAAACGATTTGTTAGAAGAGATTCAACTCGTCGATAAAACTCCAAACGGGAAAAAATTCGATTACCAAATTGAAACGAAAAACAGTTTCAAATCCGGGATGGCTTGGTTTGCAACTACCGCGCTTGGCAAAGCGATCTTTGGAGCCATTGCACTGGCTATTATTCTCGTAATCTTGTCATATGTAGGTGCTCCCGCCGTATGAAGCCTTCTAAAAAATGATCATTTATGGCACTTACAATAGGTTTCAATTCCACACAATACTCAGCGACGTCTTACCCACACTCGATAAATACCATCTCTCTTTAACATGGATGTTAAGCGATCTCGAATGCACCAGCTGTCCCGAATTTTTGCAAGCAGACGAGCCTATTATTATCACAGGGTCAGAACTTGATAAAGTTATGAAAATCCACCCTAAGTTACAAATTATTTGGGGTGTTCTTTCTGGATTTCGGCTCTCTCCCGAGGAAATTGATCAGACTATTATTCCATTCGCTGAGGGCTCGAAAGTATGGGAAAACGAATACGAGATACAGCACCCACAAGCCGAATGTGAACTGGTTGCATGGGATAGCTCCGCCACCTTTTTTCGATCGAAAAATAAAAAAGTGATGCGTATTTTTTCACGCACATTTCCTGAAGCCAAAACCTTAGAGACCTTCAATTTCGGAGATGTCTAAAAACCCGAATCACTCCCCCCTACTCAATGAAAGCCCTGCTTTCTTCCAGCCTTTGAAGCCGGAGTTGAGGTGGTAGACTTTGGTGAACCCTAGCTCTTTCCAGACTTCGAGAGACTGGGTACTGCGACCTCCGCTGAGGCAATGCATGAGATAAGTCTGGTCACGGTCGAGTTTGGCGAGCTCTTCTTTGAAGGTGTCGCTCCTGAAGTCGATATTCTTGGCCTCAGCGATGTGCCCTTCCGCAAATTCCTTCGGAGTGCGAATATCGATCACAACCGCTTTTGGATCTTTCTCGATCAACTTCGCCGCCTTTTCTGCGGTGATGTCCGTGACGACGAGTTCTTGCATCTTTTTCTCATCGGCAGAGGCAAAGAGAATAAAGACTAAGAGCGAGCTTAGGAGAGTTGTGATTTTCGTTTTCATCGCAGTGGAGGTTTTAATTCGATTCTGCTGAGAAGCACCAGCGTTCCTCAAAAGTCGGTTAAGAACAGGAGAACGGCAAGTGTTCTTCTGGTGGGAAAAGTAAGACGAGACAGTCATTTCCTTCGCTTGCCTCGCTTGGTCCGTTCTCTAGCATTGGCACTATGGAATACGTCATCACCCTCTTCATGTTGATTCTTCTGCAGGCGGTCTTGGGCTTCGACAATTTGCTCTACATCTCGCTAGAGTCGAAACGCGTTGCCCCCGAGAAGCAGGCTTTTGTGCGTCGCCTCGGGATTGGACTCGCGGTGGGCTTCCGGATTTGCCTCCTCTTCGTGGTCGTTTCTCTTGTGAGCAAATTCCAAGATCCTCTCTTCGGGATTCATCTTGGCTCCGAAATCACTCCCGAAAATATTCACGGTGAAGACAAAGGAGGAACCATCAGTGGAATTATCGATGGCACCTTCAACCTCCACGCCATCATTGTCCTCATTGGGGGAGCCTTCATCCTCTACACCGCAGTGAAGGAAATCTTCCACATGATTGGCAGCCACGACCTCGGGCATGGCGATCAAAAGCCGGCATCAGTCGCGAAGACAGTTTCCCTGATCGTGACCATGAACGTCATTTTCTCCTTCGACTCCATTCTCTCGGCGATGGCTTTGGCCAAGAATGAGGAAACGGGTGACCAGCGCATCGAGCTCATGATCATCGCCATTATCGTGAGTGGTATTCTCATGATTTGGCTCGCTGATAGAGTGGCGTCCTTTCTTCAGAAGAACCGGATGTATGAGGTGCTTGGTCTCTTCATTCTCTTCATCGTCGGAGTGATGTTAGTCACAGAAGGTGGTCACCTCGCCCACCTTCATATCGGTGGAAACGAGATTGTCCCGATGACCAAGACCACCTTCTACTTCGTGATCGCAGTGCTCGTCCTCACCGACATCGTGCAAGGGCGCTACCAGAAGAAGATTTTGGCGAAGCAGGAAGCAGCTGCTCGGCACGGTGGTCACGACGACCACAGTGACAAGCATGAATCGGCCTAACGGCCCCACAAGAGTGGCGAGGTGAATCCCCCGCCCGCTCTCGTTCTCTACTCTGCTAAAAAACTGCCAATCACGGCCATGGCTTCCACCTTGGCCGTTTTTTGATCTTCCGATTCGGCGAGGGAGAAGAGGGACATGAACATTGATTGGCCATCGACCTTCTTCTGAAGAGAGAAAGGAGCATCGCTCGCCTCGACCGCGTTCCAAGTCGTCCGCACGGCCTTCCAGAAGTCCCCGGTCTTGGTCCAGTAGTCCTCGGCCTTAGCCAAGGAAGGAGTAGTGATGCGTTCATAACGCACCGCTCCTAACTCGGTCGCCAGTCTCTTCTGCACCCGGCCGTCGGTGACGAGTAGTTTCTGATTAAGCTGCGAGTGAAGCCAACCGGTCGGAGTAACGGTGATTTCGTGCACTCCTCCGAGAACATTGTAGTCATCACGCACAGAGAACTCACGGCGCGGAAGAGGTCGCCAAAAGTTTTGACTACGGAAAATAGAGAGACCTCCAAAGTGGGTCCATCGTCCCACGGTCTCGTAACGAGGAGAATCATCGACCTGATAGACCGCTTGGGTCCAAGTTCCCTTCTGCTCGGGGAGCTCACGCTTGGCCCAATTGCGATCTCCTTGGAACTCGACCAGATTGCGGTCCTGAAACTTCCAATCCTGTCGCCAATGCTTCATCACGAAGGGATCGGAAACAGTGCCGTCTTCTTCAACAAATTCCATCACTAACACGTGTTGCAACGAAATGAAGTCCGCTGACTCCTCAATCACAAAAGCGCGCTCGGTGGCCCAAGAAAAGTAAGGAGGACGCGGCTGATAGTTGTCGGCGCTGGAAGCAGTTTCGATGAAATCGAAACTGACACGATGGTCACCAGCAAGTGCCAAAATCGCGCGGCGATCTCGCTCTTTTTTATCCAATCCTGT
Organism: uncultured Roseibacillus sp.; assembly: GCA_937949965.1. Taxonomy (GTDB): domain Bacteria; phylum Verrucomicrobiota; class Verrucomicrobiia; order Verrucomicrobiales; family Akkermansiaceae; genus Roseibacillus. The sequence goes on from CALFBF010000041.1 coordinate 20,978, forward strand.
CTCGTAGATAGCCTTGAACTCGGGCTTGGTCTCGGTTGCCAATTCCGTGCGGGAGGCCTTGGTGGTGCCACCGTAAGGCTTCATCGCTTCCCAACCCACAAAGGGCCATGAGAAAGGATGACCGATTCTTTCGGGGGTAGCTTCGGAGGCGGATTCCTCAGCGGCGACGAGCCAGGGAGTCGTCGCAAAGGTCAGTAAAAGGGCAACAGTCTTCATGAGGTGAGCAATTTGCCACGCCCTCGGTCAGGTGCCACTCAGAATTTACCTGAAGGAGAAATTTTTCGCGCTAGCGGAGTCCTTGTGGTTTCTCCGCCTGAGGTTTCTCGAACTCCAAACTTGTGATTCCGATCGTGCGCCCGTCCTCACCATAGGACTGCACTTTCATGGTTTTGAGAGAATACTCTCCCCCACCCACACGCATGATTTCGGTGACTTTGAAAATTTTGATACACTTACCGTCCGCCTGATAGCCATAGATTTGCATCAGCGCACCGGACTTCTTGTGCACCCAGACCTCGACGGTCTTATAGCGACCAACAGCCTTGGGATTAACGAGTTGGACCTTCCAAGCATCACGACCGATGCCGAGACTTTCTTCGCCGACGACAGTGCCGTTAGGCCAGTAGAGGAAGGACATCGCCAAGTCCTCATAAGTGAGGTCGGTGTCCATAATGGGAGCGGTGATTTTCTGATTATCGAAGCGCTTGATTTTCGTACCCACTCCCTCGAAAAGTTCATACTTATCATCGTCCAATTTGAGCTGAAACTTCTTCCACTGCTCTTTTTCAAAGACCTGAAACTCGATTCCTTGGTTCTCAATCAAAAAGAGCGCAATCGGAGTCTTCTGCTGCTCTTTCCGTAAAGTTCCCTTCAGGCTCGTGCTGTTCAAGGTGGTGACATAACGCGCGGTGCGCAGGATATCATCTGCGTCTGGCAACTGCGCGGGAAGAGTGATCCAACTTGTGAGCAAGATCAGGGAAGCAAGGAAAGAGGTTTTCATAAAAGTAAATTGAGTCGTTCTCAGATGAGACCGCTGAGGGGAGGAGCCTATTCAGGCCAAGGAGCGAGAGACAGCGGGGACTTTGTCTTGGTGGACGCAGTTTTTTGCCTTCAGACTACTTCTTCTCCCGCCTCACAAGGCTCTCAAAGTAAGGAGGAATGACGGTATCGAAGGTCATTTCTTTCTTCGAAAAAGGATGAATCAAGGTCAAGGAAGCTGAGTGAAGGGCAAGGCGAGGACGCTTGCGACTGGTGCCTTGTTTCGGTTCGGGGAGAGCTTTTTTGGATTCTTCACTGCGATACTTGCGATCGCCAAAGACCGGACAACCGGAGTCTGAGAGGTGAACTCGGATTTGGTTCTTACGACCGGTGAGAAGCTCGATTTGGAGAAGGGAATTCCCCTGCCCTTGCTTGAGAACCTGATAGGCAGTGCGCGATAATTTGCCCTTCTTTTTATCGGTCGTTGAGAAGACTTTCTGGGCCTTATTCTCTGCTAGATAGGAGCTGATGACTCCTTCTTTTTCCGGGGGTTCACCTTCGACAACGGCATAGTAGAGTTTGCGGAAATCGGGCCAGTTCTTTTGGAGAAAGTGCTTCGCCTTCTCGCTCTTCGCAAAGACAAGCACGCCAGAGGTATCGCGATCAAGACGGTGAACGATGTAGACGCGGTGCGGAGACTTTGGGTTCCCCTTCCGCACGTATTCATTGAGCAAATAGTAGGCCGTATTTTCACGCACCTTTTCGCTGCTCACCGAGAGCAGTCCACTCACCTTTTCCACCACGAGGATATCCCGATCTTCGTAGAGGAAAGTGATGCCCTTGGGGTGATACTTCTTGGGCGGAAGCTTAAAGTTCTTGTCGTTATCAGACATGGGTCGCCCGCTTGTAACGCAGGGAACGAGTCGGCGCAATGGGTTCTCGGGAGAAGATAAGCAACCAACGAAAGCGAAGAGACAATAAACTCGCTTTCCGTTCCAGAATTCCCGATAGCGGACTGCGATATGGCTCATCCTTTTCTCACCCTTGGCATCTCTGAAGACTTCGTGAAAGGTCTCGCAGAACTCGGTATCGAAAAGCCGACTCAGATCCAGAACAATGCCATCCCCCGTCTGCTAAAGGATGGCCGCGACTTCATCGCACAAGCACAGACGGGCACCGGTAAAACGGCTGCCTTTGGACTGCCTCTACTGGCAAAAATCGATCCCAAGAAACCCGAGATTCAAGGTTTAGTCATCGCCCCGACTCGTGAGCTAGCGAAGCAGATTGAGAAACAACTTTTCTGCTACACCAAATACACCGTTCGCATCTTTACCGAAATTCTGGCCGGAGGAGATTCCATCGACCGCCAGATTGCGGCCTTAAAGCGTCCTACCCACATCGTAGTGGCCACCCCAGGACGGCTGCTGGATCTGCTAGAAAGAGAAGCCCTCGACTTGAGCACGGTGCAGCACGTAGTGCTCGACGAAGCAGATGAGATGTTGAGCATGGGTTTCCAGAAACAGCTCAATCAGATCCTCAAGCTCACTACGCAGCGGAGAGGGACCTGGCTCTTCTCGGCGACCTTCCCGGATAAGGTGGAACTGCTGATCCAAGATCACCTCTCCTCCAAAGCTCCTTTCCTGAAAGTCGATCAAACCCAAGTTGTAAATCGGAATATCGATCACCGCTACACCGTGCTGGAACATGCAGAGAAGGATGACTTCATCGCGGACTTTCTCGAAGAACACGAAGGCGAACGCGGCCTTCTCTTCTGCCGGACTAAAGCAGGTGCGGTGGCATTGGGAAATCAGCTACGCAAGCGCGGCTTCCAAATCGAGGTTCTGCAAGGTGACCTCACCCAGAAAGAACGCGACAAGGTAATGCGCGCCTTCAAGAAAGAGCGAGTCCCCTTCCTCATTGCGACCGATGTCGCAGCGCGAGGAATTGATGTCGCCGACCTTGCCTTTGTGCTGCATCATCAGTTACCCGATCAGGTGGAATACTACACTCATCGTAGTGGTCGCACCGCACGAGCGGGCAAGACCGGGCTTTCCCTCGTTCTTTTGGAGCCGAAGCAACGACCACGTCTCAAGAAATTGGCTTCAACGCTTAACATCGATTTCACCCAATACCACGGGCATTGAGACTCGGGAAGGAGCGCTGACTGACGACCTCAAGCTTCGTCTTCCCGCGTCCCGGCAAGACGCATATTTACTACGGTCCTCGTATATCCAGACTAAAATCTGGGACTTTGCTCCTTTGCCCCTGCAGGACATTGACTCAGTTTGTTATCTTTTCCCAAACGGAAGGACTTTACTCACCGTCCACCAAGTCTGCGATGGTAGCCACGGGGAGCAGGTAGGTGCTTACGCGCCCGGCTCGCGCAATCACGACTCCGATCAAGCGACCCTCTATATCAACGACGGGGAGCCCCGACTCTTCAGGCGCAATGGTCATGTCCGTCTGCAAGACACTGGGGAAGCCATCACGAACCGTGCTCAATCCACGCTCATCCACCTGGTCCATCATTCGTTCCCGCCGACTCGAAAGTTGAGGAAGATCCTCCTTTCCCTTCAATCGGGCTACGAGTTCGATAGGGCCCGTTCGCCGTCGCACAGATAAATTCACAATCTGATCCGCTCCCGCACGACTGAGAACCGTCCGCAGTTCCTCGAAAGAATCAATCTGGCGTCCATTCACCGCCCAGATGACATCGGCTTCGCGCAAGCCCGCTTCTGCAGCGGCACTTCCTGCGGTCACCCCTCTGATGAGAGCGCCTCCATTCTTATAACTATCATCCACGACTACTCCTAAAAAGCCTCGTGAGCTTTCTAACAGACTGCGTTCTGATACTGAAATCACGCCCACTCCTTCAGGAACTCCGTCTTGGCGTACTGCTGCGATCAAGGTCCCCGCTCGGGCAGAGACATTACTCGCAGTAATAGTTCGAAGACTCATTCCCGGTGGAAGTCGTAGTAGTACCAAATCGTGAGCAGCGAAAATCTCCATCACCTCCAAACCCAGTTCTCGCTGATCAGAATCCTGTGCCACTAATACTTCGGCCCCTTTCAGTTCGCTCCACTTTGCCAAAACTCGATTCCCATTCCAAACCGTCCCAAAGGCAACTGCTGTGCCATCCGCAAAAAGACGAACAACTCCATTACCTAATTCATCAGTAACTTCTCCAAAAGCCTTAAAAAAACGAAGAGCTTGAGCCTTTAGCTGATTCTGACCACGCTCGGTCACGAAAGGAAGTGAGCCAACCCGGTCCAACTTCACTCGCGTGATGAGCTGTTCCTGACCTCGAAGAATATCAAGCACTACTTCGTCGCCTGCTTTCAAATTTTGTAAATAAGTCCGAAACCTTACGGGATTGGTGGGCTGTCCATCTACTCTCTGAACGATATCACCTGCTCGCAAACCCGCCACCTCAGCTGCAGACTCCGCCAGCACGGCATCTAACTTCACCCCTCGTTGACCAAGCTCGTTATGAAAAATCACACCTAAAGCTGGCTTCCCCTCGCGCTGACCAGGAGGCGGACGGAGTTCTTCCCAGCGCACGCCCGCCTTCAATTGCTCCCAATCCTCTAAAAAACCACTGATTCCAGCATGAGTATTGGTCTGCACGTCAGTTCCAATCCAAGAGTGAATCCCAACTACCTGCCCTTCGAGATCAAAAAGTGGTCCCCCAGAGTCTCCTCCAAAAAGCACGCAATCGCTCCCAAAAAAGTAATCTGTCATCTTAGAAATCACACGACCAAAACGAACGGGTGAAGCGCGCAAAGCGTCGTAACCTGACGGGTGACCAGTCGCGACTACCCAATCCCCCGGGCGAATAGCAGCAGAGTTCCCCAAAGGAGAAAAAACCCACGGCCCTTCCCCCTGCAACTGTAGCATTGCGGCATCGCGACGCCGATTCATCCCTAACACTTTCGCGGTAACCTCTTCGCCATCTTCAAAGAGAATCGAGGCCACATCAGCAACTGCTCCCGTGTCTAGATCGGTGACGACATGACCTGCTGTTAGAACCAAGCCGCTGGCCGAGACCACGACTCCACTTCCAGTCGAGCCAAGCGCATTGACCGCAACGGTAGTTTTGCGAGCCTGTTGTACGAGTGGGTAAATCGAGCGCTGCAAATCAGTTAGATTCACCTCATCAGCCAGAACAGCCCCGAGTAACAAAAAGGTAAAAAAGACAACGCGTCTCATGACCTCAAAAACTCGCCCCAGTCGGTAAATCCGTCAATATCGCAAATCGAACACATACTAGCGAAGCTGAGAAGCGACTGCCTGATCCAAGGTAAAGGTGCCACTACCACTGCCGTTCACCTTCCCCCCCTCAGGCACGAGATATTCAAAGACTGCAGGCACACGTACTCCTGGCTTTTGCGACATGAGGTAGACCCGAATAGCTAGGGGCTCCTTCCCCTCTGCTCCTGGGAGGCTCTTAACGGTATATTCCACCTGATTCACCCCAGGATTCGCGCCACCGATCACAACCTCGGCACGCTTGTTGTTAGCAATGGTGTGACGGCTACGACGGTTGACTTGCACCGTGACCTCACGACCAGGACAAAAGCAGTAAACCTTAGCAATATATGGGACGGGGCCCTTCAACTGAATGGCAGGAATCTGAGGTTGGCTCCCACTCGGAAGGAACTCAGCATCATCTAGGCTGGAGTAATCTCCTTTTGCCAATTGAGCGCGCACCTCAGGAAGGGCGATGAGATTAATAAACTCCGCCCCATCATACTTCCAGCCCTTCTCCTGCACAAAAGAGAGCACCAAAATGTTGTCTGTAGGAGTCCCTCCGACCCCAAAGTTGATCTTGCCAAAGTAAACGGCCTTCGCGGTCGAACCCCGCACCCGCAGGCGCGCGGGCGTCAATCCCCGTAAATCAGGCGGCGCGGCGGGAAGCTGAAAAACACTGGCTGGGAACGGAAGACGCTCTGAAAAGATACGATTGCGAACCTCGACCTGGCGGCGAGCAGAAGTCGTCTGGCTCCAACGATGAGGATTCTTGGTAATCATCGCCTGTCGCCACTGATTATAGACGCCCTCCAGAACAGGTTGCATCTGACCTTGGCCAAAAAGAGAGGAAGAAGTCAGCGCGAAACCGAGCACAAAAAGCGTGGGAAACGGGGAAAGTGTCTTCATGATGCGAGAAACTATCGACAAACCCCCGGCTCTGCGACCACCTTTTTCTTTATATGTCGTCTTTGCCGCAACTGACAGAAGCACCGGCCATCGGAGAGGCTCGCGACCGCGAGCTCCTCAAGGACGCGCACTCGTATGTCTATTACGAATCCCCCCAAGGTCCGCTCTCGGCGCACTTCTTTCTCCCCCCCGGACATAATCCCGAAGCCGCGCACCTGAATTGCATCCTCTTTCTCCACGGCGGGCTCTGGGATGCCTCCATGCCCACTCAGTTCGTCCCGCAATGTCATCACTTTGTCTCCCGTGGTTGCATGGCGGTCACGGTGGAGTATCGCGTCTTTAACAAACACCGTACCAATCCCATGGAGGCGATCGAGGACGTGCGGATGGCAATCGGTTTTTTAAAACAGAACGCCCAACTCATTGGAGTCGATCCCGAGCGCATCATCGTTGTCGGTGCTGGTTCTGGTGGTCACTTAGCACTCTCTTCTGCTGTACTCAGTCACACTGAGAATGCACAAGGGCTCGACCTCAAGCCCGCCGCAGTAGCCGCCTATTCAGCCATCGTAGATACTTCACCCAAGGGTGTCGGACATGATCGCTTCCCTTCTCCTAAGGAAGCGAAGCTCCACAGCCCACTCAATCAGCTCCCCAGCAAAGGCCTCCCGCCCTGCCTTCTTTTACACGGTTGCAATGACCGGGTGGCCCCTTACGAACAAGCTGTTAAATTCGCCAAAAACTACAAACGAAAAGGAAATCAGTGCGAGTTGGTCGACTTTGAAGGAGCGGGCCACACCTTCTTCAACTACAACACCAACGAACAGCTCTACAATCTCTCTCTCAATGCCCTTGATCGCTTTTTAGTGGACCTCAATTTCCTCTCCCCGGAAGAACCACTCGTGTTTTAGGAATAATTCAGGTCCTAAGCTAACGACCACGATTAAAACGAGCCATCTCCCGTTGTGCTTCTCGTAGCTCAACCTGCTTTTTAAGGTGATGACGCTGATCGCCGTGGGTCTTACCCTTGGCCTGGCCGACTTCCACCTTCACACGACGCCCTTTGAAATACATACGCAGCGCCACGAGAGTTTCGCCTTTGACCTGTGTCGCTTCTTGCAACTTCAGGATCTCGCTCTTGTGTAGTAACAATCGGCGTGGACGTTTGCTCTCGTGCTGGAACCACGCTCCCGCCGTCTGCCAGGGCTGGATATCGCAACCATAGAGAAAAACCTGTCCTCGCTCCACGCGTGCATAACCGTCGCGAATATTCACCTTCCCTTCGCGAATCGATTTCACCTCCGTGCCACGAAGTTCAATGCCACACTCGATCCGACTCAAGATATGAAAGTCGTGAAGCGCTTTTTTATTTTTCGCAATCTCAGTGATCATGAGGTGAGTGAGAGTAAGAGGATCTGGTCTGAAAAACAACCGATCTGCACAAAATGAAATCAGACTCTGAAAAGAGTCCACTGACAAAACCGATCGCTAAAGAACGAAGCGAACGGTTTCTTTCCCCCGAGAGAACTTCCGCGCAGCTTATTCAGCAGCAGGAGTCTCAGCGAGTTTGATCTTACCTTCGATGATTTCCACCAAGGCAATATCAGCAGCGCCCATGCTGGGAACAGTATCAATGAGAGGAGCACGCCCATCATTCAGCTGCTTGACCCGGCGGGACACCATGTTAATCAGGACTTGGGGGTCAGGCATGACCTCGGACGCTTTCTCGACAAGCTCGCTTTTCATAGGTGTTCCAGAAAACCGTGACACTGGTTTCGGTTGGTTGAATGGGACAATATTCTCCGCCTCCATCGTCACGTAATCAAAAAGTTAAATCCCTCACCAATTGAGGAGGCGAAGTGCTTTGCACGAAATCTACCCATTGACAAGACATTTCCGTCCTAGTTCATGTTTCTAATTCCAAAGTGCTTCGCTCTGCAAAACAAAATCGCGTGAGCGATATTTTCATCCCGGCTACGGCATAATTCTTATGTGAGTCGAGTCACCTGGGAGTTTCCCCCACCCTGGGGGCTCCCTCAGAATGGGACGTAACGGTCCCTCGTCATCCAGCTCATTGTCACGTATTTGTCATCGCACGAAGCAGACACTAGGAATCTGTTGGGCTCATTCAACAGATTTTCAAGCCGCCTCGACTTGAGAAAATTCGAAATCATTTTTTCTCGAAAGCAGGGTACCAGAGATGCCTTTATAGCTACTCCCAGATCGACCCAGATCGAGCATGCTCATTGTCAAAGCTAAGAAGTAGAGCTGCTAACAGAACAGCGAATCCTCCCGTCATTTCGGCTATCTCTTCTACTACTAACCACTCAAACATCTCTACCAAAGCCCCCAGACCAAAACAGAAGAGTCCGAACAGGGCTGAGAAAAAAGCGGGAGTCTTGAGCTCTTTCCTCACCAAAGAGAAGTCTCTACGATACTTCACTAAATACCAAACCAAGATCCCTAAGAAGCCAAAGGAGATCATGACGTTCCTTGGCTCCCCTACCCCCAAATAGTGTAGCAAAAAAGGGACATGATAATCCTCGACATCTACTTCGCGGAGAAAAAAGAGAAGACATCCGATTGCAAAAAACGTCGTCACTAACTTCTTAAAGCCGGACACACAAATCGCGCTAAACAGAAGAACAAAAAAGGAAGCAAGCGCACAAAAGGCCGTGGTAGTTTCCACAAAACCACCCTCATCTACGTAAGCCATCTTCCCCAATACAACAACGTCGTAAATCACGAGCACGTTAAAGCTAACAGCCAAAAAAGCCATCAACACAACTCGTTGAAAAATAGGATTGGAACGTAACATAGCTGACAACCAAACCCAAACGTTGGAAGAAATTGAGTCTCACCTGATAGAAGACCCCCTGCAACTCTCCAGAGAGTCACCTCGCGAAACAAGAATTCACCATTTCAGGAACAAAGGTGGATCTTCGCGCCTCTTAGGCCATTATTTCTCTTATGAATCTATCTGCCCTCCCCTCCGTGGAAAAACTCGCACAGCAACTCGTCAAGGAGTCGCAACTGCCCAAATCACTCGTGACCGGGTTCATCAAACGCCAAGTGGGCAGCTATCGTGAGAGGCTGATGGGCGGCGAGGAACTGACTCGCGAGGACATCACTGCCGAGATTACTACCTCCCTCGATACCTTCGAAAGTTCACGTTTGCAACCCGTCCTCAATGGCACAGGTATTCTCATTCACACCAATCTCGGGCGCTCCCCTCTGGGCCACCGCGCGGCTCAGGCAGTCTACGATGTTGCGACAAACTACTGTAATCTCGAAATCGACCTCACGACAGGAAAACGAGGCAAACGTGGCGGTTTTCTTGAAGAATCTCTCGCCATCCTAGTTGAAGCCGAAGCTGCGACTGTGGTGAACAACTGTGCCGCTTCGCTCGTACTCACTCTGCGCGCGCTCATTGCGGAAGGAAAGAATGAGGTCATCGTTTCGCGGGGCGAACTCGTTGAGATTGGTGGCGGCTTCCGTATTCCCGATATTCTCGAAACCTCTGGTGCGAAGCTTGTCGAAGTTGGAGCTACTAATAAGACTCATCTCCACGATTACGAAAAAGCGATCACTGAACGAACTGCGCTCATCCTCAAAGTCCATCGTTCGAACTTTTATCTCGGCGGTTTCACGGGAGAACCCGAGTTAGAGAACCTCTTCCAACTCGCGAAAGACCACGACATTCCTCTCGTGGAAGATCTCGGTTCGGGAGCGCTCATGCACACCGATCATCTCGCCCCTATCGAACACGAACCTCGACCACAAGAACAGCTTGGACGCGGGATTGAGCTCGTCCTTTTCTCCGGTGACAAACTCCTGGGAGGTCCTCAGGCCGGCATCATCGCAGGGCGGAAAGACTTGGTCGAAAAGATTAAAAAAGAACCCTTCTATCGCGCTGTGCGACCTGACAAACTGATTCTAACAGCTCTCCAAGAAGTAGTGGTCGATTACCTCACCCTCAAAGATAACCCCGAGCGACTCGACCTCGTGCCCGTGCTCGAAATGCTCAATCAAACTCCCGAAGACCTCCAAGAAAAAGCTCAAGCTCTGCAGGAGAAAATTTCAGACGAAAGCCAGATTGTTCCCACTACAGGAGCCACTGGTGGCGGGACAATGCCTCAGGCGCAATTCCCTTCCATCGCGGTGCAAACGGCAAAAAAACCAGAACTGCCGCATCTCTTTACCCGAGTCGAGGATGATAAGCATCACACCGATCCTCGCACTCTGCGTAACCTTCCCGAGTAAACCTCATCTTTTTCCTTAAAACTAATCCAAGTCGCGAAATTTTATCGGAATAAAACAAGTCTATCATCTCTCTCAATCGCGATGAAACTTCTTTTCTCCCTGCTATTCCTCTCACTGATGGCGTGCAGCTCCCAAGAAAAACAGGCCCCTGAACTGGGTCAGGTGAAATGGCAAACTGACCACGACAAGGCGCTCGCCCTCTCTGCCGAAACAGGCAAACCCGTCTTCTTGCTCTTCCAAGAAGTCCCCGGATGAGGACCGTGCAAAGACTTCGGGTCCGAAGTCCTCAGCCATCCCCTCCTTGTCGAAGCGATTGAGACTGATTTCATCCCTCTCCTCATCCGCAATAACAAACCTGGACGCGAAGCAGCTCTCCTCAAGAAATACAAAGAGCCTTCTTGGAACTTCCCCGTCGTTCGTTTCGTCGACGGCAAAGGCACTGACATCGTGCCTCGCCGCGATCAGCAGTTCCACATTTCACAGCTCTTGCCTCGTATCAAAAGCGCGCTTGCGAAAACCAAACGTGAATCCGAGATTGTCCCTCTCATCGAACCAGAAACGGTGAGAACCTCGAAAATCGCTCTCTCACAGCACTGCTTCTGGACCGGAGAACTCGCAATTGGCAGTGTTCCAGGTGTTATCAAAACAGAAGCAGGTTGGTTAGATGGCCGCGAAGTGACTCTTGCTCACTTCGATCCCAAGCAAGTGACTGCCGA
>CALFBF010000042.1 GCA_937949965.1 uncultured Roseibacillus sp.
ACAAGATCCTCGGTGAATCTCTCAGGAAATGGTTCGTAGTCAGACACTTCTTCGGAGTGGGAACTGGGAGAACACGAACATACTGCGAAAGAGCCAACGGCGACTAATATGAGTGCCTTTATTTTTCAGCAGAACAGTGTATTGATTAAGAGGGATTGGATCTCGAAAGTCAATTCTTCTCAGATTTTTCCCGCAAGATGAAACGTAAACACCTAATTACCAGCCGATTAAAAACAAAGCAACCGAAATGTCATTTATTAAAACAATTTTAAGTTACCGACAAGCTAGGCGTCTTGATATACTCATTAGCAGATCCAAAAAGAAAAACTTTATTGATTTACACTTAATCCGAAAGAGACACTTTTCACTTGCCCAGATAACTGTTCAGAAGATTAACTGGTCAAATGAAAGAGAAAAGAACACGCGTCAACGGCCGTTGGATTCCTGTTTCAGATAAAGGAGAGAAAAGCTATCCGCAAAATCAGAATAGACTGAAAATTAAGAAAGGTCAGGAGCCGTGGCGTGATGATCTGGAGAATGCGAGGGATCTTTCTCGGGGAGAGATTGAGTCGTATGGTTTTCTGCTAGCTTGGTTCGAGAATTGGCGTCTTGCGCAGAAGGAGGCTCCTACGATGGATTCGGCTCGGAAGTTTTGGCGAGCACAGGTGGTCACTAAGAAGCGCGAAGACTGGCAGCTGAAAAGATGGGCGGAGGCTTTCCGTGGGTATGAACGGTGGTTGTCTTTCTGTGAGAAGAATGAGAAGTCAGCGCTGTCATTGGAGGAACGGGTGCAGGCTGCGGTTTGGCAAGTGGGTGCTCGCCGTGGGCTGGCGTTGGCGACTCGACGGACTTATGAACGCTGGGTGATGCGGTATAGCAGCTGGGCTGGCTCGGCTCAGGCGATGCTGAAGACGGAGACGGCTACGGCGTGGTTGACCCATCTTGTGCAGGTGGATCAGTTGGCTTACTCTACCCAAAAGCAGGCACTGAACGCGGTGGTTTTCTTTTTGCGCGAAGTCTGCGGGCAAGAGGAGATTGAGTTGGCGGTGAGGCTGAAGAAGACGAAGAGGCGGCAGCCGACGGTTTTGTCTTTTGGGGAAATCTTGAAGATTGTGGCTAAGCTGGAAGGGCGCTATCGCACGATGGCGGAGCTGCAATATGGATCGGGTCTGCGGGTCAGTGAACTGGCGTCGCTCCGGGTGAAGGATGTCGACTTTGAGCGTAGGATGATGACGATCCGTGGCGGTAAGGGAGATCGAGATCGGACGACGGTTTTGCCGGCTACGTTGTTACCAATGCTGGAGGAGGCGAAGAGTTTGGCCCGTGGTATGTGGGAGAAGGATCGGGAGGCTTCTCGACCGGGGGTGGCGCTCTCCCCTTCTCTGGAGAGAAAGATGCCAAAAGCAGGTGAACGCTGGGAGTGGTTTTGGCTCTTTCCGTCTTTGGCTGAGTCGGTGGATCCTGATAGTGGAATTCAACGGAGGCATCATCTCCATCCAAATGCCTATGGGCAGGCGGTGACGAGGGCGGCAAGGGAGGCGGGAATTGAGAAACGAGTGACGAGTCATTGTTTGCGGCATTCCTTTGCGACTCATTTGTTGGAGAATGGAACAGATATGCGGACTTTGCAGGAGCTGTTAGGACACGAGGATGTGAAGACGACGGAGATTTATACTCATGTGGCGCAGGATGTGGGCGGGACAGGGGTGAAGAGTCCGCTGGATCGATTGGTGGAGAGGTGTTGAGTTGGTTGGATTGGGGTGGATTGGGATTTGTGGATGAGCAGCCTTGGGTGAGCAGCCTTGGGTGAGCTTGCTTGGAAGTTGTGGGCGAGACGCCCACACCACTGACTTTTCACTAGTTGTCTTCATCGTGAGCGGTCTTTTTGCTTCTCGGTATCCCTTTCTGAGACTCTCGTTTGATTTTATACTGCTGGGGTCAGTAGCGATGTGTGAGAGCGGTAGGAATGGGATTGTTAGGTCGTTTGTTCGGGTGTGAGGGCGAGTCGTTCTCCGAGAGGACGAGCACTTGCTGGCGAGAAAAGAGAGAGATTTCGCTCGAAATTTGCGTTCTTGCAGTTCATTGAACCCCTTCGCCGTGCGCCAAAATGCTGCACGGCAACTGGACCATGAACACCGTAGTCGTAGGCCTCCAATGGGGTGATGAAGGAAAAGGGAAAGTTGTCGATTTACTGACCGAAGAGGCAGATCTCGTGATCCGAGGACAGGGAGGCGCGAATGCAGGCCACACTGTCATCGTTGAGGGGAAGAAATACGTTCTCCACCTCATCCCCTCCGGTATCCTCTGGCCGGGCAAGCAGAATGTGATCAGTAATGGAGTGGTGCTCGACCCGGTAGCTCTCTGCCAAGAGATCTGCACTCTTGAAGAGCAAGGCATCGTCATCGATCCCGCTAAGCTTTTAATCTCGGACCGCGCTCACCTCGTTCTCCCCTATCACCGCGAGCTCGATGCGGCCCGTGAAGCGAAACTGGGTGACAAGAAAATCGGCACCACCAAGCGAGGAATTGGGCCGACCTATTCTGATAAGGCCAATCGGGAAGGAATCCGCCTTGCGGACGCCATTCGCCCCGAAAAACTGCGCGAACTCCTCGAACTCCGCGTGCCTGAAGCCAATGCGGTGCTGGAGCCTTTGGGCTTGGAGACCTTTACCGTCGAGGGGGTTCTGGAAGCGATCACTCCTTCCTTGGAGCGCCTCCGCCCGCACATCACCGACATCATCCCCGTCGTTCATAAGTTCTGGAAAGCGAAGCAGACGATCCTCTTCGAAGGTGCGCAAGGAACCTTCCTTGATATCGACTTTGGCACCTATCCCTTTGTGACCTCTTCGAACACTACTTCGGGCGGCTGCACGACGGGAACCGGCCTCCCACCCCTCGCGATCGAGGCGGTGATTGGAGTTTGTAAAGCCTACACCACACGGGTGGGAGCGGGCCCCTTCCCGACTGATAATGACGACCTCGCGGACTACCTCCACGGTCTCGGGCGCGAGTTCGGAGCTACCACGGGGCGTGCTCGTTCTTGCGGTTGGCTCGATATGGTTCTCCTGCGCTATGCCTGTATGGTGAATGGGGTGACTGGTCTCGCGGTGACCAATCTTGATGGCCTCGACGAACGGGAAACGATTCAAGTCTGCACTCACTACGAAATCGATGGTGAAAAGCATGAATTCCCACCTGCGGATCGCGATGCTTGGGATCGGATCGTGCCTGTCTACGAAACGCTGCCAGGATGGCAAAAAGACACCTCTAGCTGCACGACCTGGCAGGAATTGCCCGAGAATGCTCGTGCCTATCTCAACCGCCTTGCGGAACTCGCTGGTGCACCGGTCTCTCACGTAGGAATCGGTCCCGGGCGTCACCAGACTATACTGGTTGACCCACCCAACCACTAGTTCCTTAGTAGCTGACTCTCTATTCCCCAAAACCTCAGCCACTACCAATGTCCGCCGCACCCAATACTCCCGAGCACATTGCCATCATCATGGATGGTAATGGTCGCTGGGCTAAGGAACGAGGTCTCCCTCGTCGCAATGGCCATCGGGCGGGTGCCGAGTCGGTGCGCGAAGCAGTAGAGACGTGTAAAGAACTCGGGGTAAAGTATCTCACTCTCTACGCCTTTTCTTCCGAAAACTGGAGTCGCCCCCAGAGCGAAGTGGACGCCCTCATGGTCCTTCTGGATCGCTTCCTGGCGGAGAAAACACCCGAACTCAATCGTCAAAACGTGCGCCTACACACGATTGGCAACATCAGCCGTCTCCCGGCAAAAAATCAAAAACGGATCACGAAGGCCAAAGAAGAAACGGCGCAGAATACCGATCTCAATCTCATCCTCGCCCTCTCCTACGGTGCTCGCGAAGAAATCACTGATGCGGTGAAGCGTATAGCGGAACAAGTGGAAGGAGGTAATCTCACTAGTGACCGGATTACGAAAGAGATCCTTTCCCAAAATCTGGATACAGCAGCCTTCCCTGACCCTGATCTACTGGTGCGGACATCAGGCGAGCTTCGTCTTTCTAACTTCCTGCTCTGGCAGCTTTCCTACGCCGAGATTGTCGTTACCAAAAAATACTGGCCCGATTTCAAACGCGCGGATCTACAAGCAGCGGTGGAAGAATACTCGCGACGGCACCGCCGATTTGGAGGGCTCTAACTGCGACCTTCTTCGCGCCGGGCCAAGAGCCAAAGATAGTCGGAAAGCCGGTTGAGAAAGAGTAAGACTTGTTCGAGGGTTCCTTCCTGAGCTCGGGCTAGACTTTGCACTCTCCGCTCTGCTCGCCGACAGACGGTCCGCCCTTGATCCAAAAAAGCGGCTGGCAGAGAGCCCGCAGCTCCCGGTCGGGCCCAGCCCTTGAAGTCCACACCCTGTTCCTCAATTATACGAGCACTTCCTTCAATCTTGGTGACGTCTTCGGCAGTGACGTGAGGCCTTCCGTCCTCGACATAGCGGGTCAGGTCTTCTGGTAAAACCGCCAGCTCCCCCATCAACCCGACCAGCTTCTCCTGCACCCAATCTAACTCTTCGCCTAATTCTGGCAGCCCATGACAACGCACTAGCCCGAGAACGGTGTTAAGTTCGTCAATAGCTCCGAGAGTTTCGACCCTCAAATCAGTCTTCGAAATCCGCTTACCATAGAGTAAGTCTGTTTTTCCGTCATCTCCACGTTTGGTTGTAATGCTCATGAGGAAGACCTCTAGCCTAAAAGGAACACTTATTCCACCCTCGACAACTAAGGACCCTCTTGCGAACCTGATTATTACTATGAAACATCAGGCTTTTCTTCTTCTTCCCTTCCTTATGATCTCTCCTCTCCGAGCTGAGGAAGCAACGCCAACAGAGGCTGCCAATGATGATGCTTCGGTGCAAGAACCTGCTCAGGTCAAAAAAGACTCCTCTTATGGCTTTGGTTACAACAATGGGCTGACCTTCAAACAACAGATGAGTCGTTTTGGTCTTCAAACCGAAGATCTTGACCGAACCGAATTCGTAAGGGGCTTTATGGATGCACTCGATAACAAAGAACCCGCCAATGGACAGGAAGCACTCAACAATGCGATGCTCGCTTTGCGCAACCAAATTCAGGAACGAGAAAAGGTATTGGCAGCAGAAAACCTGCTCAAAGCTACCGAATTTCTGGAAAGTAACAAAGAACGCCAAGGCGTAGTCACCACCGAATCAGGCCTGCAATATGAAGTTCTCAAATCAGGAGATGGCGAGAGCTACAATGACGAGGAGAACACAAAGTTTCTCGTCAACTACAAGGGGTCCTTGATGGATGGCACCGAGTTTGACTCTTCTCCCGAAGGCTCTCCCGTCACCATGACTCTAAACGTTGTCCCCGGCTTCCGCGAAGCGCTCACTACTATGCCAACCGGAGCTAAGTGGAAAATCTTTCTCAAGCCTGAACTGGGATATGGAGAACAGCGCCGGAGTGCTCAACTCGCTCCAAACTCTCTGCTCATCTTTGAAGTTGAGTTAGTGGAAATGCAAAAACCTGCGCCTCGTCCCAAAGCGGTTTCGAAGCCGATTCAGATTCCGCAAATCCCGACTCCCGGTGAGTAGGAACTCCCTCACTCAAAGCGAAGAGTAATCCCGTTAGCGGCCCAAGCGGTGGCTACATCTTTCTCGAGTTGTGCGTAAGTCCGCCCGGCCAAGAGGTGCTTTCGCGCTTCAAACTCTGGACGGCCATCCTGTAGATCGGCGACGTAAGAAGCTAGATTAGCGCCATCCTTGCGACCGTCAAACTTAGCAAAGTAGGTGAACAATACCAAAGCATGCGCATAGGCATGGGGCTGCTGCTGGAAGCGGCTGTAATCGGGCTGCATAAAGGACTCCAAACGCGAGAAAGTAATTTTCTTGCCTAGATTATGCCCTTGTCGTTCGGTCCAGCCTCGTGCTGTTAGATACGCTATAATCGAACGCATGTGACGGTCAGTCAGAAGACGAGTACGCTCGAAAGGGACGGTGGCGACATACTCTGCGGAGCCTTCAATAAACCAACCGGCCTGTTGGCTCTGGCCTGTCATTAGCTGATGAGTAACCTCATGCCGCAGGGTACCATTGGTATCTTTCACCCCTGCTCGCGGGTCTAGATCGAGACTCCTAAAGGGAACGAGAATCAAATCCTGAGAAGGGATGAAAACTCCTGCCGAGCGCGGAGTTCCCCCCATTCGAACATAATCTTGAAAATCCTTTACCAAAAAGGTCTTCATCCGAGTGCCTTGTCCTCTTCTCAAGCGAGGGATATCAAAAGGCATCTGCTCACAGAACTGCCAAACAGACTCAAACATCCAAGCGAATTTCTTAATCGCAGCAAAACCGAGATCGTCGTCACAGATGAATTCGAAGTTGGGACTACCGTAGACCCATCGCTTCTCGCCAGGATCTGCTCGTAATCGTTCGATAGGAATGCTCACATTGGCCTGGATCTGACCTGATGAGCGCGTCGTTGTCTTCGGAATGAGAGCTTGTCTACGCTGCGGAGAAACAGTGCTATTGCTATTGCTAGTCGGCGTCAGTTTAGGTTCTTCTCGACCCCCCGATTGCAAGAATATGCGATCGTTGGCACTAAAATGGGTCACCTTGAAGGTGCGCTGACGTCCTCCGATATTCAGAAAAACAGTGTCTCCGACCATTTTGATCAAAGTGGCCTCAAATTCGCGCCCATTCGTATCACGCCAAGTGCGCGCCCAAGCCCCTTGAGCGGTAAGAGCATAGAAAGATGCAATAAGAAGAATTCGGTAAGGCATTCTTTAATATCACATGCATTTGAGTGAATTTCTAGACAAATATGCTTCAACCCGTATTTCACTCTAACCACAGCTGTAAATCTACAAACTTAAAAAATTCTTCAGGTAAGACTGAGCAACTTGTGGAACAAAATTTGCACGACAGCCCGAGAAGAAAAGCTGGCAGTTAACGATAAATCTCGTTTCAAAAGTATCTGATTACATAAAAATTCGCTCCAAAAGTTAAATCGAAAATACGAAATTAACATAATGGAACGAATGATTTCAAAAACACGAGAGAAAGCACAATGCCATCAACTCGTTAAGCGTTTTGAGCTATATATCTCTTCAGAAGAAGAAAGATAAATCAAAAACTAAAATGCTCCTGGACCGAAACCAGGGTTTGAACCAGGATCAAAAGTAGGATTTGGACCACCTACTCCAGGATCGAAGCCTGGATTCGAAGCAGGATCAAAGTCAGAACCTATACCAAAAACTGGATTGAAACCAGGGTTAAAGGCTGCAAGTTGTCGTGCTATACGCGTTGTCTGCTCGGTGAAGTCTACAAAAATCGCATTAACACGTCTCTGAGTAATCCCATCAGGATAGACCCCGGATGAAACTACACCCCGATTAATGAATCTAAAGGCAGTCCTACCTATGGAACGACCTACTCTCGCGCTTTCTGCGTTGTTAGTAGCGAGTCCTAAATTAAGTAGGTTTGCACTCGGATTCCCGTTCAAGAAGATACGTTCATTCGCATTACTAGGACGGAACTCAGAGCGTCTGAGCCTTGCGTTCCCGGTCTGAATCAAGCCACTTTGGCGTAATTGTCTCACTGTTGTGAAAGCTGCTGCAGGTCGTCTTGGAGAATTGAAAACCAAATCAAGAGACTGACGTTGCGCGATTAAAAGTCTACCAGACAACCCATCCACAAAAACACGGCCAACAACTGGGTTTCTTTGGCTACTCGTGACTCCTGTTGTCAAGGCTTGCTCTACAATAAGTGGAGCAACACCGAAATCAGCCTGTTGTTCTCTTGTAAGAGCACTAAGAGGAAGCTCTCCCCGCTGGATACGTGCTTGCACAAATGCTTCAAATCGAGCCTGTTGTGAGGAGCTTTGGGCATTAATATTTCCGATAACTGCGATCGCGCAAATTACAATTTTATTTACTAACTTTTTATTCATTTTAACTATCACTTTATTTAAGTGAGAATGCTGGCATCGTTCCCGCGCCACGGGGATAGTAATCATTTTTTCTTTTTTCAAGTTTTTTTATCGTTATTCGTCAAAATCTGGAGAATTCATTGAAAAATAATTGGCAAATTTAGCCTTACTGTCCTTGTTGAACTTATTTTTCTTGGCCATTTAGAACGGCGAGACAAATAGTAAATTCATCTAACAGAAAACTAACTTTACACAAAACTCAATTTAAGCACTTTTAACCATTAAAAACAGCGCCAGTAACCTCTCACATTTAGTAAAAAATGCCTACATTGGCTCAACTCATTGCTGATTCAAAATCTGAGGCTGGGTTCTACTGAACGAATTATTCGTTCACCAGTAACCGGATGAGGCAGGCTCATTTTCCAGCACCGTAGCGCGAGGGGTTCTGCCCCCACGCCTGCTAGCTCGACCTCTCCTAACTGCCCTTCGGGGAGATACAGTCGATCTCCACAGATAGGAAACCCCTCCTGCCAAAGATGAACCCGAATCTGATGAGTGCGTCCAGTAAGCGGCCGGGCTTCGATGAGAGTAGTGCCATCCTGACAGCGCTCGCGGACTGAGAACTCGGTGCGAGCCTGAAGGGCTTGTCCCCACCAACGCCCTTCAGCAGGGACGGTTCGGTCTACCAACTTGTTCTCCCAGTTAGGATGTCCAAGAACTCGTGCAAGATAGCTTTTAGCTACCTGACCTTGTTCGAAACTTTTTTGCACTGCACTGCGATAGCGCTGGCCTTTCACACAAATCACAACCCCACTGGTCTCGGCATCAAGACGGTGGGTGTAGCGCACTTCCAGCTCGGGCCAAGCCTCCCCCATGAGATGTATGAGGGTATTTTTACAAAAGCGACCACCCTCGTGCATGGGTAGAGGGGCCGGCTTATCGATGACGAGCAAAACCTCATCCTCGGCGAGAACTTTAAGATTCGTGGCAACTGCGGGTTCGACCCAATCCGGCAGAAGCCGAAGATACTGATGTCCCGCAGTGACGAGGAGTTGCGAATCCGTGACCGCTTCACCGTCACTCTTGCGCACGATGAGACCATCAAGGAAGACTTGCTCCCACTCGGCATCACTGAGCTTGCCAGGAAAACGATTACTCAAAACTTCTCGAAAAGAGAGCCCCTCCTCCTTGGCTTTGATCCGACACGGGCGTTGATTAAGATAAGGAATACTGCCCGGCAGAGGCTGACAACACTGCTGCCAGCGAGCCTCCAATTCCTGCCGTCGTTGCTCCGTCACACAGATCTTGTGCCTTTCTTCTCCTCTTTTTGCACTTCTAAAGGGCGTCTCCGACAACCTCATTCCAAGAAAACACTCCCCAATTTCCTCCACTCTTTGTTAGTTCGAAACCTGATGCACTCGTTCAACAGGCTTTCAAACCGCCTCGATTTGAGAAAATTTGGAATCATTTTTCTCTGAAAGCAGGTTACCGGAAGAACCCTAAAGATGAGGTGAAAACTTCTAACAATTCTCCGCAATCATACGAGCGAGATGCGAACGAGAATTGCCTTCACGCCCATAAAGCCTCTAGTCTCTCGTCAAGACTCTCCCTTCCCCCTCCTTCCACTCCTCTTGCTATGACCGTCACTTCTCTTCTTCAGGAACTCATTCGCATCCCCTCCGTCAATCCGGACGCAGTGCCTGAAGGACCTTACTCGGGTGAAGCGGCCCTCGCAGCTCACCTCGCACCCCTGCTGCAGTCTTGGGGATTTGCGGTCACGCTCGAAGAAGTGCAACCCAACCGCCCCAACCTCATTGCACGAGCTCCGGGCTCGGATGAGCGCCCTCGGATCTTACTCGGACCTCACCTTGATACCGTCGCCATCGACGGGATGACCATTGATCCCTTCTCAGGAGAAGAACGCGAAGGGCGCATCTGGGGGCGTGGCAGCTCTGATACCAAAGGGCCGATGGCCGCGATGCTCTACGCTCTCTATCAGAACCGGGAACGTCTAGCAGATCTCCCTGTTGCGGTGGACTTCGTCGCCTTCATGGGTGAGGAATCCCGCCAGCCTGGCTCCAAGCACTTCGCAAAACATCACGCACACGAGTATCAATTCGCGCTCATCGGCGAACCGACGTCACTCGACCTCGTTCATACCACCAAGGGCTCGCTCTGGACGACGGTGACCACCTCTGGCAAGGCAACTCATGCCTCTCAGCCCCACTTGGGAGAAAATGCCATTCTCAAACTCACCGCCTCACTGGATCTCCTGAACCGGAAACTCACCAACCGCCTCGCCACCTACAGCCACCCCATCCTCGGTCACTCTACCCTCAACGTGGGCACGATTCAGGGAGGGAGCAGCACCAACATCGTGCCGGACTATGCTGAGGCGACTCTCGATATTCGTTTCACACCCGATCTCCAACAGGTGGGAGACCCGCAGGACCTCCTCCAGCAGCTCATCACAGAACACAAGCTCCCGTTAGAAATCGCCCATACCAGCGGAGCGCCCCCGATGGACGTATCCAGCGATAACCCTTGGTTACAGCGAATCCTGGCTCTCCAAACTACCAGTCGTCTCGTAGGTGCTCCTTGGTTCTCGGACGCAGCTCATCTCAACGACGCGGGACTGCCCGCAATTTGCATCGGACCAGGTTCGATTGATCAAGCTCACACTGCCGACGAATTTATCCAGACCACTGATCTAACGGAAGGGGCAAAGTGGTTCCATCACCTCATCGGAGGCTTAACCTCTTTCGAAAATCTTTAATCAGCGAAAGCAACTTCTTGCATCCTCCGAGACAAAGCCTAAATTCTCGCAGTCATGATCAAACCACTTTTTTGTGCTCTCGCTAGTTTCGCCCTTTTGTCTGCGCCACAGGCCCTCGCTCACTGCCAAGTTCCATGCGGTATTTACAATGATAATAACGTCATCGAGTCCATGCATACCGATTGGGTCACCATTGATAAGGCCGCCAAAACCATTAAGGAATTGCAAAGCGACCCCGCTACCAATGCACACCAACTGACTCGTTGGATTGTGAACAAAGAGTCTCACGCTCAGTCCATTCAGGACAAAGTGCTTAACTACTTCCTCGCGCAACGGCTCAAGCCTGCCACCGACGAAGCCGATAGTGCGCTCTACCTTGAAAAATTAACCCTCTGCCATGAGATCATCGTCATCGCTATGAAGTGTAAGCAATCCACCGACGAGGTCGCAGTTGCCAAGCTACACAATCTCCTCCACGACTTCGAAACTCACTTCGGCACTAAAGAAGAGAAGAGCGAGTAAGCGCTCTCTTTGCTCATTTAAAGCCTTAAAAACTCCTCAAGCCCCGCTCATCGCGGGGTTTTTTTCGTGTCGGGGTAAATATCACCTACTTCGAGAAAACAGCACCGTTACAAGATATTAAAAGCACTCATTTGACAAATCATCGCTATTCTCAGTCTTCGCAAGTCCCCTAGCTTCAATACTTAAGAATTCCAAACAAGAGTTGGCACGGGCATTGCTTTTTCAGTTTCTGACTCAACACAATTCAGTCGAAACAACATGATATCGCTAAAATCAAAACTCCCATGGCTTCTCGCTCCCGCAGCGATGATTTCCACGGCATTTGGACAAGAAGATGAATACAAGGCCGACTACGACGCCTTGCTCGCCGACCAAGTGGTCGACGGAGTAGACTACTCCTACGCCTTTGACTTCTTCACGACCTCTATGCTGTGGACTGTCATTGCAGCCGCAATGGTGTTCATCATGCACCTAGGCTTCGCCACTTTAGAAGCAGGTCTTACCCAGAAGAAGAACACCGTTAACATTCTCTTCAAAAACGTCTGGATCATCAGCATCGGTCTTTTGACTTACGCTCTTATTGGTTTCAACACACATTACCCAGGCGACAATTGGCAAATTAAAAATATTATCGGAATCGGCGGACCAATCAGCGAGTTAACTGACGGTGCTGGTAACAATTCCTTTGGTTACGGCGGAATGGATCTCGCGATGACAGCATACGGTGACTTCATCTTCCAAGCGATGTTTGCAGCTACTGCGGCTACCATCGTATCTGGTGCAGTGGCTGAGCGGGTCAAGCTCGGTTCCTTCATGATCTACTCTGCCATTCTCGTTGCCATTGGTTACACCATTGCGGGTTCTTGGCACTGGGGCGAAGGATTCCTCAACAAGCTTGGCGGCGGTGAGAAAGCCTTCTATGACTTCGCTGGTTCTACCGTTGTTCACGGATTCGGTGGTGCGGCGGCATTAGCAGCGGTAATCATTCTTGGACCACGTAAGGGCAAGTATACTGCGAATGGTATCAAGCCCATCCTCGGTCACTCGATGCCTCTCGCGGCTATCGGAGTCTTCCTTCTCTTCTTCGGCTGGTTCGGCTTCAACGGCGGTTCTGTTCTTTCTGCTAATCCTGGACCTCTCGGTCTCGTGTTCACCACAACTGCACTTGCTGCTGCTGGTGGCGGAGTTGCTTCCATCTTTACTTCCATGATTGTCCTTCGTAAGCCAGACCTCTCAATGGCTCTCAACGGTCTCCTTGCAGGTCTCGTTTCTATCACCGCTGGTGCGGATTCCGTCGAACCGATGCAGGCCATCGTAATGGGAATCGTGGGCGGAATCATCGTGGTCTTCTCCATCCTCCTCTTCGATAAGATCAAGATCGACGACCCTGTTGGTGCGATCTCCGTGCACGGAGTAGTTGGGATCTGGGGAACGCTTGCGGTAGCCATCTTCGCTCCTGAGACCGCTAACTTCGTCTCGCAACTCATCGGAGTAGTCTCCGTATACGCCTTCGCATTCGTCTTTTCCTTTGCGCTCTTCTTCATCATCAAGCTCGTCATGGGTGTTCGCGTAAGCGAAGAAGAAGAAGTAGAAGGCTTGGACGTCGCCGAGCACGGGGTGCCTGCTTACACCGACTAAAGTTCTTGTTCATAAGGTTCTTCCTGACACAGGTTTAACCAGAAGCGACCGGGTAACCGGTCGCTTTTTCTTTGCCCAGTGCTCGCTTTGAACTTATCCCCAAGGGTATCCACCTCCTCATCGACAACTCCAACACCCGCACCAAGTTCGCCCTCGCTGA
Source organism: uncultured Roseibacillus sp. (assembly GCA_937949965.1). Taxonomy (GTDB): domain Bacteria; phylum Verrucomicrobiota; class Verrucomicrobiia; order Verrucomicrobiales; family Akkermansiaceae; genus Roseibacillus. The sequence continues at coordinate 13,012 of CALFBF010000042.1, forward strand.
CCGAGCAGGCCAACTGACCGACTGGCGTGCCGTCATTCCCACGGGAGAACTCTCGCCGAAAACGATCAAGGAAGTTCTCCCCTGCTCTGCGCCAGAATTTGCTACGATCTGCTCCGTAGTTCCTACAAAAGAGGAATTGTTCGCTGAATTCTTAGCGGATCAGAAGATCGCGCACTATCGAGTCAACCACCAAGGACGACTCCCCATCACCATTGATTACCCGAACCCGGCAGGCATCGGTCCTGATCGCCTAGCCAATGCCTCAGCTCTCGCTCCCCTGAAAACACCCGCCATCGTGATCGACTTTGGCACGGCGGTGACCTTCGACGTCGTCTCTCCTAACAACGGCGGAACCTACCTCGGCGGCGTCATCGCTCCCGGCCTCGGTGCACTCCGCAATGACCTCCACCAACGCACTGCGCTCCTCCCCCGCATCGAGTTGGCAGAACCACCCAGTGCCATTGGCAAATCGACTAAACACGCGATGCAAGTGGGTGCGGTCATTGGCTACCGTGGACTGATTCGCGAAATCTTAACTGCTCTCGCCAAAGAGCTCCCCAGCTCCCCTCAAATCATCGCCACCGGAGGAGACGCGCCCTTGATTGCAGCCAAGATGGAAGAGATCGGAATGGTGAATCCAGATCTCACCCTTCTGGGTATTCGTAAAATTGGAGAACTCAATCGCTAGTTCTCAGCGAACTCTCTAACAACCCCCCTTGAACTCTATCTCCAACAGCCTTCATCATCCCAAATCAAGGAATGCTCCGTTCTTGCCCAAAGCCCCAATCCCGGTCAATCTCTCGCCATGGTTTTCGGCCTTGCCTATAGCAGTCGAGCAGTCACGACGTTTTGCGAGGATTCTCTCCTTTCCCTCGCAGACGGGGCTAGTGCCCGGAATCAACAGCTGGATATCACTGGTTATCTCTACTTCCGCGATGGTTTCTTCATGCAATATCTCGAAGGACCTCAAACGACCGTCGAGGCTCTGATGACAAAAATACAGAAAGACCCCCGCCACCAAATCCTCTCCACCATCGCTCTTCCCTCTAACCAAAAACGTGTTTTCCCTCACTGGTATATGCGTTACCTCGGTGCTGATCTACCCCGCCTGCAGAGAGACACCTTGGAAGATGAGCTTTCCTTCATTCTAAAAACCTCTTCGCAAGAGAACTATCACAGCACAGATGTGGCTGACGCGGTGGTTCATGTCACCCAGCGGATTGCCGCCCTCGACTGGTAAGCTCCCTCTCTTCCTCCCACTATGCCTTCGCTCCGAAAAACGGCCACCAAAGTGGCACAGCGCCTCATCGAAGCTGGTCACGAAACCTTTTTTGCAGGAGGTTGTGTGCGCGATCAATTGCTGGGAGCGTCACCCAAAGACTTCGATCTCGCCACCTCCGCAACTCCTGACGAGGTGCAAACCCTCTTTAAAAACACGAACGCGATCGGGGCTCATTTTGGAGTTATTTTGGTAAAGGAAGACAAGCAGCCTATCGAGATTGCCACCTTCCGCCATGACGGCTCCTATCAGGATGGCCGCCGCCCCGAGTCGGTCACTTTCACCAATGCGAAGGAAGACGCCAAACGACGCGACTTCACCATCAACGGCCTCTTCCAAAATCCTCTCACGGGAGAAATCCTCGATTACGTGGGTGGTCAAGAAGACCTCAATCAAAAATTACTCCGTGCGATTGGAGACGCTAGTACTCGCTTCCAGGAGGACGCTTTGCGCCTTCTTCGTGCCGTCCGTTTTGCGGTGAAAACGGGTTTCGAAATCGAGCCTACCACTTGGCAAGCGATGCAACAAAACGCTCAACTGTTAGAGAACATCTCTCCCGAACGCATTGCTGACGAATTCTCCCGTATCTTGACCCATCCTAATCGAGCGAGGGGTTTTCAGTTGCTACTAGATGCGGGGTTGCTAGCGATTTTTCTCCCCGAGGCCATCGCTTTAGTCGGTTGTGAGCAACCTCCGCAATGGCACCCCGAGGGCGACGTCTTCACCCATACGCGCATTGCCCTCGATCTCTTACCCTCCGACGCGCCATTGGAACTGTGCCTCGCCGTTCTGCTCCACGACATTGGCAAGCCCCCGACTTATTCTTGGGACGAGAAAGATCAGCGCATCCGCTTCTCGGGACACGATGCGGTGGGTGCCACTATGGCAGAAGAGATTCTGCGCCGTCTCCGATATTCTAACGAAACCATTGCTCAAGTCCGCGAGATGGTTGCCCGGCACATGCAGTTCATGAACGTACAGGACATGCGCGTGGCCAAGCTCAAGCGATTCATGTCGCGCCCGACCTTTCCCCTCGAGCTCGAACTCCATCGAGTAGACTGTGAATCCTCTAACGGATTTACTGACAACCTCACTTTCCTCAAAGGAAAAGCAGAAGAGTTTGCAAACGAACCCATTATCCCCCAGCCTTTCATCTCTGGAAAGGACCTCATTGAGCGCGGCCTCCATCCTGGGCCCCAATTCAGAACTATTTTGGAGAAAATTCAGACGCTCCAATTAGAGGGGAAACTCAACTCACGAGAGGAAGCTCTCCAGTATCTTTCCGTGTCCAACATCCAAGAAAAAGGGAATATTTAATCCTTTCCTTCCTCTCTACAAGACAGACTTCAGTAGCATCACGACGATTCTAATTGAAAATGAATCTTTTACCCGCTAAATCACTAAACGTTCGTTATTAAGATCTATGAAATTCCCGCTCTTCTTTTCGCTTACCTTCAGCTCAGTTGCCTTGGGTCAAACGGATATTGCTAACTTCAGTGCAGCTACTAACGATCGCTTTGCTAACGACCCCTCATTTGTTGGCGCTGGATTCGACTTTTCAGGAGTCGGCCGTACCACCCAAGGTAACGGACGTTGGGCGACTTTGATTGCTGACAACATCTTTGTAACTGCCAATCACTTCCCTGCTGCCGGAAACATTACTTTCTTCGAGGGAAATAGTCCGACCTCAACTTCTCACACTCGTTCGGTGGCAGGAACAACGCGTATCGGAGGCACTGACTTTCGTTTGGGCTATTTCAACAATCCTCTTCCGACTACCATTGAGCGATACAGTTTTGCAACAGTCGATCTCTCATCGACAGGAGCTGGGTTGACTCCACTACCCTCGCAAGAACTCGCTATTACTCTTGGAATTACGCCTACCACAGGCACATACGCCAGTAACCCACTTACTAATGCTGCAGTAGGAGTCAATCGGATTGAATTTTTCCAAGAAGACGCCCCCATCCAAACTCCTGCAAATATTGTCCTCTCCGTATCCGACTCCATAATCACCGTCCGCAATGAGGCTGGCGATCCTGGTTTCACGACCGAGCAGTTTGAATCCGCGCTCAATAGTGGCGACTCTGGTTCCCCTCTTTTTACGATTAATGGCCCTGATCTCGTTCTCTCTGGAATCGCAGGCGGAGAGGGAACCCTTACTCTTGGCAACGGAGATAGTCGCGACTTTTCAGCCTATTCTTATATTGGAAACTACGACCAACAAGTTCAGGACTTCATCAACGTAAATTTAATCGCAGTTCCTGAACCCTCCTCAGCTCTTCTGCTCAGTCTCGGCAGCGGACTCTTTCTGAGAAATCGACGCCGCTCTTAACTTGGCATTAAGAATCTGTTGCTCGTTGGAAAAGATAACCAAAAATATCTTCTCCTTGTTGGACTCGGGCTGCGCCTTTACCTATTAAAATAGGTCTTTCCTCTTTGGGAACTTGGTCACGGCCATGGGATCCCTTTACCAAAGAAGTATCGAGCGGAATGACATCTAACAAAGTTCGAAAACCTAGTTTCTTTTTCGCTAAAAACTGGGCTACTTTTAGTTGCGGAAATTTCAGCTCTGGATCGATAAAAAGCTCTACCGGGTCATAACCCGGCTTGCGATGGATATCGATCGTACGTGCAAAATCAGGAGCCTTAGCGTCGTCTAACCAGTAGTAGTAGCTAAACCAGGTATCGCTCTCGGACACGGCAACCAAATCTCCTCCTCGTCCCCCCCCAATTCCCTGCCAAGAATCTCGAACCTCCTCCACTCCATCGGTCTTGCTCAATAGATCACGAACCCTCTCTTTCAGTGACAAATCATTGAGGTAAATATGAGCAACCTGATGATCCGCCACCGCGAAGACCGCACTCGCTCCACAATCAAGCTGTTCTAACCCAAGTTCATCTTTAATCGTAATCCAGCCCTGTTCGCGAAAAAGACGGTTAAGGTGGACCACTCGACTTACGGGAGAAATTCCGTATTCCGATAAAATCACCACTTCGATCTCACGATTCTCAAAGAAAGGAATGAGATCCGCTAACACCGCATCAACGTCCTCTGCTGCACGTTGGGCTTCTTTGCTCTCGGGACCATTCTTCTGCAAGGCGTAGTCCAGATGCGGAAGGTAGATGAGGTTCAACTCCGGCTTCTCTTTTTCCTCGATCCATTTCGCGGAATCAGCGATCCAGCGTGAAGAATCAATCCCTGCTCGTGGCCCCCAAAAGGCAGGAAAGGGAAAATCACCAAGTCTCTCTTTCACCTCTTCACGAAGAACAAGCGGATGAGTGTAAACATCAAAAACCTTGCGTCCATCAGCGGGATACATCGGGCGCGGAGTCATCGAATAATCGGCGCTAGAATACATGTTATACCACCAGAACCATTTCGCACAGCGGTGATTGGGCTGATTTTCTTTGAGTTTTTCCCAGAGTTTCTCTCCTCTAACAAGATGATTACTCTGTTTCCAGAATTTGACCTCTGCCGCTTCACGGTCATACCAACCGTTCCCCACAATACCATGCTCATCAACTGATTTTCCGGTGAGATACGAGGACTGAGCACTACAGGTAAGAGCCGGAAAAATGGGAGTAAAAGAAGAACTCTCGCGCTCCCGAGCCCATTGAGATAAAAAAGACATCTGAGCCAACTCACGGGCACAAAGCCCGACCACGTTGATGACCGCAAGCTGCTTCATGACTTCAGGCTAATGTACACACCCGTTGCTGCAATTCTTGCAAACAAAACTCTAACAGTTCTTCACACATCTCATGAACTTCCTCTCCTTGCCCAGGACTCCTCAGGAGAAGAATAGTCAGTCGTCCACCTAAGTGTTCACGAAACTCTTCGAGACCCGCGTAAACCGTTCTCCGACCATCACTCTCTCTCGCATCCAAATGCTCACTCCAGAGAGGAAGTCCCAGGCCTTCGAGTAATTTCAAAATTCGCTCCCCATCATCCGCCGCTAACAACCCCTTATGCACCGAATAGAGGCAATCGAGAGCCAACCCAATGGAGACCGCTCGTGCGTGACTCAATTCGAAATCGCTGATTTGCTCCAGCTTGTGCGCAGCCCAATGTCCGAAGTCGAGCGGACGACTACTCCCTGACTCAAAGGGATCTCCACTTTCTGCAATATGAGTGGCGTGTAAAACTGCGGAACGCTCCACCGCTTGCTCCAATGCTTCTTTCTCAAAGGAAGCGATGCGTAGTAAATTCTCCTCTAACCATTCGAAAAATTCACCGTCCTTAACAAGAGCCACTTTGACCGCTTCCACGAGACCATCCAAGCGGACGGACTCGGGCTGGGAATGTAAAAAGGCGAAGTCATTGACGACCGCGTAAGGCACTGCGAAAGCACCCATGAAATTCTTTTTCCCATACTTATTAATCCCCGACTTCACCCCGACTCCACTATCGTCCTGTGAAAGCGTTGTCGTCGGGAAACGAACAAGGCGAACGCCGCGATGCACGGTCGCAGCCGCAAAGCCAATGGCATCGAGGAAAGCCCCTCCCCCCACCGCGAAAACATAGGAATGACGGTCGATTCCGGCTCCCGCAATGGCATCACAAGCTTTTTGATACACTCGGTCGTCAATCTTGCAGGCCTCCCCTCCCGGCAAGAAATCGAGACCACAAAACTTCAACTGAGGTAAAGAGATCAACTTCTGCTCAACACGTTGGCTCAACTCAGGTAAAATCTCGCTCAGCCCTTCCTCGACAAAAACATAAACACGACTCGTTCCAGCCTCAGAAGAAGCTAACAACTCGTCTAGAACAGGATTCGTAATCGCAAAAACATCCCTCTCAAACACCACACGGTGCTGGAATGTCAGCGGAATCTGAAAGCGATAAGTCATGCTGGGAGAGAGAATTTAATCTCTTCTACGACGGTTCGCTACCAAATCTTCCTTTTCTTTGAACCTCTCTCTCAAATTTCTCACCCGCGAAATCCCTAACTAAGGAACAGGTGTAGGAGCAGGAGCTGGCGTAGTGACAGGGACAGCATTAGCAGCCTCTGATGCTGCGACCCAACTAGTCGCCACCATCATAGCAATGAAAGCGAGCGACAGAACAATCGCAATGTAGCCCAGAATAAGACCAGTCAAAGCCATCCCTTGGCCAGTCTGAGGATGGGGAGAATTTCGAAATTGCTTACGGGCAATGTGTCCACAAATCACGGCTGGAATCCCCGTTAGCGCCATCATACAAATAGCAATACTGACGATCCCCAAGATCATACTTACGAGAGCCATCGTATTTTGCTGCACGGGAGTCACTAGATTCGGAGCAGGTTGAGCCATTTGGGTAACCGGGGTCGCTCCTGGCGCGCTTGCGCTTGCAGCAGTGGCGCTCGCTTGCGCAATCCCTCCTGGGACCGGTTCCCGGAGCTCGAGGACTTCGCCCAAAGCAGTCCATTGCGACATCCCTTCTTTCCAGACCAAGGTCGTATTCGCGATTTCCCCACGACTCAATCTGTTGCGAATCTCATCTGCCTCTACCGGTCCGTGCTGTTCCCCATTCTTTGCGTAAAACCACATACCTGCTAGCATGGATCGAAATAAAAAAAGATCCAGCCCTGAGCAAGTTCTCTTCCAGAAACCATGCTCTAACATCGTCTTTTATTCTATCGCACGAAGCTTGCTCTACTACTCTAGATCAAGTGCACGCAAGTCGTAGATGGCTTGAAGCTTCTTCGTTCCTTTCAGCCTTTTGAGGCGCTTAATGACGACATCACGATCAACGGTGCGGAGTTCACGAGAGAGCACAGCAAGTGCAAAGGAATCATCCAAGCCATACTTTTTCACTGACCACCCGATACCACCATTAAATTTGCATCCCGGCCATTTGGACTTCCAACTCCAATACTCGCTGTTGCCTTTCTCACCTGCAAAAGTAGCACAAGAAAGAGTGATGCCTACTACTCCCGAGGTATTGCGCGAAGACATCCGGCCCTCGGCATTCATCATCTTTTCTGGGAGAATCTTAAGCTGCTCATCGCGCCACTTTTTTGCGGCCTCTTGCGCTTTGCCCCACCCACCGTGTTTCTTCTTGGAAAAATTTTTCTGATACATTTTCCCCTGCCTCATGATGCGGACCATGTAGCAATTCTCAGCGACGTTTTTGGTTAAATACATTGGTTTGTCAGGAAGTTCATATACTGGAAATAAAAGAGTTACACAAGGGAGAAATCTTTTTAGCTACTCGTGATTTGTTTGGACATTATTGCCTCCCCGAGAGTAATTCTTGCTCTGACTTCTTCTCATGAACCTCGGTCTTTATACGTTTGGTGAGAAGACCGCCTTGAGGAGCAAAGAGCCAAGCCAGTAAGAAAAGAAAACCAACCGCGACCGCCATCATCCCAGAGGTGTTGGTGCTCTCATAACCGAACAAACGAGGAATCTGAAGTGCTCCCCAATGACCTAAAATAGCGGCCAGCACACCTACTAAACAGGCAAGCACTAACAGCGGGATAAGCCGTCGCGTCAATAGCATCGCAGTGGCCGGAGGCACGATCAACATCGCGATCACAATGATACTACCCACAGCTTCGAAGGCTGCTACGGTGGTGACTGCAACCATCGTCATGAGTAGGTAATGCATCAGCCGAGAGGAAAACCCGAGGGTGTCGGTAAGCGCGGAGTCGAATGAGCTCAGTCGAAACTCCTTAAAGAAAGCAACGACGATACCGAGATTTAACATAAAGACAGAGGCCAGAACGAGGGCTGCTCGGGGGACTTCTAGAGAAGCGATCGCCACCGTATCGAGAGGGGTAAACTCCATCGCTCCGTATAGTACACAGCCCGCATCAAGCTCGACATGCTCGGCGGCTTGCACGATGAGAATCAGCCCTAGCGCAAAAAAAGTGGTAAAGACCACCCCCATCGCCGCACCGCGATCGACTCGACCAAACTTACTGACCCACTCCGTAAAGACTGCGGTTAAAACACCGGTAATGGCAGCCCCAATGAACATGGGAAAGCTTGCTCGACTCCCGGTGAAGATAAAAGCTAGCGCCAGCCCCGGCAACACCGCATGAGTGATCGCATCCCCCATCATGCTCATTTTCCGCAGCACCAGAAAACTCCCCGGGAGAGCACAAGTCACTGCCGTGAGCGCACCCACAACCACAATCCAGGTATCAAAGCTTGTCCAGTTCATGAAGTTTGTGCGGGGGTGATGACGTGTGGACTTGGGATCCAAGCACCGCGACTGCGAAGTTCAGTTTCGAGACGTTTCACCAAATCTGCCTCCAAAATGTGTTCGACCATATCCGCATCCCGGTCAACATGACTGGGCGCAATATCAGCATGAGTCACCAGATAGATTTCCCAGAGACGATGATTGCGAGTGATGCGCGAAGCCTCTCCAAAACCGGACTCCGACAACTGCACCTGATTACCTCCCTCCAACATCTCTAGATGACCAATCGCAGACTCGGTCCGGAGAATGCGATCAAGCTGACTCGCGGGCCAGGTTCGCTTGGCAAGTAGATCCGTTCGTGAAACCGGAGCGTTCGACAAACTTAACTCCTCGGCCTCGTTAGAAACCTCGTTCTGCGCCTGCTCGATCAGCTCGAAAGCTGCTCGGAGAAGATGCTGACGCTGAACCTTGAGCCGCAGATTTCGCTGCCGCCACCATCGGGCGAGGACCCCACGCCGAGGAGCAAAGATCATACTACAGATAAAGATAAACGAACTAATCAACACGATCATAGCACCCGCCGGCAGACGCGGAAAGAGAGCACTCGCCGAGGCACCCAACCAGCCGCTAAGACCTCCGATAATAGCGGACAGGAGAATCATGGAAGACAGCTGGTCGGTCCAAAACCGAGCCGCAGAAGGCGGCGTGATCAGGAAAGCGATGATCAAAATCAACCCCACCGCCTGAAGTCCAATCACGGTCACCGCCGTGACTAACGCGAGCAGAATCAGATCGAGCCAGAAGGGAGACCACCCTTGTGCGGAGGCAAAGTGCTCATCAAAACAAAGTAAAGTCAGCTCCTTATACAAAAGAATGGCCAAGACCGTTGTAATCACCGCAATGCCAGCAATGAGAAAGAAATCCACTAGAACCATAGAAGCAACCTTCCCATAGATGAAGGACTCCAGCCCGGCGGCACTGGCATTGGGCATCTTTTGCACCACTCCTAACAAGGCCACTCCAGCGCCGAAGAAGACGCTCAACACGAAGCCCATCGCGACATCATCACGTAGGCGGGTAGTGTTCCGAATGGCCATCATCACGAGCACGCCCATGATCCCAGCAACAGTAGCACCAAAATTAAGGCCCAAAAGCGACTTTCCTTCTCCGCCTAACAAAACCATCACCGCAAAGGCGATTGCGATCCCTGGCAAAGTAGAATGAGCGAGAGCATCCCCCATCAACGATCGCTTCCGCAGTAACAAAAAGGCTCCCACAACCCCTGCCGCGATCCCTAACAGGGTCACCGACACGACAACGAGGCGAGTATTGTAATTTTGGAGAAACAGAATCTCTCCGACCTCTTGAGTAGTCGGCAAGGAACGACTCGCGGCAAGAACTTGCGGCGCTGTTAG
>CALFBF010000043.1 GCA_937949965.1 uncultured Roseibacillus sp.
CTGCAGCGCCGATAGCGGCATCACGTTGGAGATTATTCTGTGGGGCACACTGACTCAACAAAAGAGCAGAGAGGGGAGCGAGGCCGGCAAGGATGATATTTTTCATAAGAATTACTTTAGTTAAGCTTTATTAAATAAAAAGGGAGACTGGGTCAATTCGAATTCGAGTCTGTGCGAGCTCCCTTCTGTGTGCTTATGAAACTCCCGCTGCGGGTAGTTTATTCAGGATTTCTTGAATAAGCTTGGGCCCTCGGTAGATGAAGCCGGTGTAGAGTTGCAAAAGAGTGGCTCCGGCAGCGAGCTTAGCGAGGGCGTCTTCTGCGGTCATGATTCCGCCCACTCCGATGATGGGGACGGAAGTGCCGAGGTCGGTGTGGAAGGCGGCAATCACTTGGGTAGACAGTTGCGTTTCTGGTGCTCCCGAGAGACCACCCTGTTCCTCCGCGTAGCGATGGCCTTTGATCTTACGACGATCGATGGTGGTATTGGTAGCGATGAGGGCATCGAGACCTCCGTCACGAAAGACTTTAGCGAGCTCTTTGATGTGATCGTCGTGGAGATCGGGCGCGACTTTGAAGGCGATGGGGACGAAGCGACCGGTGGTCTTTTGGAGTTCTTCGCGTTCTTTTTGGAGCGCTTCCAAGAGGCGCGCGGTGGGTTCCGCCGCCTGCAGATCACGGAGACCGGGTGTGTTTGGAGAGGAGAGATTGACCGTGATATAGTCAGCCACCGGGTATGCTGCACGGAAGGTGATGAGGTAGTCTGCGAGGGCTTGCTCGTTGGGGGTGGTTTTGTTTTTTCCAATATTGAACCCGACTAACCCAGAGAAGCTTTGCCGTTTACGGACATTGGCGACTCCGCTGTCGATACCGGGATTGTTGAAGCCCATTCGATTGATGAGCGCTTGGTGTTCGGGGAGGCGAAAGAGGCGCGGCTTGGGGTTGCCGGCTTGCGGGCGGGGGGTGATGGTTCCGATTTCGATAAAGGAGAATCCTAATCGTCCGAGGGCGTCGATGGTGTTGCCTTCTTTGTCCAGTCCTGCGGCAAGTCCAACAGGGTGTGCGAATTTCAAGCCCATGCATTCGACGGGGTCAACGCTTGGTAGCTTGGGCGCGAGGGAGGCGAGGAGACCACTCTGTTCTGCAGCTCGGAGCCCGGACAAGGACAAATGATGGGCCTTCTCTGCGTCCAAGGTGAAGAGAAGTGACTTCAGAAAAGGGTAGGTGGTAGTGAGCACGGCTAGAGAGACCAATAAGCAGTCGTTACTGAAAAATCCAATGCTCTTTACGGACTCTCACCAGAATAGCCCTGTCATGAGCCAAAAACTACCCTCGTCTAGGAAGCTTACTCGAAGAAGTGGCGCAGGGCTTTCTTCTCGTTGGGATGGAGGTCAGGAGCAATTTTCCAGATGAGGTCGCCTCCTTCGCCGAGATCCTCAACGGTGCCTCCTGAGCGGATCCCGACTTCGCTTTCATCGACTTGATGTTGTCCTTCGCGAAGTTGCAGTAAGTCGCCGGGTAAGGTGTTGGAGAGATCGCGGGATTCGAGCCCCTCTGCTTTTCCGACTTCTAGTTCGTCACCTTCTTTTCCGAGGACTCCTGGCGCCGTGCCCGGTCCTCGCTGTGGGGAACCTGAACCGGGTTGATTTCCTTCTTGGCCCTGACCAGAACCATCACCGGAACCTTGTCATCCGCCTCCGCCTTCTTGCATAAGCTCGTCGAGCCATTCGTCACCGTTGTTGCCTCCTTGTCCCTCCCCAGGTTGAGAATCGCCTCTAGCTTGTTGCATCTGTTGGGCGTGTTGGCGCATATTCTGGCGTAGTTGATCGAGCTGTTCTTGGCTGAGATTTCCGAGTTGTTGCGGGTCGATGTTTCCAAGCTGTTCGAGTAGCTCTTGATTCGGCTTCATCGCACCGTTGTTCATGTTTTCGAGAGATTGTTCGAATTGTTCTAACAATCGTTCGCGTGTTTCGGAGCCCATGTTTTGGCTGTGCTTTTGAAGGGCGTTGAGCGTGCGCTCATTCTTTCGCAGTTCGCGTTCGAGGCTCTTGAGCTGCTGTTCGTGAGATTTCTTTAAACTATCAGTCGCCTCCATTGCAGAATGGTCGAACCATTCTTGCTTAGGTTTTTCGCGAAGCTCTGTGACCTTCTCTTCCAAGTCGTCGAGGTAGTCTTCATCAATCGTTTCTTCTTTTCGTAGTTCGTCGATGCTGGCTTGGAGGGCCTGTCGATTAGCGGGTTCTTCGGGACCCGAGTTGCCAGGTGTTTTGGCTGAAATGGGGAGGAGAAAGGCAACAATGAGTAGGAATAAGGTGGCGAGGGGAGGGATGAGGAGTCGAGACCAGTTCCAACTCGTGCCATCATTTGTCTCCTTCGTGATCGCGGGCCAAGGCGCGATCCCATGGTCGGCTGCGGTGAGGCTGTTATTGAGCGACATTGCCTCTTCCATTCTCACCAGGGTCTTCTTAGCGGAGGTGAAGTGTTGGCGCGCAATCAACCAAGCGATCATCGTAATAGTGATTACCAGAGCGGCGGCGACGCCCAACGAGGGCAGCAAGGGGAAGTTTGTCCACTCGCGGCGGGCTAGCATGATCAGGACGGCACCGACGAGCCCGGCTAGTAAGAGCGGGAGGGAGAGCTTTTCGAGAAACCAAGCGAGGTTGAAGCGTCGTGCTCCCGACTGCGCTCGGGTGAGCCAATCGTTCTTCAAGTCGTCGCCAGCCATGGAGAAAAGATACTCACTTTGAGAGAAAAGACGAGGGTGCTTTTTTTGAGGAAAGGAGAGAAGCTCTATAAGGTTAGTTCGAAACTTCCGTCTCGGATTCGCCCTTTATTTCCGGAGGAGAATGGTCCTCAGGAACGAGGGCGTAGATTTGACTTCCGGTGGGGAGATCACCGTGTTCGGGTGAAGCCTCGACTGGCATGAGCCCTTTTTCAGGGTGGTTCATGAATAGGATGCGAGCAGAAGAACCGTGATTCTCGAGGAAGTTTTCGAGAGTGAATTTTTCGGTTAGAAGGGTGCTTTTGATGATTCCCCCACGGAGAGCAGCCGCTTCTAAATCGCGGAACTTAGGACCTCCCGAGAAGCAGAGCCGCGCACGTTGTTGATAATGCACCGCCTTGGAGTGATGGCCGTCACTGTCGTAGGGCGTCAGCTGCCAGCAGTTGGCCTTGCCAAAGAGGTGTCCGAATTCCTGCGCGGCCATGGTGTTAATCTCATCGTTGGGGGTGGCTGCGATCAGTTGGCCGATCCCGGTGAGTTCGAGATTTTCTTCTGCGAATTCAGAAAGGATGTTGGCCCGGATGGCAGGGAGTCCTTCCATCTTAGCAGAAGCAATTTTTTCATACTTAGTGTCTAGTAGCAGCACCGGGTGTCCATCTTGGTGGAGAGCCTTGGCGAGCATCCGAGTCCACTTGTCCGCTCCTGCGAAAAGAACCCCGCGAGTGGACTTAGCTGCTACTCCGAGCGCCCGCGCCATTGGCACGGCGAGGAGTCCGTAGAAAAGTACGGTGCCGATGATGACGATGAAGGTTACGGGAACTAGTTGTTCCGCTTGGGCCGCGATTTCTTCTGAAATCTTGTGGTCATGAGCAGCGTGAGAGAATTCGAGGGCGAAGATGGAAGCGACTGCTGCAGCTACGATTCCACGAGGAGCCATCGCAGCGAGGAAGAGGTTTTCCTTAAAAGTGGTCTGACGAGAACCGAAGTTCGCTAACAGAACGGAGGCTGGTCGCACGATGAAAATGAGCAGTGCTAAGAAAAGAAGTCCTGGGCCGAGGGCGGCGCGGAGAGAGGTGAGCTCGATCCGTCCCGAGAGGAGGATGAATAGCAGAGAGATAATGAGAACGCGGAGGTGTTCCTTGAATTCTAACACATGCTTCACTGAGACACTGCGTTGGTTGGCGAGCGCGATGCCAAGCACGGTCACCGTTAATAGGCCAGACTCCTTTTGGATCGCGTTCGAGAGCGCGAAGGAGGCTGCGACGACGGCGAGGAGAAAGACAGACTCTAGGAAATCAGGAATGAGGTGATGCTTGAGAAGTTGTTCAATCACGCGAGCCAGTGCGAAGGCAAGGCCAAAGCCGACAATGAGAGTGAGGATCAGGCTCTTGAACAAATCCCCAATGGCGTCCTGAACCCCAGAAGCAATCGCGATCTGAAAGACGAGGACGGCTGCAATGGCTCCGATGGGATCAACCACGATCCCCTCCCACTTCACGATGGAGGCTACCTTTCGGCTCGGCTTGATGAGCCGCAGCAGAGGCCCAACCACAGTGGGACCGGTTACGACAAGGATGGAACCTAACAGCGTAGCTACTCGCCAGTCCCAGCCAAAGACGAACTTGGCGGCGGCACTGCCCAAGACACCCGCAATGAGAACGGCAGTGGTGCAGAGACGGCGCACCGGACTACCTGCCTCTCGTAGTTCCGAAAATTTCAGGGTCAGACCACCTTCGAATAAGATGATGGCGACGAATAGACCGGTGATCGCCAAGAGGGTGTCCTCGGGCATGAACTGGTCAATCCGCGTCCCCGTCGCTGCTGAGAGGCCAAAACCAAAGGCTAACAAGAGAAGAATAGAGGGGAGGCGAAAGCGCCAAGCGAGCCACTGAGCTAAGATGCCAAGGGAAAGGACCGCTGCAAGATAGGTGAGAGGAGACATAAGCTGCTTGGATGCTAGAGGGATGCGGAACCAAAAGACCAGATCAGAGGTTGCCATGGCTTCTTCTCAGCAATCCGGCAATCAGAGATCGGGCTTGCCTATCTCTGTCCGAGAAGGGTTTCTTCTCTGCTATGCGAATCAAGACTGTAGCCGTAGTCGGTGCTGGAGCAGTAGGCAGCTACTACGGCTGCCGTATGGTCGAGGCTGGTCATGATGTTTCTTTTTTACTTCGTAGTGATTACGAGACCGTGAGCGAGAGCGGCTTTATCCTCGCGAGCGTGCATGGGGACTTTCGCGTGGAGAAGCCACAGATTTTCAAAAAGGCGGCAGATATCGGCCCGGTCGATCTCGTTGTTTTAGCGTGGAAGACGACTGCGAATGATTCGCTGACAGAGGTGGTGAGGCCTCTTCTTCACGATAAGAGTAAGATTCTGACCCTGCAGAATGGACTTGGGAATGTGGAATTATTAGCCGAAAAATTCGGGGAAGAACGCGTTCTGGGAGGGCTTTGCTTTGTCTGTATCAATCGTCTCTCGCCAGGACGGCTCGCACATACCGCGGGAGGGATGGTGACCGTTGGGGCTCTTTCTACGACAGATTCTTTAGCGGAGCTTCCAACGCTTTTTGGCCCTCACGTAGATCTCCGTCTCACTGACAACTTAGCGGAAGCCCAGTGGCGGAAGCTGGTGTGGAATATCCCTTTCAATGGTCTCTGTATCACCGAGGGTGGGATTGATACCGAGGAGCTATTAGCGAGACCGGGTCAGGAAGAGCGTGTTCTGTCGTTGATGAAAGAGGTCCAGGCCGTTGCCAACGCACTGGGTCATGAAATTTCGGATCGTTTTTTAGCGAATCAGGTTTCGATAACGAGGCCTATGGGACCGTATAAGCCTTCGAGCATGTTGGATTACGTGAATGGCTATCCCCTTGAGGTCGAAGCGATTTGGGGAGAACCGGTCCGTCGCGCCCAGGCTGCGGGTGTCGCCGTCCCGGGCCTGATCTCTCTTTACGAAACCATTCGTCAGCTCG
>CALFBF010000044.1 GCA_937949965.1 uncultured Roseibacillus sp.
GCACTGATTTGTAGCGCGATGATAGTGGCCTTGATGGGGCTGCGGCAGATCGCGATCTACGCGCGGAAAATTGGGTTGGCATTGCTGTCTCCTGAGAAGTTAATGGATTGGCTGACGGAAGATATTCTAACAGCAGGACGCCTAACAGAAATCGCGAATAATCCACCAAATTTGAGGCACGTGAAACGCGAAAAACGAAATCGAGAATCCACTATTCATCAAGGACTTGCAGCACTAAGTTGACGCGAATGGTAGTGCGTCCTATCCGCAGGGAACCTTCTTGTGGCAAAACCTCTTCTGGTCCTGCAACGACGGCAAGTCCTGTGGCAAGCATAAGGATAACCTCGCTAAAGCCAACGGTTACGACTATAGGAACTTAATCAAAATGGATCAAGATGACCCTGACGATTTTTTCCACTTTGTCTCGGATGGTACGATTCGGGTCAAAAACGGACTGGCTCAGAATAAAGTTAAGCGGGCAGAAGAGACATTGAGGATTTTTAATTTGGATCAAAAACACGGCCAGCTACGAGCACGAAGGAAAGAGGCCGTGCGGCCTTTTTTAGAAACTGCCCTAGCGCTCTTAGAGCTATCAGAGGAAGAGGACTGCGATCCTAGGAAACTCTGTGAATTTTATTGCGAAGTCCTATCGGAAGCCAGAGGAACAGAGTTCTACACCGCAATTCGTCACTCTTTGCTTCCTGAGCCCCTTCATAAATCGATTAAATGAAAACAATCCTCAAAGGCATCTCCGAAGAGGAAGACAACTTACTGGTGGTGAATTATAGGCAGCTCATCTTTCAGCCTTTTTCCTAGTCTACAGTTTAGAACGGTCCAACCCTCCGATCGGGTCAGTGAAAACTCACTTATTTTCGAGTTTTTGAGAAAAAAAACTTTCCTGTGACTAATAATGACTCGCTGGTGTCTCTCTTTATGTCCCTGCAATGGGACGTGCGTTGTTGTTCCCATGAGCGGGGTTGGTTTTGACCAACCTCGCTCAATTTTTTGAGGGGTTTAATCCGCGAGAAGGATTCTTACACGCCCGAAACGCCGCGAAGAAGTGGATAACGAGTGGGTAATGCCATACCACGATAGATTCGATAGGTTACCGTCTCCCCAAAGAGAAGCAGCGAAGTAAGCGCATCTTTTTCCTAAGCTCTTCCAGACAAAATTCTTAAGAGGCTAGAATGGCCTTTTAATTTCACTTCCAGAGGAAGGGAATAACCTTTATTACAACGTGGTAGAAAAACTTTCCTAACCATCCAAGAATTTCTTCGTTAGCTTAATGAGCAACTTGTATTTACCTCTCTAGAACCTAATCGAACAGTATTTCTCTTAACCTCTCGGCGCCCCCTACTCACCTCCTTGTCCACTTTTCTTTCCTTACATGTTAGCCACTCAAAACAGAAGAGAGTTCAAATTTCTTCTCGATTCTGAACAATCGCCTATCGTTCGCAGACGAGTGGAAGAACATCTTCAGGAGGACATTCACGCCGCGGGAGGGTATCCAATCTTAACAGAATACTTCGATTCTGAGGATCTTCACAATTATTGGCAGAAGAAGCTCGGTGCTCCAAATCGAAGAAAATTGCGAAGCCGCCTCTATGGCAGGAATGACGCCACCATCGCTCCAACAGCCTTCATCGAGGTGAAGCACAAGCTCAACGGCATTACCGTGAAGCGCCGCATGGTCTGCGATCTTGACCAGCTTGAGACCATTCACAAAACTGGACTAGACAGTGATAAGGAAGACGAAAATCTACCAGTTATCCGGGAGGTGAATGAATTGGTGGTTACCCACGGCTCACCGGTGGTACAGATCCGCTATGACCGATACGCCTATGATAGCGGACCTGAAGGCACGATCCGGATCACCTTTGATGAGAACGTCTGCTGCCGTCTTGAGAGCAAGCCGCTCTCGCCTGGAGACCTCAATTTCACCAAACCGTTACTCGCCGAAGGTCAATCCATCATGGAGGTCAAAACAGCAGGTCCCGTCCCTTATTGGTTCCGCCAATTGATCGGAGAGCTCCGCCTCGCTCCTCGTGGTTTCAGCAAGTACGCAACGGCCATCGAGCAATATCAACTTTATTAATGAACGCACCAAACCTCTTACTAAATCTTCTCGCAAACGGTAACCCCTCCTTACTTGGCAATTTCCTAGCTTCTAGTCAATCTCGACCGGGATCATTGGAAATAGTGGGTGCGATGATACTAAGTATCGTCCTCAATCTCTTGATCGCAGTACTCTATAAATCCACCTACAAGGGATCGCGCTATTCACAAGATTTCGTGCAAACCCTTATTATGATCGGAGTAGTCACTACCGTTCTGATCATGGTCGTCAACGGGAATGGTGCGATTGCTTTTGGCATGTTCGCCGCCTTTTCAATGATTCGCTTCCGACGTAATCTTGGTCAATCGCGCGACTTAGGGTTCGTCTTCTACGCCATGGCTATTGGCATGGTAGTCGGCGCTCGTGAGTACAGTATGGCGATGATCATCACCGTAATTGTGAGCACCGCGATCCTGATCTTAACTCGGACGGATGCCTTCGCTCCCAAGAAAGCGTCTCACCTCCTCAATATCCGGGTCGGGAGTGAGACTGATTACCAAGAACTCATGGAACCCATCCTGAAGAAATTCGCAGAATCGGTCCAACTTACTCGAGTCTCCTCCGCACAAGCAGGGATGATGACCGAGCTCCGATACGGACTGATCTTGAAAGAAAACATCAACCTCAAAGACTTCATGGAAGCGCTCCACTTGGCCTGCGGTAACAACCGCGTGGTTCTTGTGCCGACAACTCATGAGTTCGACAACTCATGAGCATTCCCCTCTATAAACTCTCCGCGTCCTCCTTGCTCCTGGCTCTTCTCGTCACGGAGAGTTTGGGCCAAGAGACTCACGAACACCGCGAACACAACTGCTCATTCGACGGCTTTTGTCAGTGGTGGTCGGGGAGTCCTGGCGAACTTTACCGCAACAAAAGGAATCCTTGGATTCAGCAAATTGAGATCAATGGCCGCTTCCATTATCAATTTGGTCGTGTGCAAGGGGAGGATGTTCGAGGGAATAGTTTTAGTCAAAACTTCGATGAGTTCCGGCGCGCTCGAGTCTCGGCGGAGATTGATTTTCTGAAATTTTTCGAAATCGAAGTAGGTGCCAATTTCGTCGACGACAATCGCTTCCAAGCGGAAGCACCTAACGGGCTCGACTGGGGGTTTGACTCTTTTGACTCGGCGGTAATCTCCTTTGACCTTGGCAAGGCTTTTGGGTCAGGTCCTTTCGATGATATCGAGCTAAAATTTGGGCGCATGAAGCTCGACATCAGCGAAGAGGTTCAGACCTCTTCCAACGACCTTCTCGTTATCGAGCGCAGTGCCATCACCGATCGTCTTGGAGGCGACGACTCACGGCCTACTGGGGCGACCATCGAGTTTGAGAAGAATGACTGGACCCTCATCTTGGGAGTCTTCAGCAATGAGGCTGATGCGCGCTTCCTCTCCGATTGGGGCGACGGCATCTTTTATTACGGCAGTCTCGAATGGCAGCCTAATGACAGTTGGACCCTGCGAGCGGACCACGTCTATGCCCAAGATCGCCGAATAGACTCTGCTCTTGGTTATCGTCACGGCACCGCCGTCTCAGTCATTTACGAGTCCAATTACTGGGGATTTAGTAGCGATTTCATCTACGGTCAAAATGCACTCGATGACGAGAGAGATCCCCTACGTGAGGGTAACTTCTATGGTGGGCAAATCACACCTTGGGTCTGGCTCTTGCGCGATCGCGTCCGTCTGGTAGCTCGCTATCAATATGCGCGAGCCGAAGAGACGGAGGGTATCCGCCTCTCAAATCGTTACGTCCGCGCCCAACACTTCCCACCCGAGACCGATCTCGACAATGGCTTCGGTGACGAGAACCACTCCTTCTACCTCGGACTCAATTGGCGGCTCTGCGATCGGAATATCCGCCTGCTCTCTGGGGTCTCGCACGATTTGTTGAGCGCTCGCACCGGAGATGTCTCGGCCACGACTTACCTCTTCGCGGTTCGCACCTCCTTTTAGAAGGAAGAAAGCGAGGAATCTCATTCTGTTTATTTGCAAATTACAAAATCGAGCGAACGATAGGCCTCTAAAGCACTATGAGGAAGAGAATCGTGATCGTCGGAGCAGGCCCGGGAGGACTAGTTAGCGGGATGTTGCTTGCTCATCGAGGTTACGAAGTGACCCTGTTAGAGAAGGCCGGAACCGTGGGTGGACGTAATGCGCCCCTCATCGCGGGAGACTACCGCTTTGATACCGGCCCCACCTTCCTTCATCAAAAATTCACTCTCGACGAAATCTTTGCTGAGATTGGCCGCAAGTCTGATGACCACATCAGCTTCCAGAAACTTGACCCGATGACCACCCTGACTTGGGACCAAGTCTCCTTGAACACCAGCTCTGACCCTCAGAAAATGGCTGCTCACATCGAGAAAGCGTTCCCCGGTGAAGCCGCGAACTACCAACGCTTCATGGCGGATCATGCGGACAAGTTAGAGACCATCTTCCCTTGCCTGCAAAAACCCTATCACAAGCTTTCCACGCTCCTTGCTCCCCACCTCCTGAAGGCCTTCCCCTACGTGGCTACCAACAAGTCGGTGATGGATGTGTTAGGAGAATACTTTGACGACGAGCGGCTCAAGCTCGCCTTCACCTTCCAAGCCAAATACCTCGGGATGTCACCTTGGAACTGCCCCGGATTGTTCAGCATCCTCTCCTACATTGAGTACGCTTATGGCATCTATCACGTCGAGGGTGGCCTCTCCAAAATGTCGGAAGTGATGGCCGATATTTTCCAACAAGAAGGAGGCACCCTGCGGCTCAACAGCGAAGTCTCTTCCTTCGAGTATAAGAATGATAAGGTCTCTCATGTCGTCCTCGCTGATGGAGAAAAACTCCCCTGTGATGACTTGGTCGTGAACGCGGACTACGCTCACGCCCGCTCCATGATTTTCGGGAAAGAAAAAGTCGCAACTGAGACTTTGGCTAAGAAGAAGTTCTCCTGCTCCACCTTCATGCTCTATCTTGGGCTCGACAAGATTTACGAAAATGAACCTCACCATCACATCATCTTTGCCGATGACTACGGGCAAAATGTGGCCGATATCCAAAGCCAAAAGACGATCTCGAAAGACATGTCGGTCTACGTGCGGAACTCCAGCGTGAACGACAAGACCGTTGCTCCCGAAGGCCACTCGCAGCTCTATCTCCTCATCCCAACGATCAATAATCGCCATGGCGACCAATGGACCGATGAGCTCCGCCAAAAATACCGCGACCAAGTCCTCGACCGCGTGATTGCCAAGACGGGGATGAAAGATCTCCGCGAGCACATCGTGGAAGAGCGCTGCATCACCCCCACCACTTGGCAAGAGTCCGACATCTTCATGGGTGCGACTTTCAACTTTGCACACACCATGGACCAGATGCTCTACCTCCGCCCGCGTAATAAGCTGCAGGGCTTCGAGAACATCTATCTAGTGGGTGGTGGCACTCACCCAGGTAGCGGACTCCCCACCATCTTCGAAAGCGCTCGTATCTCCGCCAACTTGATTGACGAGTCCTACGGAACAGTAAGAGAACGGGTCGACTTCACTACTGAGCTACTTGCATCGACTACGACCGCAGCCTAGAGTAGGGGCGATGGATTATTCGCGTTTCGCCCTTCTGGTTCTTATCACCATCTTCGTCTTTGGTGCCACGAGATCAGTCTCGGCGGCCGCCAGTGCCGCTACTCTGACGAAATACCGAGACTGGCATAACATCTGTCTGGAAGGAAATGTTCCGAAAATCGATCGGCAGATTGAGAAATTCGAACAACAGCTTGTCACCGATCCCAAAGACGACCTTGCAAAAGCCTTTCTAGGAAGCGCTTGTGCGTTACGAGCAAAGCACGGACGCTGGGGTCCAACTAAGCTTAAGTTTCTCCGACGCGGACGGAAACTCATCGAAGAAGCAGTCGCAAGCTCCCCTTCCGACGGTCGAGTACGCATGGTTCGTGCGATTGCCTATTACCGCATCCCAAAGCGCTTCGGGGTGCGCAATATCGCATTACAAGACTTCGACACCCTCCTCCCTCTCGCTCAAGCGGGGGGCAATCTGCGAAAAGGGGAACGCCAAGCAATTCTCTACTACGGCGCCCTCGCCTACCGAGAGGACAAGAGATCCGGAGCTGAAAAACTGTTAGAACTCTGCCACCAAATTGACCCGAACTCTAACTTCGGTCGTCTTACTAAGCCGTCGTCTTAGAGGTTGTGAATGATCAAATCACTTCTCTTGGTGGTTCCGAAAGATAATCTTGGAGTTCACTCCTGAAAGTCTGTGGAAACGAAATACCGTTCTCGTCCGACCCTGTCCCGGGCAAGACATCAAAGCGTTCAGGTATCGGAATTCCCTCAACTCGATTGAATTGATGCCCATTCATCATGAGATGGTTCGGTTCCAATATCACTGGCACATACTCGGCATGTCTAAACATAACTCTCGTGCTCTTGGTCAATGGGTAACGCAAGATTCCATCTTTATGGAGCCAGTATTGAAACCATGAGATCGTCAATCCCATCTCCGTCTTTTGCTCGTAAACACAAGTTCGATTATCCAGGACATGCCATACGCACCCCTTAGGATGAGCAGATGGGACGCTCTGCCAAGTCCCGAGCAAAAACGGAAACAAATCCACTATCTCAATAAAAGCTAATGCGCGGCCAAAGAAGTCCAGGCTGCATTGTTCGCGCTGGAACCGACTACTGCTTCGATGAAAGCCATGCCACGAATGCCGTCGTCGATGCGTGGGTAATCTAACATCACCTCATTCGTCTCGGTGCCGTCCTCCACTGCGCGGATATGATTCGCGAAGTTGCGATACACGTTAGCAAAAGCTTCGAGGTAACCTTCCGGGTGACCAGCTGGGGTGCGGCAATTGGCGGTAGCGACCGCGCCGAGGTAACCCTGACCCGCACGCCAAATCTCGGTAGGCTTATCCTGACGATGGACCAAGAGAGTATTGGGCTCGGTCTGACGCCACTCGACTCCCCCACTCTCGCCATAGACTCGGATTTGAAGGTTGTTTTCACACCCAACCGAAATCTGCGAAGCGTGTAAAACGCCCTTGGCTCCGTTATCAAAGCGGAGCAGCACATTGCCATCATCATCGAGAAGACGACCATCAACGAAACTTGTGAGATCCGCTGCTAACTCAGAAATGGTCAGGCCGGAAATATACTCTGCGAGATTCTCGGCATGAGTTCCGATATCACCCATGCAACCGGCAGCACCCGAGCGCTTGGGGTCAGTGCGCCACTCGGCCTGCTTGGCGCCATCAGCTTCTAAGCGAGTGGCCAACCAACCCTGTGGATACTCGACCACGACTTTGCGAATCTTGCCAAGCTCACCCGCTTGCACGAGCTCCCGAGCTTGCTTCACCATTGGGTATCCTGGGTAGTTATGGGTGAGACAGTAGAGTTTACCGGTCGCTTCGATGACCTTCTTCAGTTCCTCTGCTTCCGCCAAGTTCAAGGTCGCCGGCTTATCGGATAGAACATGGAAACCTCCCTCCAAGGCGGCCTTGGCCGCGGGGAAGTGCATGTGATTGGGAGTCACGATGGCTACAAAATCCATCCGCTCGCCCACTGGCAGCGACGCTTCTTGCGCAATCATTTCCTCGAAGGTGCCGTAACACCTCTCCGCTGGTAGTAGGAAGTCCTCGCCAGAGGCCTTCGACTTTTCTGGGGTGGAGCTGAAGGCCCCACAGACGAGTTCGACCTGCTGGTCAATTGCCGCAGCAATGCGATGCACACCACCGATGAAGGCATCACGCCCTCCGCCAATCATTCCCATTCGCACTTTTCGTTTTGCGTAGCTCATCGTGTTAATTGCGGTGAAAGTTCTTATTGGTTATCGGTATCAAAGGCGGAGTCAAAGATGACGTCACTGCGTGGGAAGTCCAACGCACGAGTGAAGGCACAACTCTCGGCAGCACCATGGAAGCGGTCCATGCGACCATCCTCCCACTCCACCGAAAGCGGTCCTGCGTAGCCAATATCATTCAGGGCCACGATAATTTCCTCAAAGTCGGTATCACCGCGTCCAACACTGCGGAAGTCCCAGTAACGAGAGGGATTGATGAAATCAGTATGCCCTCCAAAGACCCCTACCGTGCCATCGCCACGACCCCACCACGCATCCTTCATGTGGACGTGGAAGATCCGGTCAGAGAACTGGCGAATAAACTTCACGTAATCGACCCCCTGGTAGCCCAAATGGCTCGGATCGTAGTTAAAGCCGAATCGTTCATGACCTTTCAGAGCCTCCAACGCGCGCGCAGAAGAAGCAATATCGAAGGCGATCTCGGTGGGATGCACTTCGAGAGCGAAGTAAACATCCTCTTCTCGAAAGGCGTCGAGGATGGGTATCCAGCGTTGAGCAAAATCCTGAAACCCTTTTTCCAAGTAAGCCTGGTCAGTGGGCGGGAAAGCATAGAGAGCATGCCAGATGCTAGAACCAGTGAAACCATTGACCACGACTTTACCCGAGCCCGCTGGCTTATCTGCCATGTAGTCTTTCCCGGCATTGATGAACTTGCGTGCTGCCTTTGCGGTATCAATCATCTCCTGCGCAGCTCGTTGGCGCACTCCCTCCGGATCGCCATCACCCCAAACCGCCGCGGACAGAATGGCTTGATGACGTTCGTCGATACGATCGCACACCGCTTGCCCAACCAAGTGATTCGAGAGGGCGTAAGCCACGAGCCCGTTCTTTGCGAGCAGAGCCCAGACGCTTTCCACATAGCCCTCCTCATTCAGAGCACGTTGGACATCAAAGTGGTCACCCCAGCAACCGAGCTCGACGCCGTCGTAGCCCATTTCTTTGACTTTAGGGAGGAGTTCAGCAATAGGCAGGTCGGCCCATTGTCCGGTGAAGATTGTGACTGGTCTTGGCATAAGGTGCGGTTTGTTAGAGTATCTACTGAACAGCGAAGTGCTTTCTAAGCGCCTCTGCAAATACTTTTTCTAAATCTTGATACCGAGAAGTGTATTCAGGCCTTGGTAGAAGGTCTCGTCCCGGAGTCGGAGCCGAAAAAACCTCTTCTAATCTTGCCAGATCCGAGTCTCCAACCGCCACTGCTGCTCGTAGGGCCGCACCTAGCGCTGCGGACCCTGATATCTCGAGTCGGCGCACTTTTTTCCCAAAAATATCAGCCGCCGTCTGAGCAATGCCATCATTCTCAGAAGCTCCTCCGGTAAGAAGAATCTCTTCCGTCTCCACGCCCAACCAGTCGGCGTGATACTTCATATTGAGGAACTGCCCTTCAAGCACACCGCGCACACATTCGGCAGCGGAAGGCTGGCCCTCCCATCCACAAGGAATCATGGCCGAAGAACTCACACGAGGAGTGATTTCATCCGCCACGAAAGGGAGCATCACTCGCTGTCCGTTGGCAGGTTCAGTCCGTGCCAGACCGGTTAATTCGAAGTCTTGCCAAGAGAGCTCAAACTGTTCCTTAACCGCCTCGCGCGCCAAGGAACCGTTGCGGAAACAAATTAAGCTCATGAATCCCCCCATGGGATTGCCAAAAACATGGCCAAAGCCCCTCGGGTCCGTGACTGGCTGAGGCATGGCCGCAAAGAGGGTATCACTGGTCCCTAAACTGATGACCACCTTCCCCGGTTGGGCCGCTCCCATCCCGACCAAGCTCCCCGGATTATCACCAGACCAGAGCACCACTTGGCAGTTTGTATTCAGGCCATATTTCTCTGCAAAGTAGGGTGCCACTTTTCCAGTAATAGTCGCACTGGGAGACACAGGTGGTAATTTTGCGCCCAAATCCGGAGCAGTCGCCGTGAGTAGCTCTCCATCCCAAGACCCGTTTGTTAGGTTCATCAAATTCATCCCCGCACCATCTCCGGTATCGATAGCAACACTGCGACCAGACAACACGCTGGCTAGGAAGGAACTTACGAGATGAATCGTAGTGGTCTCGCGGTAGGCAGTTGGGTCTTGTTGGGCAAATTTACGGATTTGAGGTCCTGTAAAGCGCTCGATCGCAACCGAACCACTGCGACGACAGACCTCCTCCGCCCCTCCAAGAGATTGCGTGATCTCCTCACACTGCGAGCTAGTCGAGCTATCCATCCAAATCGGCGAGACTGGGCGCGAGAAAACACCTCCCAACTGCGCGACCAATGATGACCCTGCGCTAAGCTGGTCCAAGGAAGATTCAAACTGAGAATTCAGAAAAACACTCCCATGCTGCTGGCCACAACCAGAGACTGCTACTACCTTTTCCAAAGGAACGTTCTTGGTCACTAAGCGAGCAAAAAGCAAATCGACCGCCTCTAACCACATCAACGGATTCGAGAAGATTTCCCCATCTTCTGTCCCTGCCGCAAAGCCTGACTCCAAACCATAATGCGGCAAATCAGAACCGAAATGAACGTGCTCTTCGGCAACGAACTCTCCACCTTCAGCATCAATCACGCATGCGGAAAGACTTTGAGTCGAGGAATCCAACCCTAAAAATAAAGACATTTTGAATACTAGGAGGCGGTGATTTTCACGGAATTTTTTGGCTGACTAAAAAATCCAAATTTTTTCAACTTTTAACTAAAGAAATACCTTCCGGTAACGTTATATTGGCACGGGTGGTGCTGTATCAACGATGCTGTATTGCTTGAATGGTATGAGGGTCAAAAGTGGTTTCATGGGTTTTTCCACCGCGACCCTCATACCTTAAATTTTTCTTTGGGACTCCTCTGGTAGTCTGCCTTTGAGAACAAATAATTTTCAATTTTGTAAATCGAGCCATTTTGAAATTCTGTTGAATGAGCTTATCGGAGGTAATCCTTTAAAGGTAATCGTTGAGTAGATTCTCAAGCCGCTCTTGACGACCACTTGTCAATTGAGGAGCTTTTGCCTTGAGAGCGTAAGTGTTCAAGGATTCCAAAGAAGCTGATCCCGCCTCAATCTCAGCACCGATTCCAGAATCGAAACTCTGGTAACGAGTGGCAATAAATTCACCGAACTTTCCATCGGTAATAATCCGATCTGCCACTTTAAGCCCACGAGCAAAAGCGTCCATACCACCGATGTGTGCGTGGAAGAGGTCCTCTGGTTCGTGGGACTCGCGTCTTCTCTTGGCATCGAAGTTAAGACCACCCTTGGTGAAGCCGCCCACCTTGAGGACTTCCATCATAATCTTGGTCGCCAAATAATAATCTGTCGGGAACTGATCGGTGTCCCAACCTAACAACTCATCTCCCCGATTAGCATCAATCGAGCCCAGCGCTCCCGCTCCGGCAGCGACTTGGAGTTCGTGCTCCATGGTGTGCCCTGCAAGGGTAGCGTGATTGGTCTCGATATTGAGTTGAAAGTGTTCCAACAGATTATATTCGCGCAGGAAATTGAGACAGGCCGCTGCATCAGAGTCATACTGATGAGTGGATGGCTCGCGTGGTTTGGGCTCAATGAAGAACTGTCCTTCAAAACCAATCTTCTTGGCGTGATCAACCGCCATGTGGAGGAAGCGGGCCAAGTGTTCCACCTCTCGCTTCATATCAGTATTGATGAGTGAGCCATAGCCCTCCCGTCCACCCCAGAAGACATAGCCTGTTCCCCCAAGACGGTGCGTTGCCTCCAGAGCGTGTTTGACCTGACTGGCACCATAGGCAAAGACATCCGCAGAAGGAGAAGTAGCTGCTCCTTGCGCGTAGCGAGGATGAGCAAAGAGACAAGCAGTGCCCCAGAGAAGTTTTTTCCCAGTCGCTTGTTGATGACCGGCCAACTCATCGACCACTTTCGCAAGGTTATCGTGAGTTTCAGCTAAACTGTTCCCTTCCGGCGAAATATCTCGATCGTGGAAACAATAATAATCAATCCCCGTTTTTTCCAGAAATTCAAAGAACACGGGCACTCTTCCGAGAGCATTGTTCAGAGTTTCTGAACCGTCATCCCACGGCATCAGTGCGGTTCCAGCCCCGAAAGGGTCCGCCAACTCATTACGCATCACGTGCCAGTAGGCTGCCGCAAACTTAAGGTGCTCACGCATGGTCTTACCAGACACCTGCTCCTCCGCATTGTAATGCTTGAAAGCAAAAGGATTATCGGAGTTTTGACCCTCATATACTATTTTAGGAATGTTCGGAAAAAATTCAGCCATCAAATGTGTTTGTTATTTCTCGTCAAGATTTCGCTCGAAAAGACTTCCCCAAACTAACGTAGTAAATTTTGAGTCACCACGAAAAAAAGTCGGCTTTAGTTATACGATAGTCGTCATTTTCCCCATTTTTGAAATCTTTATGTATTATTTTGTCTTAGACCTCGGTAACCCTATCTAGATCAATTTCTGACTATGACCTCAGATTCTCCCAAATCCGCTTTCCCTGACGGAACTCTCTTCTCTGATTTCGTCAGTGAACTCAAGCCAGGACAAATTGCTCTTGGCCTTTTCGAAGCACTCCCTGAAGTCATTTTTTGGATCAAGGATCGCTCTCATCGACTTATTTTCGTCAACCAAGCCTATGGGGAACTGTGGGGAAACCCTCCCGAATGGTTCGTTGGAAAAACCGATGCGGAAATCACTGCAAGCGAATTGGCACGTGTCTATATCCAAGATGATGAGTCCGTCGCGCAAACAGGAAAGTCGATGCACAATAAAATGGAGCTCGTAACCCGTCGTGCCGGTGGAGTGGAGTGGCGAATGACTTCCAAGATTCCCCTTTACAATAAACAAACCGAACTCATAGGCACTGCAGGCATCTCAAGACGTCTTGATCAGAGAGAAGGTCACCCTCTCCCGGCTCCTTACCGGGCGATGTCCAAGCTCGTAGACTACGTTCACGAACATGTTTCGGAACCGCTTCCTGTCGATCAATTAGCCAAGCTAGCCGGCATGTCCGTCTCTACCCTCGAACGCCGGTTCCGCTCCCACTTAGGCACCTCACCCAAGCGGTTCATTCTCCATTCTAAAATCGCCGCAGCCTGCGATCGCCTCCTTTCCACCCCCATGACAATTAGCGAGATTTCCGAATCACTGGGCTACAACGAACATGCTTCCTTCACTCGGGCCTTTACCCTAGTCATGCATATGTCCCCCACGGCATACCGGAAGTATTACAAAGCAAACGGAGGCTAAACAAAACCCCTTACCTCCGAGACTGTTCACATCACACTCGCCTCCTCGTAATCGCGTAAAAGCCGAGCGAGAAGCGCTGACATCGGGCTCTTTTCGAAAGCCCGATCATCGAGTTGACCCACGACACCGACGCCTAGGAGACTACTCGTTAAAAAAATCTCGTCTACAGTCCGCAACATGTTCACCGGACGAGCAATTTCCAAGA
The DNA here is from genome assembly GCA_937949965.1 of uncultured Roseibacillus sp. Lineage (GTDB taxonomy): Bacteria > Verrucomicrobiota > Verrucomicrobiia > Verrucomicrobiales > Akkermansiaceae > Roseibacillus. Next base: position 13,382 of record CALFBF010000044.1, read on the forward strand.
CTTCCAGCCCTTCCTTACGAGCTAAAGCCAAAACTAACTCGCGAGTCACACCCGGGAGACATCCACTCTCCAAAGGAGGAGTGAGCAACCTTCCGTTCTCCACCGCGAAGACATTACTCCAAGCTCCCTCACACCATTCTCCTCGTCCATTCGCAAAAATAATCTCATCGGCTCCCTTTCGCTTCGCTTCGGAGAGAGCCACCGAATTCTCGCTGTAAGAGAGGGTTTTAATCCCCGTAAGCGCTCCCGCCTCATTACGTCGGTAAGGCGTAGACGAGAGACGAAGTAACTGGGGATAGGGAGCGCTCTCTCTCGCAGAAAAGAGTAAATTATCACGGCTCTGCGTTACCCGGACGCGGACCCGCGCTTGTGGCTCAAACTCATGGTAAGCCAAAAGTTCACGTAAAATCGAACGAGCTTCCGCCAGTTCAAGAGCCTGTATCCCGAATTTAAGACCCCCCTTTGCTAAGCGCTGCCAATGGCGCTCTAATTCGACAATCTTGCCTTTGCGAGCCAGCATCGTCTCAAAAACTCCTTCTCCCCTGAGGAAAGAACTATCAGTCACTCCAACCGCAGCCTCTTCTTCCTTCTTCCATTTGCCATTCAGCCAAATCATCATCGCTACCAGTGAAGTGATAACCTCGAACTCATCCTTCTTCGCTCCAAAAAATGAATTTTCTCGCACACCTTGCTCTCGCCGGCCCCGAAGATGCCTCTCGTATCGGTAATATTCTGGGAGATTTCGAAAAAGGAACACCCGAGGCTTTAAAACAACGGCTCCCCGAGCCCGTGGTAGGAGGAATCATCATGCATCGTAAAATCGACCGTTTCACCGATACTCATCCTACTTTTAAAAAGGCTCGTGAACTACTCGCACCAGAGCACCGACGTTTTGCGGGGATCGTGATTGATATCTTCTTCGATCACTTTCTCCATCATCATTGGCAAAATTACTACCCCGCAGACAGTGACTCCTTTATCGTCGAAGTTTATCAACTCTTTGAACGCCGTCGCCAATGGCTAGGGCCGCACTTCGGCCCCCTGGTCTCTCGTATCCAACAAGAAGATTGGCTCACCTCCTACGCAAGCATGAGCGGGCTCCAGCTAACCCTAGAGCGCGTTGCTAGTCGGTCGTCTCGACTCGAACCCATCTTGGACACACTGAACGATTTACAAAAAAATTATAACGCCTTCGAGCAACACTTCCTCTCCTTCTATCCCGATGCTCGCGCCGAAGCCACCCGATTATTGCTGCAAAAAAACACCCTAACAAATGCTTTTCCTTGAAACATTCCTAATTTGTCGCAGGTTAACTGAGTTCAGAAATAGTCGAACACCACCCCTATGAAATCAATCCGGAATCTTATTGCTATCCTAGCTCTATCAACTGGCTTCTTGTATGCGGATCATCACGCAGAAACAAAGAAACCCGGTAATACTGAGTCTAGAGCAGAGCACTTGCTCTCTGCTGCAAATCATCTCGAAGCAGCAGGAGCTGTCCGCGAGGCAGACTCAATTAGAGCGCACGTAAAGTCTCTACAAGAGCAAACGAAAGCCGCGACTAAGACTGCTCAGAGAGCTACCAAAAAAGCAGCCGCTGCTAAAACCACACCGAAAGCTAAGGTTGCGTTAAAAGCAAGCTCTCAAAAATCCGGTGGTCAACAGCCCAAGGCTCATAAAGCCGGCAAAAAAGAAATGGCTCAACACGGGGACAAAAAAGGTGGACACTGTTGCCCTAATTCCCGCGCCGCTGCTCTCAAAGCTGCAGCCTCCCACGGAGTAAAGGGCGAACACTGTGCCAAGGGCGAAGGCAAGAAAGGCGAATGTGCCAAAGGCCACTGTGCTAAGGGCGAGGGCAAGAAAGGCGAATGCGCCAAAGGCCACTGCGCTAAGGGCGAGTGCAAGAAAGGTGAATGCGCCAAAGGCCACTGTGCTAAGGGCGAGTGCAAAAAAGGTGAATGCTGCGGAAAAGATGGCAAATGCTGCTCCAAGGGTGACTGCGATAAAGGTGACTGCAGCAAAGGATCGTGTGATAAAATCATCGAAAGACTCGACGCCATCGAAGAGACGCTTGATGCCATTCTTGAAAAGCTAGATTAAGCCCACCACTTACTTATCATTTCAAAAGGGAGTCCAGAACGGACTCCCTTTTTTGTATTCCAAACCCTCCTCAAGGCATACCCAACATCAGGTACAGAAACACGAATCAGCATCCATCGTGAAAGGCCCCCTTCAAAAAAGATTCCCTACAATCTCGACAAACCCGTCAACATAAGTCACACCGCCCGCCCTAACCTTAAAAAGAACATGGCCACCGACCTCAGTACTTACCGGAATATTGGTATCTTCGCGCACGTGGATGCGGGGAAAACAACTACCACCGAACGTATCCTCAAGCTCACCGGAAAAATCCACAAAACTGGTGAGGTTCACGACGGTGAGTCCACTACTGACTTCATGGAACAAGAAGCCGAGCGGGGTATCACGATCCAATCTGCTGCCACCACTTGTTTCTGGGCCGGTGCCGACAAGCAGTTCAATTCTCACCGCTTCAACATCATCGACACTCCTGGTCACGTTGACTTCACAATCGAAGTTTATCGTTCTTTGAAGGTTCTTGACGGTGGGGTGGGTGTCTTCTGTGGTTCCGGCGGAGTGGAACCTCAATCCGAGACCAACTGGCGTTATGCGAACGAATCTGGTGTTGCCCGTCTCATCTTTGTCAACAAGCTCGACCGTATGGGCGCTGACTTCTACCGCGTGGTAGACCAAGTCAAAAACGTCCTCGCTGCTAAGCCTCTCGTCATGGTTCTTCCGATCGGCATCGAGGATAACTTCACTGGCGTAGTCGACCTTCTCACCATGAAAGCTTGGATCTGGGACGACTCTGGTCAGCCCGAGAACTACACCATCGAAGACATCCCTGCTGACCTGCAGGAGAAGGCGGCGGAATACCGTGCCGAGCTCATCGAAACTGCCGTTGAGCAAGACGATAACCTCATGGAAGCTTACCTCGAAGGAGACGAGCCTTCCATCGACGACATCAAGAAGTGCATCCGTAAGGGCACCATCAATCTCGACTTTTTCCCGACCTTCTGTGGTTCTGCCTTCAAGAACAAAGGTGTCCAGAACGTGCTCGACGCCGTTATCGAGTACCTCCCCTCTCCGACCGAAGTGAAGCCTCAACCCGAGGTTGACCTCGATGGTAACGAGACGGGCGAATTCGCCGTCGTTGATGCCGAGCACCCATTCCGCGCGCTGGCCTTCAAGATTATGGATGACCGCTTCGGTGCGCTTACCTTCATCCGTGTCTATTCTGGAACGCTCAAAAAGGGCGACACCCTCATTAACACCTTCACCGGCAAGAACGAGCGTATCGGTCGCATCGTAGAGATGCATGCTGACAATGCGGAAGAGCGTGACGGCTGCCAAGCAGGTGACATCGTAGCCTTCGTTGGCCTCAAGAACGTTCAGACCGGTCACACTCTCGCCGACAAAGACAATCCCGCCACTCTCGAGCCTATGGTCTTCCCTGAGCCCGTGATTTCCATCGCGGTTGAACCCAAGGACAAGGGCCAAGCCGAGAAGCTCGGTGTCGCAATCGGCAAGATGGTGAAGGAAGACCCCTCTTTCCGTGTCGAAACGGACGAAGACTCTGGCGAAACCATCCTTAAGGGAATGGGCGAGCTTCACCTCGACATTAAGGTTGATATTCTCAAGCGGACCCACGGGGTAGAAGTCACTGTGGGAGCACCACAGGTTGCTTACCGCGAGACCATCACCAAGGCCATCACCGACAGCTACACTCATAAGAAGCAGTCTGGTGGTTCTGGTCAGTATGCGAAGATCGACTACACCATTGAACCTGCCGAAGCTGGCGTTGGCTTCGAGTTCGAGTCCACTGTTGTCGGTGGTAACGTCCCCAAGGAATACTTCCCAGCCATTGAAAAGGGCTTCCGCACCTCTATCGACCGCGGACCTCTTGCAGGCTACCCACTCCTCGACATCAAGGTCACCCTTTCGGACGGCGGCTTCCACGCCGTTGACTCCTCTGCAGTGGCCTTCGAGATTGCTTCCCGTGCCGCTTATCGCCAGTCCATGCCAAAGGCAGGCCCTCAAATCCTCGAACCCATCATGAAGTTGGACGTCTTCACTCCTGAAGACCACGTCGGTGACGTCATCGGTGACCTCAACCGTCGCCGTGGTATGATCAAGACTCAGGACCCGACTCCAACAGGAGTGCGCATCAAGGCCGATGCTCCTCTTTCCGAGATGTTCGGTTACATCGGTGACCTGCGGACGATGACCTCTGGTCGCGGTCAGTTCTCCATGGAATTCGACCACTATGCCCCTTGCCCGAAGAACATCTCCGAGACCGTCATCGCAGAAGCCAAGGAACGCGAAGAGGCCAAGCGTAAGTAAGGTTTTCTCCCGATATTCAATCTTTTCAAGAACCGTGTCTGCTCGTTCAGACACGGTTTTTTTATGTTCCGTTCCCGCATTCTCAACCAGTCAGGCCGAGAAGTCTTTTACAAAGGTTGGGCATAGGTAGCGCAGCGATTTTGCCAACCGGCATGCCAGCGCTCATCTTTACCACCAGAATTCGCCACCCGTCTTGCCATCACAGCCTTAGCCGCACGAGAGAACTCAATAGCAGCAGCCTGGCCAGTAGCATTGCCGCGCATTTCTTGTAGAACTTGCAACAGCCCCCAACCTTGTCCTCGGTAACGTTCCTTCGGATTAATGCCCTCTCCCTTAAAGTTCACGTAATCAATGAGCGCATACTGACCACCTGCGCTAGTCGCGGTGCGATTATAATTGGCCTGCACGCGATTCCCATCACCTCCTGCAGCTTGCAGAATTTTTGGCAACGAAGCACGCGACTTCGCAATAATGAAGTCCGTCTGCAGTGCCACATTGTTAGCCAACCAGTCACGGAGCTCGGTCATCGCCCGGCCATTGAATTCACTTTGGAAAGCAATCCGAGTCGACCACGGTGCCCCCCTGGTCAGTGCCACCGCAGGAGGACTGGCCCCTCGCTGGCGTGCAAAGGCAATGAACTGCGGGAAAGACTCTGTGAAAGGACCCGTGGTGCCCGTCGGATACCAGATGAAATGTCCAATCCCCAGACTCGGAAAAGCCTCCCCTTCATTCCAAGCCGTTAAGCCATTGCGCGTTCCTCCTGATTCATTTTGCCAAATTTTACGCCCAATGGTAGCTCGCTGAGCAGCGGTCAAAGTAACGCTATGAGCAGTGACCGCTAATGGCCGAGGGACAGACTCTTGGCCTTGCACTTGGCGAGGACCATCAACTGGAGTACAGCCCATTCCAGTGAAAAGGCAAGACAGGGGAAGAAGAGAAAGGGCTTTCATGTCGTGTTCAGTAGCTCATGCAATCGAGCTTCAACAGTCAAGACGGCTTGAGGACAGTCCGTATTCAGGTAAAGTGTCGGGATGAAGATTGATTGGGAAGCTCTGAGCCGTGAGCTAACGACCTGGAGTTGGCTCGACGGCGCTAAAATTCTCTTAAGCGCCTTCATCATCGTACTGGTGACCAAAGTGCAGGTAGTGAACGATAAACTCTCCGCCCTGCTCATTGCACTACCCCTCACCTCCCTACTAGCGATGATTTGGATGAATAGTGAACGGCAGAGCCCAGAGCGGATTGCGAATCACGCCGAAGGCACCTTCTGGTTCGTCCTTCCCACCTTACCCATGTTCCTAGTCTTACCCTGGATGCTCCGAAAAGGCTGGAGCTTCAGCTGGTCCCTTGCCGCCAACATCCTTATGACCATCGCCTTGTTCTGGATTATGGTTTGGTTCTTACGAAAATGCGGACTTAGGATCATCTAAGACGAGCTGACCGAGCCAACCACTCTAACTAAGATATAAAAAATCCAGACCTACCGAAACAAATTACATCAAAACGCCAGAATGCCCCACACCCTCGATAATTGATTTTGTCGTGAAATTCAGCTTATAACGGGCTAACGCTTCTTGCTTAAGTTGTCTTCCAAGAGCTTGAACTCACGCCGTAAACGATTCATCTCAATCGTTCCCACATGACTAGGATCAATCTGTTCGCTCGCTCGCTTTGCACCCTCAAGATTATCTCGTGAGATTCGAGCCATTGCTACTTTGAACCAGAGCTGGCTTCGTCGCGGATCCGACTGCTCAGCCCTCAGCGCTTGTAAGGCAACGAAAGCATCAAAGTCATACTTTGTCCCGCTAGGAACCCGCCCCTCTAACGCAAGCTCAATGAGGAGTTCCCTTTTCTCCTTCTCTTCGAAACGTTCCTCAATACAGCTCTTCATAAACGACCATCCAAATACTCTGATGAGCAACCTTGCCCGTTCTTCTGCAGGAATTTGCGCAGTAGAAAACAAATCTAACTGATCATCCATTACAGTAGAAAGAACACGAGTATACCTCTCTCGAATTTTCGGTTCCATCCACAACCTTCTCAAACAGTGAAACAGGTCTCCTCTTCTTTGGATTCCATCACTCTGATACGCCACTTTTCTGCCAAGAAAAGAAAGCACCTCAATAAGACCAGCAGTCATTTCTTGCTGAGACCGTTTCTTTCTCTCCTCAGGAAGCGCCTCCCAATCTTCTTTCCAAAGACTTCTCTCTGCACCAGCTACTAGCGAAATGAACTCCAACCACGAGTGAAATTCGGGGTCCGCTTTTTTCACGCCGTAACGTGCAAGCTTTGCCAAGACGTGATCACGCTGACTGGGATCTCCCGCTACCTGATAGAGTGCCTGAACACAAGCCATTTTGCGTAAGGTCGAAACGACAGACTCATCAACTCCCGCCTCGAAGTGGAAGTCTAACACCGACCAATCAACTCTTTGAAGAGCATAGTTCCAACCAAAAACAAAGAGATTATAACCCTCATCTTGTGCCATTACTTCATACTCGTCACTCTTCACTTTGAGTTCTGCCCCCACACTCCTCGCCTCTCTCGCCAAAACCTCTGAAAGTTTTGGTTCCTTGCGGATATAGTTTACTAACTGAGCTGAAATTTGCGTCCTTACGGGACCAGACTTAGGAAGCGCCGCCAAAATAACCTCTGCCATTTTCGCATCAATTTCTAATAAATTAAAACGAGAACATGAGACACCATACATGGAAAAAAGCGATTGCAAACAGACTTCTAAATGCAATCTCTGAGTATCATTTTTCACCAAATCTAAAACCTTCTCAAAGTCCTTCCCACTTCGTAAATGACGTTGAATCCGACGCCCAAGAAATTCAACTTTACGATAAAATATATAACGATTTTCCATGGACCTTTTGTCACCTAAAGCTCCCTCAAAATAGTTCTCTTCCTCTACAGGAAGTAAGGCCAGAAACAATTCATGATCACCCGCAAGAATCGCTTCTACGACCAAAGAAATATCTCCCCGCTCTTCGGCCAAGTCTGTTTTCTCCAACTCAACATCTGCCAGAGTGAGCTTGAGATAACTCACAAGCCTACCCAAACCCGGTTGCGCAACATTAGGATGAAGCCCCATGAAAGAATGTTTCCGAATTTCATCAAAAAATAACTTCCGTAACGGCTTCAGCTCTTCTGAGCGGAAGTATACTCCGTCAAAGTGAAATGGCTGCCCAACAGGTAATACAAAAGAGGGCACTCCGATTCCTCCATAAGCGAAATGATCTCTTTCCCGTCGAATCAAACCATCTACTCTTCTCTCGTTGTCATTCACGGCGGTCTTGCGTAAAGACTCAAACCCATCCTTATCACCGGTAAGGCAATGGGTTGCAAAGGAAAGGAAAAGAATCGCTCTCTGCCCCTCTTGATCAATGTTAGCTCTATCGGTGAAAGCTACCGTGAAAAATCGAGCCCCTAAGATCTTCAACTCCCCTAGCAACTTCTCTCCCTCTTCTTGCTCCGCAGCATAAACTACTACCGGCAGCGTTATCTTTACTAACAGACGGCTCAACAGCTTCAGTCGCTGACGCTCCGAAATATTGGACTCCGAATCTGCCAATAACTGCAAACATGTCATCGCCGAGGTGGCTTCTCCTGCAAGGATATCAGTCCGCAACTGATGAGCTAATAAATCAATCTCTACTGAAGCAAGCTTCGCGAGTAGAGCCGCATTAATCTCTTCACCACCCTTCAAATGTCGTTGCATCAGTGCCTGCACTTCTTCTGCCGGAAGGTCAGCTTTAATCAGTCGGTCAATGCACTTCTTTTCCACTTCGCGTTCTTCCTCAAGCAAAGGATTATTCAAAATATAGTGAGCCGCGTTCTTCACGCGTTCGGCACGCGGAGGGAAGTCGTTCTTTTTCTCGCCTTCTTCTCGCGGATCGCGAAGCCTCGCGAACTCACAGAGCAGGTTCATTTTTTCAGCTGTATTGAGCAAAGGAAAAAGAAGCTCCTGCAACTCAATCAATTCCTGACTATAATAACTCACACGGTTCATTTGCAGGAACCCATTCTCGCGAGGAGTCAATAAAGAGAGCGCCTCTACGCCTCCGGCGGCAACCCAACGTAGCATATACTCAACCTGTCCTTGATGACGCCGAGTCACCTCAGGTAAGTCACTCTCAAAGTCAGTGGTCAATAGAGGCATCAACTCTTTCAAAGCATCGACCGAATGCTCCAAACAATCGATTGCCCAAAGCCTATCTTCCTGTTTCTCGGGTGGATTTTTCACAAACATCCGAGCCGCTGCTTGGGCGCGATCATTCTGACGACGGCCTCCACTTTCTTGAGAGTCTTCCCATTGAGCGCTATCGCGCAGACTGGCAAGATAGCACCGCAATAAGAGCTGATCCTTTGGCAGAAGGAGCGGTAAAATTTCTTCTGCTAGCTCATCGGTAGTAGAAGAATATTCCCATTTATTCAGCTTAAAACGGCTCTTCGAGTCCTCCGGAACTAAACTCACTGCCAGCTCTTCATTGCCTGAACGGAGCAATTTTTGCATCACCTCCAACTCTCCTGCAAAACTACCTGGAAGAGTCTCGATTAACTTCTGCGGCAAGGGAAAGCGTTTCCCTCCATCCATGAATTCGAAGAGAATATCAAACATCCTGATACGCTGACTAGGCCCTACCTTCTGAGTGAGAACTCTGCCCGCATCCTCTTCCAAAGCGGCTGTCCACCCCTCGTAAAGTTCTTTTTGAAGCTCTGAGGAAAGAGAATCTAAGTATTGATTTAGAAAATGCATGATGGGGCCAGTAGTCCCAATATCTCCTGCTGCTCCATAGCTGCTTCGTAGCAAATAATCTCGTAAGGCCACTGCGATTGGCTCGACCTCTAGATGAATCAGCAGCTCCTTATCACGCTCGAGTTCAGCTTTAAGAGTTCTAGCCAAAGATTTCCGAAAATCCGGGACCAAATCTTGATCTCTCAAATAATCGTAAAGCACCGCCAATGCTTTCGCATCAGCGACAGCCTCTCTCTCGTCGCGGAGTTGAGTCACGGCCAGGATCGTCTCCAGAATTCCAGGCGAATGCTCCTGTAAATTAGATTCCGATAATTGAGCACGGAAAGCTGGGTCCGAGGCTTTATAATAACGCCTGCCCAGAACCATCTTGATGAGAAAGCCGCCCATGACCCGCCGATCAGACTCTGTCACCCCATCACGTTGTAAGGTTTTATCGAGAAACGGCACCAGCCCAGCAATGTCCTTCTCTCGTCCCAAGTAGGCATCAAACTCATCCACATAGAGCAGGCTACTCCGTGTATAAGCCATCCCATCTGCTAGATGAGGGGTGTCAACCAAAGCCTCCTGCACTAGGCGGACAAACCGGATCGAATCCAATAAGTCTAACGTCCCCATGAAAGGTTCCCGCGCTAACAAATAGAAATTTAAATTCCTGAAATTCACCTTTTGCTGGCTGTTCGCTCTTGTTTCGAGATAGCGGACCCAGAATTCAGCAGCGAGTTCAACTTCTCCTTCCCCGGCCAAGCTCGTGCAGAGACCTTTCGCCTTGCTCTCATAGAGCGAAGCCATCTCTTCTTCACTTGTCATCATCCTCTTCAACCTTTCGACAATTCTTTCGCCGCCGGAATCCCGCAAGCGCTCTAACAAATCTTCTAACTTTGGAGATGCTTGTGGGATTTGAAGATCAGGAAAGTCTCTCTCCACCAAATTCGCCAAGCCTCTAAGTTGTTCGTTGTTCAAGATCGACAGCTCTTCAACCTCGAGTTTCAACACCTTAGTGAGAAATTCCTGACGGCCGGCCTCATCGATCTCGTAGTCCTTTCGCATCGCAATGAAGGCCATGAGATAATTGACTTCATCGACTTGTTCTTGGCAGTCCTTGGACAATTGTAACCAATAGGTCCGCCCCTCCGTCGGAGACAATTTGAGCGGAGCCATCAGCTCTTCTAACCAAGAGGTAGCCTTACCAGAGTTAGAAAACTCTTCTCTACCCAATAAAGCTAAACCATCATAACCACCAAAACCTTCCGCACGAAGCCGGTCGTAAAAGACGCTCTTATACATTACATCCAAGCGTCTCCGAACCTGAGAACGGATCCTTTCAGGATTCTCTCCAACCCAATTTCTAAGCTTCGACTTTTCTAAAAAAGTAAGGAGAGGAATCCAAGTGCGAGGAGTGTTTGCTAAAGAACCAAAAAGCGAAAAACCCTCATCTGCTTTTTGTTGAACCTCTCGCGGAACCAAATCGGCCATTCTCAATTTTCGATAGGTTTCTGGCGTTGTTTCCGCCAAGAAGTGTTCGGCAGCAACATTCTCTAACGCAGCTACCGACTCCTCTAATGTCCCCAATTCACAAACACGTAAAAGTTTCGCACGCTTAAACTGTTGCTCTGAGAGTAAGCTCGCGAGAGCATCCTCAAGAACCCCTCTCAGCGAAGCTTCTCCCTGCTCCGATCGGATGAGTAATTCTACAAGCCTCCCCCATCTCTGCCGAGAGTCAGCCTCCCATATTCGCTCCAAACTATCAGCCCCCCAATTCAACAATCCTACTCGCTGAAAATCAGCGGGTAACTCCCTCTCTTTTTCTTCCAGATAGGTAGTCAACAAGCTGGTCACACCGTCTTCATCCTCTCCTAGCACGGCCTTCACCAAAGCCCCCTGTCTCTCATTTAAAAAAGCATGCTTCACGAGCAAGTCCACTGACTCAGCCTTGAAATCCTCCGAGCGCAACAACGCCTTGAGAGCCAAGTGGTCAACATTAGCCAACCTCCCAGAGTGAGAATGATGCTGGCGTCGCAATGAAACCGCTTTTTCCCATTTGGCTTCGGTAACCGGAGTCTTCTTCAGCGCCTCGAAGACCATCCACTCGACATTTTTTTCACTCAATCGTAGCTCATTCTGATTCGTCGTGATGTGTTGCAAGACCTCATCTCGGACGCTGCGTAATCGCATCATCTCCACGAAAGCAGCAATCAGCACCGTGCGCTGCCTATCGCGTAACGCCCAGGTCCCCAACTTGGGATCGTCTCCTTCTTTCAACTTACGCAAAAGTGAACTCATCGAACGCAGCGATCGCCCCCCTAGTTCTTTCGGGCTCTTTTGAAGCCCTTGGAATGCCTGCAAAATCTGCTGAGAATGCTCACAACTAAACTCATCCGCCCGATTTTGCACGAGGGCGACAAGACGCTCATAAGCACCAAAGAACGATTCCTCTTCGCCCGTCACATCAGCTACAGTGATCAGTAATTTGATCACGTGATCAAGGTCATCCCCCTCCGCAACTTTATCTAAGGCCGCCGTTAGTTCATCAGGCATTCGAGACAAGACCCAGAGTGCCTCCAACTCAATGTCGTAAGGCCTCTCCTCCTTTAATTCTATCAGTATTTTTTCCGCTCGTTCCTTTTCGCCGTATGCGAGACAGAGCCAGACATAACGCATCCGCTCTAAGTAGCTGCGCGAATCACCAGGTTGATAGAAGGCAATCCCCTCTTCCTTGAATCCCTGATAATACTCATTGTTCGCCAAAGAGACGAGGTTCTCTAACGGATCACGGGAAAGAAAGCTCCTTTCTAACTGCCCCAAGAAATCAGCCTCCCTTCGCTGCGTCTCACTTCTATTCGTATGGCTTCCCGTTTGGGCACTGAACAATTTGCGATATCCCTCACGTTGACGGCTCCGCGTGGACGCTCGATAACCTCGCTGCGGTGGTGCCTCCATCCCAAGAGAGCGATAGACTTGAGAAAGACTATCTAGCTTCGAACGATTGAGTGGGTTCGCTTCAAAACGAGCTAACATTTTGACCAACTCTTCTCTCAGTCTAGGAGCTGCACCCTGAGGAAGCCTCCTCTTAGCAGCCTCTCCTAGCGTTACCGTATCTAACAAATTTAATTGTGCCGCACTCAATTCGGCTCGCTCAATCGCCAGTAGTTCTGTCAAGAGCTGCTCGTTCTTTTCATTCTGCAAGGAAGCAAAACGTAAAGCCAACCCATCTAATTTTTCGAATAAAGTTCCTTGGACTGATAGGGCCTCTAACTCCGTGAGGAACTCCTTTTGCAAACCCAACTTTTCGTACAAAAGCACTCGAAGGAAGTCATCCTCTACCTGAGGAATTAACTTCGCGAACTCTTGAATACTCTTACCTCCCTTTTGTTCCCAACCAAGCTCACGAGCTTTTTCAAGCAACTCTGGAGAGATTATGGGAGAAGATCTCGAACGCGATATGTAGCCGTAAATCAAATGGCGAAACACTAACCCAGACAACACGGAATGGCGATTGGGCAAACCTTGTAAGGAGGTCGATGATTCCAAATCTCGATAGAAATCCCAATGAGTAGGATCCTGAACCGGGGGATGCGCTTCTAACAAACGATCTAAATTTTCCAACATTCCTGACACATCTCCAGAAAGACGCTGAATCGCGAGTGGAAGGACCAAACTTCCCTCGGTTACAAAAGCTGGTCCCGCGAACGAAACCCGATCTTCAGCAAAAGCCGACAGAAGCTCTCCACTCCCCCATGAGTCCTTTTCTATGATATCTTCGATCCGGTTTTCCCACCATGCTTCTAGTAGCTGCAGCTTCTTTTTCTGTGCAGTCGAAGGAGGATCTTCTCGCAATAAAGGAATGAGAGCATAAACATCTCGCACGCCAACAAGTTGAATAAACCTTGTTGCGTTACTCACCAAAGTTGGCTCCTCCTTTGTAATCGACTCCGCGAGTTCTCGCAGCATCTCCAGTTGCTCCTCACCTTCTGGTAATTTGAAAGCAGCTTCTATTCGGTAGCCATTGGCCTTCACTGGATTCTCATCCTCGATTTCTGCTGCTAATTTCAGAAGCTC
>CALFBF010000045.1 GCA_937949965.1 uncultured Roseibacillus sp.
TTTGGCAGTTTGGCAGTTTGGCAGTTTGGCAGTTTGGCAGTTTGGCGAATCTGTTAGATTTTTTGCATAGGTTTTTGGGGGGTGAGGGTTGTTTTATCATGTTCCTGAAGGGAACAAGGAACAAAGCCCCAGGTTTTAACCTGGGGTCATTGTCGTGGCCAAAAATGGTGTCCTGAAGGGACACTGGAGAACGAATAATGAGAGAAAAACTTTTCGCTTTCTAACGCCCCTGTAGGGCGTAATTCACGGAGATGGTGAGTAATCCTAAGTAGTCCCGGATTGAAACCTGTGGCTTTGTTCTGTTGTCCCTTCAGGGCATCTAGAGCGGTTCAAATCAACGACTCCGCGATGGCGTCAACGAGGAGGCTGCCCGAGCGAGTAAGAATAAGGCGGTTTTCCGTTAGGTTCGCCAATTTGTTCTCTAACAATTGTTCAAATCGAGTCCCCGACGGCAGATAAGAAAGGGGTAACCCGGTATCCGTTCTCAGGAGCAGAGCAATCCGTTCGAGATTGAATTGCTCTTCGTTAAGTTCCTCGCTGTCCTGCATCGCGTGACCAACGGTGCTGATTTGGTGGATATACTTGTCTGTATCTGGGGTGTTTTTCCAACGTAGTTTAAAGGAACGATCCCCATCGAAAGTAGAAACTGCAGAGGGCCCGAGCCCGAGGTAGTCGTCACCTTCCCAATAGGCTTGATTGTGTTTCGAATGGTGGCCGGGGGTCGCGTAGTTCGAGGTTTCATAATGCCGAAAGCCAGCCGCGGTGAGGGTGTCGTGCGCGAGAGTGAAAAGGCGGGCGTTTAGATTCCCGTCTTCAGTGAGTTCTCCTTTTTGAAATTGCTCAAAGTAAGCGGTGTCCTCTTCGTAAGTGAGATTGTAACAGGAAAGATGATCTGGCTTGAGTGCCAGCGCTTGTGCGAGATTGTCGGCCCAAGTTTCTTCCGTCTGAAGAGGAACCGAAAACATGAGATCGAGATTGCAGGAAGGGATGCCAGCCTCTCGTAAAAGATGAAAAGATTCCGCCGCTTCCTTCGAGCTGTGATCTCGCCCGAGCGCGGTGAGTTCGCGCTTTTGGAAAGACTGCACTCCGAGCGATACCCGAGTGATCCCGAGTTCGTGAAATAGTTGCGCTTTGGCGAGATGAAAAGTCGAGGGATTGGCTTCCAAATCAATTTCCTCCACTTGCGAAAAAGAAAAGACCTCTCGCAACCCTTCAAAAAGATGAGTGAGATGTTTCTCGGAGAGCAGAGAAGGAGTGCCGCCTCCCAGATAGATCGTGCGCAGCGGACGGTCTGCTATCTTGGGCGCATGGTGCCGAGCCTCCGCAAGTAGGGCATTGATGAAGGCCGTGAAATCTGTCTTGCCGGGGGTGTGTTTGTAGAACGAGCAATAAGGGCAAATCTTGTGACAGAAAGGGAGATGAAGATAGAGACTGAAGGGCCGGGGCACGGGATGTTCTTAACGGCTGCGAGGAGCCGGGTGAAGAGGCTTCTTCGTTCGTGAGCAAAAACTCGCTGTCATTCTACTAGGTAAAGCTGGGAGTTGGTATAAGCTCTTGCCGTCGTGAGAAAGAGTCAGGAAAGCGATTTAGGAAAGGCGGTGTTGCGGGATGTTTCGCGCTCTTTTTATCTCACCTTACGAGCGTTACCGGCAGAAATGCGAGAGGTAACGAGCGTGGGTTATCTTCTCGCACGCGCGAGCGATACCATTGCCGATTGTGGCGGTCCACGAGGGGAGAGACTGTCCCTGCTACAGGATTTTCATGCCCTTGTTGTCGAGCGTGAGGAAAATGATTTTTTTCAACGGGTAGCCGCTCTCGCGCATGAGGATGGCCTCAAGGAGGGGGAGCGAATTTTAGTTTCCCGTCTTGAGGAAGTGTTTTCATGGTGGCGGAGTCTTCCTCAGGAGGAGCAAGCTGCCGTGAAGGAAGTCGTGACCACTATTATTTCTGGGCAGAAATGGGATCTGGAACGTTTTCCCGAAGGAGAAGTGGTTACTCTCAAAAATGATGCCGAGCTGGAGCAATACTGTTATCAGGTCGCAGGGTGTGTGGGCGAATTTTGGACCGAAGTCGGCTTTCTCCATGATTCCCATTTTGCGAACAAGCCGAAGGAGCAAATGAGACAACTCGGGCAGAACTACGGGAAAGGTCTGCAGCTGATTAACATCCTGCGTGATCAGTCTGAGGATGAGCAACGAGGTCGCCGTTATCTCCCGGGGCCAAGTTCGGAGTGGATGGAGAAGGCGGAGAATTATCTGCAGGATGGCTTGAGCTATGCCAGTTCAGTGCGAGGTCGGAGGGCTCGTCTCGCGACGGTGTTGCCAGCTTTGCTCGGGCTCAAAACTCTTGAACTGTTAGAATCGGCTTCAACGGAGGAGCTTGCCGCAGGGGTCAAAATCGGTCGTCGCGTGGTGAAGCAGTGTTTCTGGCAAGCAATTTGGTTTCCACATCAGTCATGAGTCATTGGTTAGTTCGAGCAGATACCGGTGGCACCTTTACGGACGGCTGGGCGCAGAACCCGAAAGGAGAGGTCCGCCGTTGCAAGGTGCTTTCTGATGGCAGTATCCAGCTGCGGGTAAGCGAGAATGTGGGGAAGGATACTGTGCGTGTGAAAGGCGCTGCGGACTATCCCGATGGTTTCTTTGCTGGCTGGCAAGTGGGTGCGATGACGATCCGAGTGCATCAAGGAGAGTGTCTAACAGTGGCGGAGGAATGGCCTCTGCAGGTTGGAGATATTCTTTCTCTTCGAACGGGAGAAGAAGCTCCTTTGGTAGCGGCTCGAATCTTGACCACTACTTTTCGAGAGAAATCTTTTCCCGAGATGGATTTTCGAGTGGCCACCACGCGGGGAACTAATGCGCTTCTAGAAGGCAAGGGGACCGAGCCAGTGTTATTTGTGACGAAGGGGTTCGGTGATTTGCCGTCTATTCGAGATCAGCGCAGACCCGATCTGTTTGCGCGTTCGATTCAAAAAACCAAACCAATTACGAATAAAATCGTAGAAATAAGTGCCCGGCATTCTGTTGAGGGGAAAATTATTGCGCCTTTCGATTACGAGGCTTTGCGGCAGTCAGCTCGTGAGTATCTCCGAGTTGGAGAACGGGTGGCTGTAGTTGCGTTGCTGCATGCCGATCGTTTCCCGGCTCTCGAACATGAGGTGGAGGAGATTCTACTAGAGGAAGGGTTCGAGGACGTGACTCTGTCTTCGGGTCTGAGTTCACAGCTCGGTTATTTGCCGCGTATGGAGACTGCGTTGGCGAATGGATATCTCGGTCCCGTGATGAATTCCTTTAAGGAGCGAATTTCACAAGCGTGCGCGCCTTCGCTACTCACTAGTGCAGGAGGTCTCCAGACCGTTATTGAGTATGAGCCCGTCGATAGCCTCCTTAGTGGACCTGCAGGCGGTCTGGTGGGCGCTATGGAGGTGGCTCGCGCTGCGGGTTTTGAGCGCATTCTCACTTTTGATATGGGTGGGACGAGCACTGATGTCGCTCGTCTGGAAGGGGTGATTCCGTTGCGCTATGAGCAGACAATTGGACCTGTTAGGGTGCGGCGTCCAGGAGTTCGCATGGAGACGGTGGCAGCTGGCGGTGGTTCGATTTGTCGCTGGCATCAAGGGGGATTGCAGGTGGGACCTGAGAGTGCGGGCGCGGATCCTGGGCCGGCTTGTTACGGGCGAGGTGGTCCTTTCACTCTGACTGATGTTAACCTCCTGTTAGGTTATCTAGATGAGGCTCGCGTGCAGATTCCGGTGTCTCGCCAGGCCG
>CALFBF010000046.1 GCA_937949965.1 uncultured Roseibacillus sp.
CCTCTTCTCTATAGATCTCAAGTCTGGATCGTCAGCTATCAACTCAAGATACACACCTAACTTCACCAATTCTCTATCACTCTGATCACCTTCAATCGGTCGAATACGGATATAATTCCCATAGTTCTGTGATAACTTCAATGGTGTATCGTCGATCATAAGTATTCTATCGATATCATAACCCTTCTTCTTAACCTTAGAAATTTTCTTAAGGCTATAATACTCTTGAGTCATATGGTTGAACTTCTGAGTACATCTCTCTGAAGACCAAACAAAATCTAGTGTGTAGCTATCTCTAAAAAGGTGCTCAACCACAGCACTGGCAAAACCAGATCCAGCTGAAGTCCACACAGCTAGAGAGTAAAACGCCGAACACCTACGGATAAACTCATCTACTAAAGGTCGCTTATGAACATAGTAATCACCGACAATAAAATCATGCGAAATACTAAGTGGATCTTTCGTAGCATGGATCAACGTCTCATCTAAGTCGAATATGAGCAAAGCTTTGTCCATTTAGCCGAACGTCCAAAGCCACCCATCCACTACAGGAAGGCGATCTTTGATTTCAGATTAAGGTTCATAATTGTCATTAAAACTTCGACTCAGGGCGCTGTAGTGGATTGGCGTGTGCTGCCTTGTTCTGCATATTTTTCTTTGTGCTCGCTGAACGGGTCGCTGCTAGCTTTAATGACTGGATCAATTAGAGGTGCTTCTCCCCATGCTGGCTTCTCTGAGAGCTTGGTTTTGTATGTATACTTGAAAAGATAGATACTCCGAACTCGAACAGACTCATAGTTACCTCTAGCTAAGTCATCCGCATCTTCTGGATGGGCTGCAACGAAATACAGATGATCCTCGATGTCAGAGGGATACATGAATAGTGGCGGGTCTGGTAAATGCACTGGATACCATATCTTGAAAAGCTGAGTCACGGTCAACTTATCTGGAAGCTTCTCTATGTCAACCTTAGTAATTTTACGTAACTCTTTAGCATCTCCCTCTGCATTCTCTGCATGTGACGACTGACAACCCACTATGCATACCCCAATGATGGTCAGGATAATTTTCAACGGTGTGATGGCAGTCATTTTTAGCAGAACAGTAGGTATTAGTATCACGGTTGGAGTCACTTTCGTCCAAGACTTCCGTAAGTTCTTGAGTAGGGTGACTTAATTTTTTCGTTTGTCTATCAGCATTTCCGAACCTTTTGTTTGAAATTGTTAATTTTATTCTCTTCTAAAATTACCCTGATCATTCATCGGAGGTTAGTACCGTTTTTGCCAGCCTAATAATCAACAGTTGGTAATATCTCCAAAAGCATAAGCGTCTTTTTTTCACTAGACATAAGTCACTACATGAACATGTTGTTCCCATGAATAACAAATCCCCCATCAGATGCTGCTGGCGCGAGGACCTAGAAGCTTCTCGAAATCTGACTCCACAGCAAAAAAATGGCTTCACAATGCTTTTGGGATGGTTCGAGAACTTTCGGCTCAGAAAGACGCTTTCTCCGGGACGAGAGGCTGCGGTTTTGTTCTGGCGCACTGAGGTTCTTCACGATGGGAAAGAGCGAGAACAGTGGCAACTGGATCAATGGGCTGAAGCAATGGCCTGGTATCTCAATTGGTTCAGGGCTTGCCAGCACAAGGGAGGTGATCATCGCAGTATACCGGAACGAATGCGTGATGCTTCTGATACGTTCGGCATGCGACGGGGATTGGCTCGTAGGACAAGGCTTAGCTATGGCAGCTGGATTGCTCGATATGGGGCTTTTGCGAAAACGGCAAATGCGGCCATGGATCCAGCTGTCGCTTCTGAATTCCTCGGTTGGATTGTGAAAGAACAGCAGTGCTCTTATGCGACACAAAAAATCGCGCTCAATTCCTTAGCTTTTTTCTTTAAGGGCACCTCCGATAACCTCATTCCGAGAAAATGGTCCCCAATTTCCTCAACTCTTTGTTGGTTCGAAACCTGATGAACTCGTTCAACAGGCTTTCAAACCGCCTCGATTTGAGAAAATTTGGAATCATTTTTTCTCGAAAGCAGGTTACCGGAGGCACCCTTAAGGATGTGTGTGGATTCGAGGAGGTGCATTTTGATGTGCGATTGAGAAAGACGAAAAAACGCATCCCAACGGTGCTAACGAAAGAGGAAGTGGCAGGGCTCTTGCAACAGCTCGAGAGCCGTTACCAGCTAGCGGCACAGCTCCAGTATGGGGCAGGATTGCGACTGAGCGAGCTGGTTAATCTCAGGACCAAAGATATTGATCTGAAACAAGGAATGGTAACGATTCGCGGAGGTAAGGGAGATAAAGATCGAACTTCGATCATCCCTAACAGTTTAAGGGCACCTCCGATAACCTCATTCCGAGAAAACGCTCCCCAATTTCCTCAACTCTTTGTTGGCTCGAAACCTGATGAACTCGTTCAACAGGCTTTCAAACCGCCTCGATTTGAGAAAATTTGAAATCATTTTTTCTCGAAAGCAGGTTACCGGAGGCACCCTTAAAAGGATCATTAGCCGATCACCTGATGCAAATCCGCCAGACTTGGGAGGGAGATCGAGAACTAGGGCGTGCCGGAGTCGCGCTCTCTAAGGGTTTGGAGAGAAAATTCTCGCGAGCAGGAGAAGATTGGAATTGGTTTTGGCTCTTCCCTGCCGCTAATGAATCAAGAGACCCTGAGTCCGGGGTCGTCCGGCGTCATCATCTCCATGCGCAAGTCTTCAACGGAGCGATCAAAAGAGCTGCGGCACGCGCCCACATTAACAAAAGAGTGACGAGCCATGCGCTACGGCATTCCTTTGCGACTCATCTTCTGGAGGATCGAACAGATTTGCGAACGATTCAATGTCTGCTCGGTCATGATGATGTGAGGACTACCGAGATTTACACTCATGTGGCGATGGGGACGAATCAATTGGGGGTAACCAGCCCGCTTGATAGCGTCGCACGGTGAAAGTCGACTAGGCTGGCCTCGGGCCTGCGTTTTGTTCAGAAATATAAAAAGGGTGACCCTTTTCCGCTCCCAAGGTATCCTAAGGGGAGGAAAACCCCGTTCCCGCACCCCTCATGCGCTCTGCAAAAGCACTCTCGATAACTGCTCTTCTCCTCGTTCTAATCGGGGGAGGAGTCTTCGCCTATCTCTATCAAACGGGTTACTTTACGACCAAGCAAGTCGCCTTGAGACAGTTAGAAAAACAAGGAATCTCAGCTCATCCCAGTAGTGTTCTCGCCAGAGCGGCAAAGGGCGATCTCCCCGCGCTCAACACGCTTGCGCAGGCCGAAGTAGACTTCCATGGCACTGATGAAGAAGGCCGTACCGCCCTTCATCACGCCCTCACCGCACAACATTATCATCTCCTCCCCCTTCTCCGCCGCGAAGGAAGCGACCTCGATGCTCGCGACCAGCAGGGGAACACCCCTCTCTCTCTTTTACTCGAACAAGGGCAACAGGAAACGGCATCTTTGCTCATTCAAGAAGGCGCTAGTCCCAACTATACGCTCCCAAATGGAGAGATCGCACTCCCCGGCTATTATCAAGCAGAACGGCTGAACGACTTCACCTTCCTGCTCGAACATCAAGCTAATCCGAACTCACCCGCCCTTGATGGCCAGACTCCTCTCGCTCTTGCGCTCCAAGACGGCAAGGGGGAGCTCGCTTGTCGATTATTAGAAAAGGGAGCGGATCCCAAAAGCCTCATCTTTGGCGAGCCCGCACTAACAGCTACCTTAAAAGGGTATAAAAACTGGAATCTCGAACCTGAAATCGCCACGCGGGTGATTGGCACCCTTCTCGTTACTGGTGCTGATCCTGAGGAAGGAGGAAGCGACGGCCTGCGCCCGATCCAGCTTGCCCTGAAAAGCGACTTAAACTCTTCCCTCGAACTTCTCTTCCCTCGTATCCAAAATGTGAACGATTGTCTTTGGTTGGCAATTGAACAGAATAACGCTGCCGCCATCGAAAATCTCCTCGGTAAAGGCACCCCAGTTGAAGAAATTGGACCAGATGGAGACACTCCTCTGATCCATGCCATTCGACATGGCAAGACGGACTTACTCTCTTCTCTGCTCTCAGCAGATGCAGATCCCAACCAATTCGCCCTCGAAGGCCAACGAGCACTCTTTTTTGCTCTTGCCATCAAGCAGTCCGCAGCAGTCACAACTCTCCTTTCTCATCAGAACCGTCCCGATCTCACTGCGGTCATGGAGTATCCTGCCAGCGAAGAATTCCGAGCACTCTACGGTAGTAAGGGCTTCTTAGACTGGTATAGCCAAAACGAAAGTGGGCTCAATGCCCTGATGGTTGCCATCATGCTCAAAAACCTCCCTGCGACCGAACAGCTCCTTGCCCTCGGAATGGATAAGCACCAAGGAACGGCGGCACCCGGGGTGGTCTACCCCATCCAAATGGCTGCCGAAAATGGTGACGTTAAAATGCAACAACTTATCATTGGCGTCCCCTACCACGACGAAGAACAAGAGCGGAAGTTCACGATCGATCTCTCTGAGCAAAAGGTTCATTACTATAAGAATGGTAAATTGCAGAAAACATCGCGCATCTCCTCGGGAAAAAGAGGTTATCGTACCCAACCGGGCGAATACGTCATCACGGACAAGACTCGCCACAAGCGTTCCAATATCTACGACCAGGCGGAGATGCCTTACTTTCAGCGATTCTCCTGCAAAGCGATCGGCTTCCATGAGGGCAACACCTACTCCCGCTTCGCCTCTCATGGTTGCATCCGTTTACCACGTTCGACAGCACAATATTTTTGGAAAGAAACTCAACTTGGAGATCGGGTAACGATTCAACCCTAAGCTGAGTTTGCTCTCTCTTTAAGGCCGCTCTGATAACTTCATTGCAAGAAAATGCTCCCCGATTTTCTCGAAAGTTGGTTACCGGAGGCGCCCTTTCCGCAAAAAGCGAGGGCGCACTCTCCGTTTTCCTTTTCTGCAAAGTCCGCTACTATGGAAAGGCGTTTCGCGCTATGACTGACTTCCTCGTTCTCGGCTCTGGCATTGCCGGCCTCTCTTTTGCCATTAAAGCGGCAGCTCATGGCTCGGTAACGGTCCTCACCAAGGGCCGCTTGCTAGAATCTAATACCGCTTGGGCTCAAGGTGGAATTTCCGCCCTCCTCCCCCCCGAACTGCGTGAAGCGGGTGATACCTTAGAGAAGCATCTCGCTGACACTCTGGAAGCAGGGGCCGGACTCTGTAACGAAGAGACTACCCGCACTATCCTCTCAGAAGCGGCCGAAACAATCGCCGAGCTCGTCGACTGGGGCACTGCCTTTGATCGCGATGAAGAAGACCCTTCCCGCTACTCCCTCGGGAAAGAAGGTGGGCACTCTCAACGTCGCGTCCTCCATGCCAAGGACACTACTGGTCACGAGATTGCGGAATCCCTCATCGCCACCGCGCGGAAGACCCCCAATCTGACTCTACTTGAGAATCACTTTGCCATCGACCTCGTCACTACAGCTAAGCTCGGCTCGGCGACCGAAGATCGGGTGCTTGGTGCCTACGTGTTGGATAAGGAAAACGAAGAAGTGAAAATTTTCAGATCCAATCGAGTTGTTCTCGCCACCGGAGGTTGTGGGAAGACTTATCTCTACACCACCAACCCCGACTCCGCTACTGGGGATGGACTGGCCATGGCTTGGCGAGCAGGGGCCACGATCGCCAATATGGAGTTCGTGCAATTCCACCCCACCTGCTTCTACAACCCCGGAGCGAGTGGACCAGAGGGACGCTCCTTCCTCATCTCGGAAGCGGTTCGTGGCGAAGGTGCTCTGCTCATTAATAGCCAGGGGCACGAATTCGTGAAGGAAGTCCATCCCCTCGGATCGCTCGCTCCTCGCGATATTGTGGCCCGGGCCATTGACCAAGAGCTCAAAAAGACTGGTGCTCCCTGCGTCTTCCTCGATGTGCGGTCACTCGGTGAGCACTTTGCAGAGCGCTTCCCCTTCATCCATCAGACTCTGTTAGACTACGGACATGACGCCACGCGCGAACCCATCCCTGTGGTACCGGCTGCTCATTATCAATGCGGAGGGGTGCAAACCGACATTGAGGGCAAGACCACCATCCGCGGACTCTTCGCGATTGGCGAAGTCGCCTGCACGGGATTACACGGTGCCAACCGTCTTGCCTCCAACAGCTTGTTAGAAGGCAACGTAATGGCACGGCGAGCACTCGCGGAAATCCTGCGCCTCTACCCCCCCGGCAAGGAAACCCTCCCGGCACCGGACATCCCCCCGTGGGAATACGGCGATACCGCTCCCCCTGATGAGCTGGTGAACATTTATCACAACTGGGACGAACTGCGCCGCACGATGCAAGACTACGTCTCCATCGTGCGCACTAACAATCGCCTGCGCCGAGCTTCCACCCGATTGCGAAACCTGCGTAAAGAAGTGCGCGAATTCTATTGGGGGAATCAGGTCAATCCTGACATTCTCGAACTTCGTAATCTCGTCGCCTGTGCCTCTCTGATCATCGACTGCGCTATCCGGCGTAAGGAATCGCGCGGCATCCATTACACGCTCGATTACCCTGAAAAACGAGAGGACTACAATCACGACACCACGCTCAGGCGCTTTTAATTTCTTGCCCCAGCGAAGTTTCCCGAAGGAGACGGGAAGCTGGAACCACTCCTTCAGAACAGTCTTATTTTCCAAAAAAAGACTATCGACGTCCTCTCTCTGAAAATCTTATCGTAAAGATGTTTATGAAAATAATGCACCTATCCCTTGTCGCTTGTTCTTTGATGGGACTCGCCGCCTGCCATCAAGCGCCGCAATGCAGTCAACACCGTGGGAGACGTTCGCGACACTGCAGCCAATGTTAGCTCCCTGCGGAATATCCTCCGTAGCTTCTAAAGACTTACTTTTTTCCTCTTTCCAAAAATCCAGGGTCCCTTTGATAAGGGCTCTGGATTTTTTTTAGCCGTTAGGAACCACCCTATTTCGGCTCAGAAAACTTCTCAAAAAAACTAGGCAAACAGGTTCGCACACACCAGCTTGTCCCGCTAAAGTCCCGCCCAAACACCACCATGCCTACCCAAATCGGTCTCATCTCCCTTGGCTGCGCCAAGAACCTCATCGACTCCGAGATCATGCTCGGCCATCTGCGTAATGACGGCATGACCCTCATCCCGGATCCGGAATTAGCCGATGCCCTGATCATCAACACTTGCTCCTTCATCGATGTGGCCAAGGATGAGTCGGTGGGCACCATTATCGATGCCGTCAACGATCGTGCGAAAGACCCCGCTCGCCAGAAACAGAAAATTCTCGTGGCAGGATGTCTCTCGCAACGTTTTCAGAAAGAACTCCCCGGACTCATGCCCGAGGTGGATGCCTTCATCGGTCTCGATCAAATTGAAAACGTCACCGCCATTGTCCGCGAAGCGTTGGAAAAAGAAGAGGGTGCCGAAAGCATCGATACCGTGACAGCTAAGTCGCGCTACATCCCGGACTACAAGACCCCTCGCTTCCGGCTAACGCCGAACCATATGGCGTATCTAAAAATCGCAGAGGGCTGTAATCACACTTGCTCCTTCTGCATCATCCCCAAGATCCGTGGCCAACATCGCTCTCGCACCCAGGAATCCGTCGTGCAAGAGGCCAAAGGGCTCATCGCTAGCGGGGTGAAGGAAATCAATCTGATCTCCCAAGACACCACCTACTTCGGGATGGATCTCTGGGACGGCAAGCGCCCGAACCCGACCTCAGGAGTCGATTCCTCACGGGGCGATTCCCTCGCCTCTCTCCTGCGTGCTCTCAACGACTTGGAGGGAGACTTTTGGATCCGTATCCTCTACACCCACCCCGCTCATTGGTCTGAAGAGCTGATTCAGACGATTGCCGAATGTGAGAAGGTCGCCCGCTATGTCGACATCCCCTTGCAGCACATCAGTGATCACATGCTGAAGCTGATGAACCGGAAAACAGACGGACAATACATCCGCGACCTCTTACAGAGAATGAGAGATGGTATCCCTGATCTCGCCATCCGGACGACCTTCATCACCGGCTTCCCCAATGAAACGCAGTCTGATCATGATGAGTTGTTAGAATTTATCAAAAGCTTTCAGTTCGAGCGTTGTGGGATTTTCCAATACTCGAAAGAAGAAGGCACCCGAGCCCATAAGCATGAGGGCCACCTCCATCACATGACGATCAAGAAACGCCATCGTGAGCTCACCAGCGCCATCGATCACATTGCTCAAACAGTAAACGACAAGCAGCTTGGAAAAACAATCAAGGTCTTGGTGGAAGAGGAAGGCATTGCTCGCAGCATGTGGGACGCGCCTGATATCGATGGGCGTGTTTTCGTGCCTCTCGATCTCCCAGTGGGAGAGTTTGCCGAAGTCACTATCACCGACCAGCGCGGCTACGACCTCATTGCGAAGTAGCTCCATGCTTCGCCTGAAGACTACTCATCTCTCCGCTAAAATGGTAAAAGGTAGCGATGTCGACAGTACTGACCCACGAAATCAAGAGCAGCCGCGATACCCTACTCGCCGTTGCTCCCGTGATGCCACAGCGGTCCAAACTACAGCAAGAGATCGCTGATGCTGAAGCGGCACAGGAGCGGGGCTACTATCTCCCAGATGAAGACGAACGTCTCCGGGAGGTCCTCGCCTCCTATCTAGAAGTCCGCACCGCCCTACGCGGAGTAGTCGCACGGATGGAGCCCTGGGTCGATATGGGACAGAAGCTCGCTGGCAAAGAACAACTCCAGGTCTTCGTCGTCGGGTTCACGGCAGCTTGTTACCTCGTTCGCAGCGGTCAATTCATGATCAAAATGGCGGAAGGCCGCCGAGTGGTGCGGCGCAAGCTCGACGAAGCAGAACCCCGTTTTGGCATCCCTCGCAAGTCTTTCACGGAGATCTACCGCTTGCAGAGTTCCGTCCGCCGGATGTGGAAATTCCACGAAGCCTGGAAGTTCTACGATGAAAACCGTAGCCAGATACACGCTTTGAGCGAAGACCCTCAACTGAAGGAAATTGTCACGCTCCTCATCGCAGAAGAGCCCTTTATGGAAACGCGCCGACGAGAGTATTGGAAGCACCGTATCCGTTACCGCCTGCACTCCCTCCGACGTCGACACCGCACCACCTTCGAACAAACCATGTTCCAACTCTTTGCCATCGGGGGACGCACGATTGCAGAACTGCGAGATCCCTCTGCTGGACTTCGTAAAAAGCCTAAGAGGGTCCTAGGAGAACCCTTGCAAGTCGCAGCAAAAATTCTTGAACCTGGTGACATCATCATTACCCGCCACTACGATGCCCTTAGTAATCTCTTTCTCCCTGGGTTTTGGCCACACGCGGCACTCTACGTAGGCCACCTCGGGAATGGTTATGGTGAAGTGGTCGAGGCCAAGAAAGATGGGGTCAAATTGCGCCCTCTCGACGAGACTCTGGCGGTAGACGCCTTCCTGATTCTACGCGGTGAGCAAGGCTACACCGTCCGCGAATGTGCAGCAGAACGAGCGCTGAGTCATGTGGGTAAGCTCTACGATTTTGCCTTCGACTTTCGTCAAGCTCATCGTCTCGCTTGCACCGCCCTCGTCTATCGCGCTTGGCACGGACAGGCAGGAGTGAGCTTCCAGCTCGGAGAACAATCTGGCCGTCTCTGTCTATCAGCAGAAGATTTGATTCAACAAGCTCGCTCCAACGGAAAATTCGAAATCACTGCTTACTACGGCCCATCCTGCCACAAGGTAAGTCAGGGCAAGGAGGCCGTAACCCGCTTTCTCGAACAACAGTCTCCGAAGTAAAGTGGCAGCCTATTGAAACAATTTGGACGAAGAAAGTGGCAGTGAGAAAACCGCAAAAAAGACTACATTGTAATAACGTCTTTTTTAATCTTGATTTGAATTCTCCTTCCGCAACAATCAATTTTAAGCGCAAATAATAGAATTGTTAACGTTATTCGTCAAAAACAAGGATTTGTTTAAGATTAATTTGCAATTCCTGCTGTTTTCAAAAAATGAGACAACCATCAAATGTAACGACATTGTTACATCTTTTTTATCAACCAATGAACAAAATTTTTCGTTTCTTCTTTCTTTCTTTCTTGATCCTAAATTCTCAGGGAGCAGCCCCAGACGAGAACGAGAATAAGAAAGTAAAACAAACCGCTGGAATTGACCAAACCATGATGATTAACGGACACGAAGCGTCCGCATATGGCATGCTGGTTAAGTTAAAACCAGGCTATCTAAACAAAAAAGGCATGCAGCTAATGATGCCGATGCTGAAAGAGCAAAATCTCATGGTCGCTCAGAGTTATCACTCTGTCCCAGGACTACGTTACCTTTCTCTTCCTCCGATTCAAAAAGGAGGAAACCCTAAGGCCATGAAAAAAGAAGAGATGATGGCCAAGATCAAGCTCTTACAGGACAGTAATCTCTTCGATTACGTCGAGCCAGATTGGAAGGTTTCCACAAATCAAACCCCTACCGATAGTGCTTTTGTGGATGGCAGACTTTGGGGATTACGAAATACAGGCCAAGATGGTGGCACTGCCGGAGTAGACATCAACGTAGTCGAGGCATGGACTCGCACTACGGGTAGACGCGAAGTCGTAATCGGAGTCGTCGATACAGGCATCAACTACACTCACCAAGATTTAGCACCGCAAATGTGGCGAAATCCTGGCGAAATCCCAGGAAACGGAATCGACGACGATGCCAACGGATACATTGACGACATCTTTGGAGTCAACGTCATTAATGGGAGTGGTGATCCCTTCGACGATAATGGACACGGCTCCCACGTATCAGGAACAGCTGCAGCCTCGGGGCTCGATTCCGGCGACCACGTCGGGGTGGCCTATGACGTTAGGCTCATGGGGCTCAAATTTCTTGGCAGAAACGGCCGGGGCGACACCTCCGATGCGATTCTCGCAATCGATTACGCAGTAGAGGCGGGTGCTGACATCCTCAATAACAGCTGGGGTGGCGGTGGCTTTTCCCAAGCCTTGAACGATAGTATACAAGCTGCGAACGATGCCGGAATACTCTTCGTAGTTGCCGCAGGTAACAATCGTACCGACATTAATATCACTCCTGATTTCCCTTCCAGTTACGAAATCCCTAATGTCATTTCTGTCGCAGCGATCAATCGAGAAGGAAACATATCTTCCTTCAGTAACTTTGGAGTCACCACCGTGCATCTAGCCGCTCCCGGAGAAGAAATTTTTTCCTGCTACATCCGTTCTAATCGTGCATACACCTTCTTAGAAGGAACAAGTATGGCTGCGCCCCATGTATCTGGAGTCGCAGCCTTAATCCTTAGCCAATTCCCCGATGCTTCTATTGCAGAATTGCGAAATCGCCTCCTCAATACAGCCCGCCCCCTCCCTGCTCTCTTTGGCAAAACCGTCAGCGGAGGTGTTGTCAATGCCACAGGGGCTTTAGATTTAAGAGCGGATGGAGATTTTGATATCGCGTTCCCTTCCTCACGAGCGTTAGGAATTAATCAAAGCGAAGACATTTTCATTTCCTTAAGCGATCTAACACCAATCACAGACGCGACTGTTAATGCAAGCTTTGATGGAACTACCCCCGTTGTTTTTCTCGATAACGGGATTGCTCCCGATCTCTTCGCCAATGATGGTATTTATAGCGCAACCTTAACCACAACTTCTGAAGACACGACCACAATACTAAGTGGACAAGCTACGACCTCTACTGGTAATACCAAAACATTCACCTTTGATTTCCCTACTATCGCCCGTCCCCCAAACGACGACTTTGCGAATGCAATTCCGCTTACCGACGGGACCTTTATAACGGCATCTAACGTAGGGGCTACTAGAGAACCGTCTGAGCCAGTAAACCCGCCATTTGCCTCTCCTCAAAGCCTCTGGTGGACTTGGACAGCTCCGCAGACTGAAGAGGTTACAATCTCAACTTCAGGTAGTAATTTGGAGACAACCATCGCAATTTACCGTGAGAATGCATCAGGAGATCTCAGGCTAGTTACCTCTGATTCAGGAAACTTTTTGATAAGAGAAGATGATAGGGCTATGGCGACCTTTCAGGCTCGAAGAAGGAGAGTTTATTACATTCAAGTTAGCGGCGAAGATTCTTCATCTTTTTTGCCGGCTCCAGAAACTGGTGATATCGTTCTGCATTACCCAAACCCTGCCGTTGGCGCTACAGCTCCAAGCATCAGCAGGCAAACTCACGATCGACAAGTAAATATCACGGAAAACGATCTACTAAGTGTCGAAGCAAACGGCACTCCCCCGCTGAGTTACCAATGGTTCTTTGACAACGAGCCTATCTTTGGAGCCACGGATAGAGAACTAAATCTCTTAAACACAGACGAAACAGACGAAGGCAGCTACCACGTAATCGTAAGCAACGATCTAGGAGAGGCCTCGATCTTTCCCATTTTCGTTTCTGTCGATGCGGTTTCCTTAGGCCCACTAAATGACAGCTTCACGAACTCTATCATCCTACCTGGCATGAGTGGGACCGTCCGAGGCAGCACTGAGCAGGCAACTGCCGAATTTGGGGAGCCCTTTCCTCCTGGAGGTGAGTCAATCATCAATTCGATTTGGTATACTTTCCGCGCAAGCCGTTCTGGACAACTCAATCTAGACACAAGAGGAAGCACCCTCGCCAATATTAATCTAACAGCTTACACGGGAACAGAAGTCCGCTCATTACAGGAACTAGCTGGAAACGAAAGCTTTGACCGTGATGTAAGCCTAACCACTCTTCCGGTTACTTTAGGTCAGGTTGTCCACATTGCCGTCGATGCTTTTGAGGAAGAAACTGGAGAAATCATATTAAACTACCAACTCGAAAACGATCTTCTCCCACCTCCCAATGATGACTTTAATAATCGTTCTGAAATCGCTTCCTTTGGAGAAATCGTCATCGGTTCCAATCTCAATGCTACCGGGGAGACAGATGAACCTAATCACGATGATCAATCTGGCAGTCAAAACTCTGTCTGGTGGAGCTGGACGGCCCTATCCTCTCATCCTGTCACCATCAACACCTCTGACAGCAACTTGAACACTGCTCTCGCAGTATATACCGGAAGTAGCATCGATCGCCTCACTCGTGTCGTTGGTAATGAAAGTGATAGTAACTTACCAACACACACAATCACCTTCCAAGCTCTTGCCAATACTGAGTATCACATTGCTGTTGATGGTGCTCTTAATGAACGCGGCGACATTATTCTCTCATTAGAAACTGGTATCTCACCAAGAGGCCGTATCCTCCTCATTGATGATCAGGGCGGCTTCGGAAACGTTGCCTCTCTCCTGAGAGGAGAAGGATTCGATGTAGTCGAAATCATTAACGAGTTCATCACAGACTATCGTAATCTCCGTAACGAAACCCTTCTCGCAACTTTTGATCTCATTGTTTACTGCGAACGTGGTGACGGCGAGGGCTCACTCTTACCTTTCCCTGTTCGTCAAAGCTTAGAACGTTACATTCAAAACGGAGGTGACTTATTAGTCACTGGTCATAATGCCTTAACCAGTCCGATCGATATAAACCTTGTTCCACTTGTGCGAGCTAACTTCCCCGCCGAACTGTCCTCACCAACTCCTAACTGGACTACTGTAGCAATCGACCACCCCATCCTCAATGGACCCCGTGGTGACTTTCGTAACCAAACATTCAACGCTACTGGAGTTGGTAATGACCGCTTTGTCCCTGACCTTAACGCAGGCACATTGGCATTAGCCTTGATTAACGGACAACCTGAAAGTCCTCGTCTCATATTCAACGACTTAGATGGCACAGGAGGCTCGGTTGGTTATTGGAATGGTGGACTAGCAGGCACTACTAGTGTGGCACAACCCGACTTTAACGATGTTGGCAATCCTCAAGAAATCTTCCTGAACTATGTAAACCACGTAACCCTACCCAAAATCTCTCCTGCTGGGCGGGCTCTTGTTTATCAAGACTTCAATCAAATTTCCGAAAGCCTTAACGCTCTTCAAAATCTCAACTACGAAACTGACCTCATTGTGAATGCTGTCGACACTCTCCCGGCAGACCTCTCTTCTTACAATGTCGTCATGGTGCAACTAGGCTCTACCATTCCCACTCCAACGGAATACGCAGCGCTCACCACTTTTGTTACTAATGGAGGAAGTCTTATCCTTAGTTTTGCGGGGGCAACAGTAGACCCTTCCTTAGAGACTGCTTTAGGAGTCTCTACAGCGGGAGCTAACGGAAACAACACCTCCTTTGCGATGGCCCGAACAAGTGAAGAGGGAAGACTCTTTGCGGACCTTCCTTTCCCCATCTCACCAAACTCCACCCCCAAAAACACCGCACGGATTAACTTTCAATTAAGAGAAGATACACGAGGAGCGGCACACTACCTTTCTGGTAGCACAGCCGAAGAAGTCGCAGTAGCGATCGGAAATCAGGAAAGAACCATCGTCAACGGTTTTGCTCTCGCAGATTACGATCCTGGTGATGTGGTTGCGATGTTAGAAAGTGAAATCCGTTACCTTACTGATCCGTATGCCGTTTGGTTACGAACACAAACTGCCAATAGCACTGACGATCTCTCGCGCGAAGGTGACCCTGATGGAGACGGGCTCAACAATCTACTAGAATATGCCCTAGGTCTCAATCCTCTCGCACAGAATACGGGATCAGTTGTCAGAGGCGAAGCTGACGGAGACTCTTTCTTTGAAGTCTCCTTCGAGCGACCAGCTGGTGGAGCTACAGGAGTGACTTACACTCTCTATCAATCTCCTGACTTACAAACTTGGTCACCCATTACGCCTAGCATCACCCCAAACGGGACTGGCAGAGAAATCCTTTCTGCTCGTCTCATCCGCCAAGAAGCCGCTTTCTTTCAACTAAAAGTTTCTGAATAAACTTTGCTCAAAAACACAGAATTAGAATAAAAAGGCGACTCCCAGTTTCCCGGGAGCCGCCTTCACCATACACACATTACAGCCAATAAATTCTGCACTCACTCTCAGGGGGACCTCCGAAGAACTCCCCAATAAACCCACTCCAAGAGAATACTCTCCAACTTTCTAAATTCTTTGTTGGTTACCGGCAACGTCCTTAGTTCGTAATCATCCCGATTGCTTTATCACCCTCCTTATCCGGGTGTTGTGTGCGACGAGCCATCGCCTCTCGCAAGCGCCTTGCCGCTTCTCCAGCAGCAGCATTCCCATCATCCGAACCCTTCCGGACTGAATCCTTCACAGTATCGGGGACAAACTCTTGTGCAAAAGTGCTAGCAAAGCTGCTACCATAAGCCAGACCATAAGCCAGGTCTTGCAGCAGAGCACCAAGGGAGTCTTTCACTTGAGGAGCAGCTTCTTTCGCTTTCTCAGCTGCCTCTTCCATCGCAGATTTAACTGCTTGATCAAGAGAGCCGTAGCGCGACTTCTTTGCAGAATCTTCATTCTGTTCTGGGGGAGTTGATTCTTCTTCCATAATTTTTCTACTAGGCGAAGCGGTTAGACTGCGCAATTTTGTTCGTGATTATTAAACGCGAGTTTTGCGAATTTACTCATTATAATTACCTTCCCTTTTTATACCAACCGACGAAAACTATTCGCCATTTGCCGACTGATTTTGGATGCGAACTTTTATGCCTTGAAAGTAAAGCAACCCGCGAGATAACAAAAGAAAACGACATTGCTCCGACACAAGCGAGCGCGTGGAAAAAGAGGATGTCAAGTTGGTGCGCCACACCAAGCGGAACGAGGATGTGGGAGACGAGACGCCGAACACCGTTCCCCTACCCGGCCGCGCCGCCGAAGCCCCCGGCCTCCAAACTTGGCTTGCCCCACATACGATTGATGCTCCTTTCAGTCACACCCTTTCGGGGCACGTCGCTTTGCTCCTGTCCAACTGCGCTTCGCTTGTTTCTGGCCGTCACCCTCCTTCGCCAAGGCTTCGAAGGGCAGGCCCGCTCTTTCGGACTTTCGAGACGGGGTTTCTTTTTGATTCGAAGCAAAACAGAGTTTTGAGATCGGCTGCCAAGCCGATACAGGCCGCTGCCGCCTTCCTGCGTGGCGGGTCAAGAATGGTAGTGGTCGGACGCCGAAGGATCCATTCTTGAGGCGACGCGCAGGTTAGGCGGCACGTGCGAGCGGATGACTTCGATTTTTATTTCGCGGTATCGAGCACCACCAGGGCAACTTCGATTCGGGGGCGAGCGGAGCGAGGTGCGGACTGCCCTGCCCGAAGGGCAATCAACTGAAGGAGTCCCGGAGGAGGGACGACCAATCAGCAGGGCGTGAGCGGAGCGAGGGCAAAGGCGCACTGCGAAGGGAGCTTGCGACCAAAGCACCCCTTCTGAAAAGTTTCCCTGACCGAAGGGAGGCAAGAGTCTTTCTCACGCTTTCATACTAAGAAAACCCTCGAATTACTCAGCTAAAAAAATGCGTCTCAGCGCAGACAGGTGGGGGCTCCCATTCCCAATCGCCGCAGGCGCAATTTTGGCCGGCCCCGCCCCCTCCTGTTCTGCGCGCTCGAGCCCGGCAGACTGCGGCTGGCATGGCTTTAGCCAAGCCCGACTTGTCGGGCGGTGACAGAGGAGCTGACTGACGGGCGGGCACCGAAGCAAGCGAAGGGAGCGGTCCCCGGTGGCCTCATCCCGTGCGCAGCGCAGCCAGCCGGGTCGAGGACACTTTGGGGACCTAGCGAACGCCTTCCGAATGGACAACGCGCGAGGGCTGGCGCGATTTCCTGCTTTTGGGAGTCTAAACGACCAATGCAGGAAGCGTGACCGCCCGGTCGAGACAAGGACGGCTTTTAGCGCCCTCGTTTCCGGGCGACAGCCGTGCAAGCCCACGACCCCTCTCCCAGACCACCCCTCCCCTCTTAACCCAGAGAACAACCACCCCCATACCAGCGCTCAAAATCTAACAGAATATCGAAAATTCACAATTCACGGACAGACCCCATCGCCTTGCCTCGCCTGAAGACTTTGGGGACCTCGTTTCCGCGACAGCCCTCGACCATCGCAAAACCCTACTCGCCATCCCCTCTCCTAACAGACCTTCCAACGAAAGTCCTCTGTTGATCTAAAATCTAACAGAATATGAGAAATTCATGATTCTCCGACTAACTCCATCGCCTTTCCTTAATCTTCCTCATCTTCGAAATCTAAGCACCACTCAAGCACATATTCTTCAAAAGAATCTGCTAACTCATCAATACATCCATGGACAGCATCAGAAACCCAAATCTTTCCATCAGTATCCATTCCAACTGGATTACCTGCAGAGTCTACGGACACCACCAACCATCCTTCAACTCCCGGCCAGCCTTGGACCTTGAAACTATCAGTTACTTTAAAAACAGAATCGCTATCATTACCCATCAATTTACAAGAACCGATACCATAAACGCTATAAGCTCCTAAAATTGCCCCTCCGTATCGATGAATAAATTCTCTATAGTCCGAAGGGATCGTAAAACTATTTTGACTGAACTCCTCATCAATCACCTTATAAGAAACTGGCTCAGCTTTCAAAGTAGGTGAGTCCGCGAAGAACTCTTCAATCAGATTCCAAGTTTCTTTCTTCATTTTGAAGTCTCTCGTTTTTCAATTTCACCTTTAGCTCGCTGCTTATTCAACTTACGTCTGGTCTTATTAAAATCCTTGCGTTCTTGCTTAGTTAGACCAACACCTTTCTTATTCCCTTTTGGATGCTGAGTCTCGTTATGGATATTGTGAAACTTCCTTGGCATCTCCACAACAGGTCCAGCTGGGTCCTGATTAATATGGTGCTGAACCATTGAATCTCCATTAGCATTAGGAGGATTGTTACCTGTCTTTTTGATAGCTAGAAGCTCGTCTCCGGAGAGGTGAGCAAGGTTTCGCTGCCCCTTAAATTCGATACCATCAACTTCAATTGTTGTTGCCTTAGTAACTCTTTCGTTTACCTCTCTAGCAGTTTGAGACGTTGCGGAACTTCCACCTGATTTATTTATATACCTGCTACCTCCATAGGTGGCCCCAGCCAACAGCACATTAGCAGCCAGTTCCTCAGGGTTTTCCGCGCCTGCCATTGCAGCGCCAGAAGCCACAATACCTTCCACATCACCATCAATAATCCCATTAACGACACCGTGTGCCTGTTCTCCAGCATTGAAGAGACCTCCCAGCATCGCTTTATTCTTCGAATTGAACTGATCCGCCGAATAACTAAACACCTCATTTTGACCAAAGGTCACAACGTTCAACACCGAAAAGGCTGCATCATCAATATACTCTCCTACTACTTCTAAACCTCCCGTAAGATTCTTACCAAATTGTCCCCAGTCAAAAAGACCGTAAGGATCATAATACGTCCAAGGATTCTGTCTGACATAGACCGGAACACCCAACGCTTCATCGTAGGCCCACACTCCGATTTCCTTAGTAGGGTCAGCGAGTTCCAGCGGCCGTTCCGCTGATGCTTCAGTTTCCCAAAGCAAAAAATTCCCAGAGTGCACTTCTGG
>CALFBF010000047.1 GCA_937949965.1 uncultured Roseibacillus sp.
TCTTCGCCCCCGATTCTATCAAACCATTCTCCCAACAACCTGAATTCATCAATCTCTGGTATAAGACAGAGTATAAACAACCATTCGCAGCCACCACAACTAGCTGATTACTAGGGTGGCGGACCGGGAGGGATTCGAACCCTCGATACCCTTTTGGAGTATACTCCCTTAGCAGGGGAGCGCTTTCGACCACTCAGCCACCGATCCTGTCGTTGAGGGGACGGGGAGAAAATCAAAGATTACGCGTGGCGTCAATCTTCTGTCGCAATTTCTTGTGAGGAAATTTCGGGTGATTTCTCAAGAGATGTCGGGGGGAGACTGACTTCCTTTCTTCCTCGGTCGAAACTGGGGCCAACTGTGGGCCCCAGATACCTGCTTCGGGATTCTCAATCTGAGGGGGATCAAAGCAGCTCAACACGCAGAGAAAGAACAAGAAAGAAACGAAAAGAGCGCGACCTCCGCGAATGGGCTCCGATTTCAGGTCTTGCTTGCGGACCTCTCTCGGGGTAAAGCAGCGGAGCGCTCACCCGCAACGCATTATATAATGAGAAAGCCGATTATTGCCGCCAACTGGAAGATGAATAAAGGTCCTGCTGAGACGGAGGACTTTCTCAAGGATCTCATTTCGAAGATCGGTCGCGCGGGCGATAAGTGTGATGTCGTTATCGCGCCTCCTTTCGTCAGTCTGCCAGTTGCGACTAGCACTCTTTCCACCAACGATATCTCGGTAGCGGCTCAGAATGTGTCGCAATACGATGCTGGTGCTTACACCGGTGAGATCAATGTGATGATGCTAAAGGAGCTCTATGTCCCCTACGTGATCATCGGTCACAGTGAGCGTCGTGCGATCTTTGGCGAATGCGACGAGGTGCTGAATGCGAAGATGCATAAGGTGCGCGAAACGAACCTTAAGCCAATCTTCTGCATCGGGGAAACTCTCGAAGAGCGCGAGGCTGGTCAGTTAGACGCTGTGCTAAGACGTCAGTTAGTCGAGGGATTGAAGGGTCTCTCAGAGAAGGATTTGTTAGAAACCGTTCTCGCCTACGAACCCGTCTGGGCCATCGGCACGGGGGTGACGGCTTCCCCTGAGCAAGCGCAAGATGCCCACGCTAAGGTGCGCATTATTCTCGCCGAAAGCTTTGGTGGGGAAGTGGCTGATAAGGTCCGTATCCAGTATGGCGGCAGTGTGAAGCCAGACAATGCGGCGGAGCTCCTTGGTCAACCAGATATCGATGGCGCCCTCGTTGGCGGTGCGAGTATGGAAGTAGCAAGCTTCTTGCAAATCATCGAGAACGGTTGCGCGGCCAACGCACAGTAATCGCATCTTTCTTCTTTGACAATGGACTGGGCCTGCTTCGCGACTGCAGACAGGCAGATTATTCTCGGGCACGGTCCCTTCGAGCAGCTTGCGGAGTGTCCCACGGAGGGAGTTGCCTTTTATCGCAACGACTTTGCCCTGAGCGCTAAAAAGCCGTGGTATCGCCCGCAACGTTACGAGGTCGTTGATTCTTTAAAAGGGCTCTTCGGCACCCAAGGCGAGGAGGCGATCGAATGGCAAGAACCGGAGGCGGGGCTCTTTGCGGAGATCTTCCGCGAAGTCATCGACCGTATTCGCAGTGGTAGTCTGGAAAAATCGGTCCCCGTGGTGACCGAGCGCGGGATGTGGTCTGGACCACCTGCCCGTTGGCAAAACTTACCCCAAGAACTCGCCCCTGGGATGCGTCTCTTTGGTTGGGGGGAAGGTCAGCAAGGAGTCCTCTCGGCGACACCCGAACAACTCTTTCACCTAAAAGACGGCCTGCTCACGACGATGGCGCTCGCGGGCACGGCGCGCCGGGAAGAACGAGAACTCTTTGGCGTGGATGAAAAGGAGATCCGCGAACACGAGTTCGTAGCGCAGACCCTGATGGCCAAGTTGGCGGACTTTGGAATGGTGAGGCGCAAGGAAAGGCAGATTCTGGACTTGGGAGAACTGATTCACTTCCATACCCCCATTGAGGTCGAGCTCTACCGTAAGGAAAGTGCCGCCAATCTGGTGCAACGGCTCAACCCCACGCCCGCGCTCGGGCCTCTCCCTCGCACTTCGGAAACTCTCTCTACCCTCTACGATTGGAGACAACGTCTTGGGTGTCCTGCCTGGTTCGGCGCTCCCTTCGGGCTCTTTCACGAAGGTTCCTTTGAGGCTCTGGTCGGGATTCGGATGACTCTCTGGCAGGGCTCAGAGGTGGAGATCCCCGCAGGCTGTGGCGTCATTGAGGCGAGTCGCCTCGTGAACGAGTGGCGGGAACTGCGGCTCAAGCGTGAAGCGGTGAAGCGGGTCTTCGGATTTTTGCCGCAAGCGTTGGAATCTTAAATAACTCTAACACGAAAAGTTATCTCTCCCGATTAAGAACTTGGCCCACTGCGCCGGAATCATAAGCTCTCACTACTGTGCATCGCATCATCACCATTGCCTCTGGCACCTTTACCCAACTTGTCCGTATGAAGGTTTTCTACTTTCTGGCCATCTTTGTGGTGCTGGCGATTGCGCTGAACTTCTTCCGCCTCCCCCACACTATGGGACCAGAAGCGGTGGCAGCGGAGGAACTGCGACTCTGGAAGTCAGGCACAATTGGGTTGATGAAGCTCTTTGCGATCATCTTTTCGCTCGCGGCAACAGCACTGCTCATTCCCCGCGACCTGGAGGACCGTATCCTCTACACCATCCTCTGCAAACCAGTCCCTCGGCTCGACTACCTCATCGGGAAATTACTCGGGGTCCTCCTCCTGACCTTTGTAGCACTGCTCGCAATGGACCTGCTCATGACGGGGGTGCTACAATACCGAACTGGAGTCGTCGAAGCCGAGCGAGTCGCCTTCCTCGAAAGCCGGGGCTATACCAAGGCGGACATCGCGCTGGAAGTCGCAGAGGTCAGACGACACGGGCCTACCCTCTCGCTCCAATTTGGCATTCTAGGAATCTTTCTGGAAGCAGCTGTGATTGCAGCGGTGGCGCTCTTGATCTCGACCTTTAGTTCCTCGACCTTGTTCACCATCATCAGCACCATTCTGGTCTACTTCATCGGATTCTTCATGGGGCAAGCGCGAGAATATTGGATGGAAACGACTGCGCTAGGAGAGTCCTTCATCGGGAAGGCCGCCGTGCAACTCCTCTCCCTAGTCTTCCCTGATCTCTCCATCTTTGGGCTCGCGGATGCCGCGATTGCGGGAACCTTCATCCCCGTGCTAACGGCAGTAAAGGTCGCTGCCCTCGCGCTTGCTTACCTCACCACCTACACTCTCGTTTCTTGGTTTGTTTTTGCAGATAAGGAGTTCTAAAGGAGGACGTAAGAAACCGTCTCCCTTACTTCCTTTCTGCCCAGTCTTCCTTTGGCTATGTCAGATTCTCCCAACCCTCTCTTTGCCCTCGAAAAAGAATACCCTTTTTTCGCGCAAACTCCGCTGCGTCGTAGAATAGCCGCAAAGCTCGACCACCTCCTCGGACTAGCTGGGATGAGTGATATGCTCGCTAGCATCCCGCCTGGACACCGCAATCCTTATCAATCGAGTCGAGAATACATTGAGGCAGAGATTGAGGACCGGACCGAGTTCAACAAACTCATCCCTCAGTCTGGTCCCACCATCGTAGTGGCCAATCATCCCTTCGGAGCGCTTGACGCCATTGTGGCCTCGGAGCTCGCTTTGACCGCACGGCCCGACACCTTGGTCTTCGGAAATGCCGTCCTCTCCCATCCCGCGCAGAACGAGTGGTTTCTGCCTCTAGAAATTCTCGACGATTCCCCGGCCTCTCGGCAGGTGAATTTACAAAGCATGAAGCGAGCACTGCTGCACTTACGCAAGGGTGGCTGCATCGTGATCTTTCCCGCTGGCGAAGTGGAACGCTGGCGTTGGTCACAGCTAAGCATCCAAGAAGGGGTCTGGACCACGCACCTAGCGCGCTTGGCGCTGAAGTCTGGCGCTTCCATTCTGCCTCTTGGGTTTCCGGGTGAAAATCCGCTCTGGTTCCATCTTCCGGGAGCTATTCACCCCACTCTCCGCTTGCTCGCCCTTCCTCATGCTTTCCTATCTCGGCGTGGCGAAACAGTCCCCGTAAAGGTCGGTCCGCCTATTTCGATCTCGAATCTTCCGAAAAATCCTGATGAACTCACCGCCGCAGTGAGAGATCAGGTGCTGAAGCTGGCAAATCGGATAGATTGAAATCGACAGGAAATAAAATGGACCAAATGAACCTCTCATGGGAAGAATGCCGCACGAAATGAACGAGCTCATCGACGCCAACCTCCATTATCTCGCCCAAGCAGAACGGCTTTTGGGACAGCTGGAAGATTCGGCCTTTAGCTGCCCCTCATCTACTTTCTATGGGTCTACCGTTGGAGGCCACCTCCGCCACTGCCTTGATCACTACGACTCCTTCCTCAACGGCCTCGCAGAAACCAAGATCGACTATGATCAGCGTATGCGATTGCCCGCTCTGGAAACCGAAACGGAATGCGCCACTGCCAAAACACGTGAAATTCGAGAAAGGTTAGCTCAAGTCACACAGAACTCTCCTCCGGTCGGATTACTTGTCAAAATGGATTGCGGAGCTGAATCCTCTGCTTGGCAACCGTCCACATTCGGGCGCGAACTCCAATTCCTCGTTAGCCATACCGTTCATCACTTTGCGATGATCGGAGGGATTTGTAATGAACAAGGGATCAAACCTGAGAACAACTTTGGGGTGGCCCCCTCGACGATACGCCACCGCGCCTCTACCTCAGCCTAGTATGATTGCGACTGAACTCACTCCTGAAATCGAGTCTCTTGGAAAGAACGCGCTCTTGGCTACCCAAGGGGACCTTGATGTTTACCTCGCTAACGCTCACGAGATTCCGCAACTTATGCCTGAGATTGGCCGCCTGCGCGAGGTCTCCTTCCGCGCAGTTGGCGAAGGTACGGGGCAAGAAATCGACCTTGATCGCTTCGACGAACACTACCAGCACCTCTTCCTCTGGGATCGCAAGAATGAACGCGTCGCGGGAGCTTACCGATTAGCACGCACGGACGAAGTCCTTCGCCATCACGGCCCCGAAGGACTCTATTGCTCCACTCTTTTCGAGTTCGAGGCACCCTTCCTCGATCACCTCAATCCAGCCTTAGAACTCGGGCGCTCATTCGTTGCACCCGGTTACCAGAAATCCCTCGCACCCTTGCTTGCGCTTTGGAAAGGAATCGCGACCTACGTTTCGCGCAATCCCCGCTACCACCGCCTCTTCGGTCCCGTAAGCATCTCGCAGGATTACACCCCTCTCTCACAAGACATCATTGTTAAGTTCCTCCGCGAAAATCGCTGGGATCGTGAATTAGGACCACTGGTGAAGCCACTCAACCCCTTCCCCGCCAATCCAGAAATTTCTTCTCTGTTAGAAAGCATCGAGCAAGTCTCGGCACGGGTCTCGGAGTCAGAAGCAGACGGCAAAGGCATCCCCGTCCTCCTTCGACAATATCTCAAGCTCAACGCGACCTTGTTAGAATTCAATCTCGACCCCGATTTCTCCGATTGCCTCGATGCACTCATTCTCGTTGATTTACACGACGCCCCCGCGGGACTGCTCTCTCGCTACATGGGCAAGGAAGCTTACGCGCAGTTCAAGCGCCAGACCCCTTCCTCACCTCGACGCTCCTCAAAGGCTTCCTAACAGATAGAGAAGCCTCTCGCCAGACTTGGAGACCTTGCGCTCTTCGATAGTGACCTTGGTCGCTAAGAGCTGCTCCATCATGTGGACCTCAAAGCGACGCGCAGAAGGATAGACCGCGAAGATGGCACCTAGGGGATTGTGGAACTCCTCGATACGGAGACCTTCTCCAGACTCGTGGTGCACCCGAGCCGAGGCCCCATGCTTTTCCCAGACCTCGACATATCTCTTACAACGCTCGGCGAGTGAACGGCCGACCAGGACCCGGCGCTGCCACTCCTCGCGTCGTTTTTGGTAATACCGAAAGAGTAATTTCTCCGGTGCCGTCTCCCCAAACTGCTCTCCCACCGCCTGCATGAAGTCCAAGGTCAGCTCCACGCCCGCTTGTGGGAAGAGGGGTGCAGCCTTTTCAGTCAGGCGATACAACTTCTCCGGCCTCCCTACCCCAGCCTCCGAACGCGGAATACGCCAGCACTCGAGATAGCCCTTTTTTTCTAAAGTCACGCAATGTTGCTTCACCCCCATGTAACTCATCCCGACCGTACGGGCTAAGTCCGAAATAGGTAGGCCCTCAGACTTCTTGAGGGCTTCCAAAATCTCTGCCTGAGAAGGTCGCGCGATATCGCGTAAAGCTTGTGAGAACATCCCGAATCTCCTTTCCAAGGAGAATCCACCTTATTTCAGCCTTACTGATTACAAATCCCGCTCTTTGACATAACCACTTTCGGTCCTAAACTGCTCTTCCCAAGCGCATGACCCAAGACCCCATCTACCAAAGGGAAATCGAATTCCGCAGCTCCCATCCTGGTCGCTTTTCCGAAGTGCCCCTTGCAGACTGGAACTCCCATACCTGGCAGCTGAAGAATTCACTCAAAACGCTCCCTCAGCTGGAGCAACACCTCACTCTCTCAGAGGAAGAACGCGCGGGTCTCCTCCTCACCGGCACCAAGCTCGCCACCGCGATCACCCCCCACTTCTTCAATCTCGTCCACAGTACCGATGCCGACGATCCGATCCGTCGGCAGGTCCTTCCCCGCATTGAGGAATCTCTCACCGATCCCACCGAAATGTCTGACCCTTGCGGGGAAGACTCGCACATGCCAGTGCCCGGACTCGTGCACCGCTATCCCGACCGAGTCCTCTTCTTAGTCACCGATCGCTGCGCCTCCTACTGCCGTTACTGCACGCGCTCGCGTGTGGTCTCCGGAGTGTCCGATCAAAAACTAGAAACCCAGTGGGAAGCCGCTTTCGAATACCTCGAAAAGACCCCCTCAGTGCGAGACGTTCTCCTCTCCGGAGGCGACCCGTTGTTACTTTCTGACAACCGCTTGGATAAGATTCTGACTCGCCTGCGCCAGATCCCACACATCCAATTTGTGCGCATCGGTTCTCGCATTCCCATCTTCCTTCCCCAACGCATCACCCCACAACTTTGTGAGATGTTAGAGAAACATCACCCCCTCTTCATCTCCATCCACACCAACCACCCCCGCGAGCTCACGACCGAAGTCCGCGATGGACTCGCTCGCCTGAGCAAGGCCGGCATCCAGCTCGGCAATCAGTCCGTCCTGCTACGTGGAGTGAATGATGACCTCCCAACCCACGCCGCCCTCCTGCACAAGCTCTTGATGTGCCGCGTCAAACCCTACTACCTCTACCAATGCGACCTCATCCAAGGCTCATCCCACCTGCGGACTTCAGTTCAGACCGGGCTCGATCTCATTGAACAACTCCGTGGTCACACCACCGGTTACGCCCTCCCCCAATACGTGCTCGATGCTCCCGGAGGAGGAGGCAAAATTCCCCTCAATCCCAACTACGTAGTCTCCAAGTCAGAACGCGAAGTGGTGTTGCGAAATTACGAGGGCAAAAAGTTCGTCTACCCCGAAGTCTCCTCTTCACTGGCTTCTACCTGTTAGAAACTGTTAGCCCACCGTCCCTTCCTTGCGCGCCTGATTCCAATAGGCATACTCGGAACGGTTGAAGTCTACGTATTCGGGCGAGAGATCAGAGGAGTAAATCTTGTAATCCGATTTCCCTAGATTGAGATCGATGGTGATCCTAAAGCTCCCCTTCTTCGCGATCGCACGCAACTTCTCTAGCGGGGTCTCTGCCACCAAACCGCCCAGACAAGCAGGCAGACCTTCGTAATAGATATCGACTAACTCCTCACGAATCGGAGCCCGCGAATAACCGACGGCATGGATAATGCGCCCCCAGTTTGGGTCATTACCATTCCAAGAAGACTTCACGAGCTGCGACTTAGCTACCGCTTCCGCGACCTTCTTGGCATCGAGGTAAGTGCGCGCACCCTTCACCTCTACGGTGACGAACTTGGTCACTCGCTCGCCGTCGCGGACAATGTCTTTTGCAAGTTCTGTTAGAACCCATTTGAGAGCATCACAAAACTGCCGACACGACTTTGAGCGCCGATGAATATTCGGTCCTCCGGCCGCCCCATTCGCCAAAACTAAAACAGTATCATTGGTGGACATATCGCCATCGATCGTGACTCGATTGAAGGACGATTCCACGGCCTCTAAAAGGCACTTCTCTAGGCAAGCTCGCGAGACCCGAGCATCAGTCGTCACAAAGCAGAGCATCGTCGCCATCGAGGGACAGATCATTCCAGCTCCTTTGACACAGGCCCCAATCGTGATCTCGGTGCCCTCGATCTCGGTCGTGATCGCAATTTGCTTGTGCCGCGTATCAGAAGTCATGATCGCCTTCGCAACCTTGGTCCCATTGCTCGGCTTGAGCCCTTCTACAAGCGCTTCGCCATGGGGAGTCATCCGCTCCATCGGCAAAGGCAGGCCAATAACACCCGTTGAACAAACGCCCACTTCGCGCCGACGG
This sequence comes from uncultured Roseibacillus sp., assembly GCA_937949965.1. Classification (GTDB taxonomy): domain Bacteria; phylum Verrucomicrobiota; class Verrucomicrobiia; order Verrucomicrobiales; family Akkermansiaceae; genus Roseibacillus. Next base: position 8,532 of record CALFBF010000047.1, read on the forward strand.
ATCTTGAGCGGCTTTGCTACTAGATCCGCCATTGCACGCGCATCTTGCAAGCCCTTGATTCCAGTGCACGCATTGGCATTCCCTGAATTCGCAATGATGGCGCGAATCTCATTCTTGCGCAAATTTGCTTGGGAAACTCTCACCGGAGCGGCCTTGACCCGGTTGGTCGTGAAGGTACCGCTCGAGACACAAGGCTCTTGGGAATAGATCAAAGCGAGATCAAGTCGTTCCATCTCCGGACTCTTAATCCCTGCCGCAACAGCGCTCGCATAGAATTCCTTGGGAGCACAGACTCCTCCTTTCACTTTCTGGTAAGGCATGTTCGCAATATGAGTGAGAGCTAAGATTAGAGATTCATCAATCCCATGGTCGCGGGAAGTCCATGAAGCAGATTAAATGCCTGAATGGCCTGACCAGAGGCACCCTTTGTTAAATTATCTTCTGCCGAAGTGATAATCAGGCGATTGGTCCGTGGATCAGAATGCCAGCCGATATCGACGAAGTTACTCCGCGTCACATTCGCGGTATCTGCCGCTCCACCCGCTCCTAACAGACGAACGAAAGGCTCCTTCTCATAAGCCTCTTCCAGAGTCGCTCCCACTTGCTCGAAGGGAGAACTGAGGGTGGCCGTAATGGTGGAGTGAATCCCTCGCGTAACTGGCACCAAGTGCGGAGTAAATGTAATGCGCACTTCTCTCCCCGCCGCAAAAGATAACTCCTGCTCAATCTCGGAAAGATGGCGATGCTTGGGAAGACCGTAAGCCCGTAAAGACTCATTCACCTCCGAGAATATAATCGGTAAAGCCGCCTTGCGACCCGCACCCGAGACCCCACTCATCGAAGACACCACAATGCTCTCCGGCTCGATAAGACCGGCACGCAGCAAGGGGACCAGAGGAAGAATAATCGAAGTGGGATAACAACCCGGTGAAGCCACAAGCTGGCTCGCCTCAATTTCTTTGCGATAAAGCTCTGGCATGCCATACACCGCCTTCGTCAACCACTCCGGAGCTGGATGGGGCTCACCATAGAACTCCTCGTAAGTCTCCGCCTCTCGCAATCGGAAGTCCGCTGAGAGATCAATCACGCGCAGTCCTTTTTCTAACAGAGGAAGCGCGTAATTCGAAGCCTTGCCATGAGGGAGAGCCAAGAATGCAGTCTCTCCACCTGAGGCCACCACCGCTTCCATATCCGGCTCGATGAACGAAATTTCCGCGCCAGCTAGGCCCGCAAAACGAGGAAGAACTTCTGCCAGCGATTTTCCGGCATGAGTTCGCGAGGTGATAGCCGTAATTTCCACCCCTGGATGAGCTAGGAGTAAGCGTAAGAGCTCAATTCCGGTATAACCCGAAGCACCGAGAACTGCTGTTTTTATTACCTTCATTATCTAACTCTCCGTCGGGAGGACAACGAAGTTGGCAGAGCGTCACTCGTTTGTCAGGCCCGAGTTTAAAGGAATTTCACCGACCCTCCTTGTTCGCAAAACAATTGAAAACATCACTTGCCAAAAGCCCGCCCGAAAGGTTAAGACCGCCCTCGAATGTCGGGATGTGGCGCAGCTTGGTAGCGCGCTTCGCTGGGGGTGAAGAGGTCGCAGGTTCGAATCCTGTCATCCCGACCATTCTTTGACCGTCATTTTCACAAGAAACGACGGTCTTTTCTTTGATTTTACAAGGGTTTGCGGGACTTTCTAAACTCTCGTTAGAAATGTCGGTTTGTGACAGGAAATGACCCTCTGAGCCTAGAGTTTGTGGACCTATGTGTGGACATGATTTTCTGTTAGATTCTGGACTGCTGGATGACTCGTCAATCCACTCCAAATTCTGCACCGCCTCAAAAGTTGGCAGATGAGACACGTCCGTGTAGAGATTCGCCGTTAGTCGAGGGTCACTGTGCCTCATGAGTTCTTGTGTAAGACGCTGGGACGTGGATGTGGGGGCACCTGTCTTCGAGTTTCACATTCGACCACACCAACCCAGAAAGCTCTCCGAGGCGTAGTCCCGTGAAAATAGCGATGATGTAAAGGAGACGGTAATCTTCAGAGACTTTGAGAAGTCGCGAAAATTCTTCATCCCTAATTGCTCTCCGTTTTTACTGTTTCCCACGGACATCAACCTTTTCAACATGCTTGAGTGGTTGTCCTCCCGTCCACCCACGCCTGACCAACCAATTTAAAAAGACATGAGCCGCATTCAGATACTCATTTAAGGTCTTGGGAGCTAGCGTCTGCTTCGAAAGCCCTTCGAAAGCCTCAGGATCCCAACAAAGCCTTTACTCTTTCCGTAAATCCCTTGCCGTCCAAAGCACTTTCTCGAATTTCCGCAAAGCACCCCTTGGCTTTCTGGCTCCTGTTTCTCGCTTTGGTCCGAAACGCTCTCGATTCTCACGGAAAATTTCTTCTACAAAATCTTTCCCTCCGATCACAACCCCATCCGAAAAATATCTCACCCGATGCCGCACCACTTCCGAGATCGCGAAGTCACTCTTCCTCGCTTCCAGTTCTCCCAGCTTTTTCTCCACTTGCTCTTTCGGCATTCCCTTACGAACAACACGGGCTTCTAGCACCTGCTCTTCTCCCTTTCCTAACAGAATTCTCCGGTAAGTTTTACCCACTCCACCTTGGCTCCATGCGCGAACTAGTTTTTTGAAGTCAAAGGCGTCCAAGGATAGTGCAGTATTGTCTTTGCGAGGACTCTTCCCGCCCAAAGCACGCACCAGACCGGCCCGTGCTTTTCTTCCCCCTGCCACCGCCTCCCCATAGCTTGACCAGCGGTAATCGGCTGCATCCTGAACAATACCCGCGCGCACCGGATTCAGATCAATATAAGCCGCCATCGTGCGAGCAGCGATCCCATCCTGCACAATCACGCTCTTGAAGCGTTGCTCCCACAAGCGCCCCTTCCGCTCGCGACTGCGATTGAACCAACTCGAGAATCGCTGAGTCAGCGTCTTCATAAACTCACTCAAATCATGCATGCGATAGGCATAACGGGCAAAGATACGAACCACTTCTTCGGGGTGATTTCGATCTTTCGCCTCTTGGACCTGCGCACGAATCCCTTCTACCACTGCTTCCGAATAGAGTTCCCGCAATCTCTCAAAAAACTCTTCTTCCTCAATTTCAGAATCAGCCCCTCGTCTTCCCCCACTCACAACAGTTGAACTACCCGCAGCATCGGCCTCCTTCGCACGCTCGCGCTCTTCTCCTTCATCCATCAAAACAAAGTCACCCACTTTCCTAACCCTCGGAGGGACCTCTAACAAAACGTGGAAATGATTGCTCATCACACAATAAGCTAACACGCGACATCCCGAAAAATTCTCCGCCATCCGTAGAAACATTCGGAACTTCTCCTTCTCCTCATTCCCTAGCACAAAACGCCGATCCACCACCCGATTAATCACATGATAAAACGTCGAGCATCTTTCTCGACTAGGATCAAGCCATCTCCTCTGTGC
>CALFBF010000048.1 GCA_937949965.1 uncultured Roseibacillus sp.
AGGAGCATAAACGAAGTTCATCTTCATCTTGCGAGCCAGATGCTGGGCTGCAAAAAGGTATCCACTGCGACAATGGCCAATGTCCATCTCCTGCAACAATAAGACATCAGAGGCGGCAAGGACGGCACGCTGGCGAACCGCCTCTTCCTGAGCCATCTTTTCCTCACGGTATTCAGGTCGCATCATTTTAATGAAAGTAGACTCTGAGGTGAGAGCCTTACCTGCTTCGAAAGCACGGACCGACTTCTCCACATTCCAAGTGCTCACTCGAATAGAAGGTCCAAGCTGGGGATGAACATTGGCCTCGGGAAGCCCAGAGCGAAAGTAAACCGAATTATCGACGTATGGCGTGGTCAGCAACTTATCGAATTTCGTGGCTAGTTTCCCTTCTGGTTTTGGATTTTCGGCAAGTGAACTCAGTTCCTTGAAACTCAATAAGCTTGGTCGTGAATTCTTAAGAGCCTCGACTGGTGCCCCTCCCGAGCCATCCGAAGTAAGAATATTATCCTCTCCTGAAAAACGATTTGAGAGATTTTGGCAGGAAAGAAAAGTCAGCGAGAGAATCCCAGTGCCAACTGATACGAACGGCTTGGTGAGCGAAGTCATAATGAAGTTAAAGCCCATTCCGATTTAGAAGTAAAATCAAGAATTCAACCTATCCACAGGGTTGTCCAAGGAAGGAAAATATCTGTGAAAAATAACGGTGAATCTCAACACTTGAGAGCATCTTCGGTAACTTGTTTTCGGAGAAAAATGATTCCTGATTTTCTCAAATCGAGGCGATTCAGAATCCTGTTGAATGAGGTTATCGGAGGTGCCTTTAAAGGAGGTCAAAACATCCCCAAATCCGTCGACTTTTGTCCTAGCCAATGCGGTAGATGCTTCTGGAAAATCCTTATTATCAAACGGAATTAGTCACTGAGCCTCTTGCCCTACTCAGGTTAACCGCGCAACGTTTTCGAGAGAAATGCGGATACTATTTCTTTCCGATTTTTGGATTTCAGTGAAAAAATAGAGAACATACTGCGTTTATTCCTAACGCTTATACTCCTATCTCGTGTATCGTTACGCCTACATTTCACTTCTCGGCATCATAGCAGCCTGGTCTCAACCTGAACTCGAATTCTTTGAGAAAGAAATCCGACCAGTGCTCGTGCAAAGCTGTTACGAGTGTCACAGTGTCGAAGCTAAAAAAGTGAAAGCGAGTCTCTGGCTTGATTCACGCACCGCCATGCTAGAAGGCGGCGACACGGGCCCTGCGATCGTCCCGGGTGATCCCGATGCCAGTCTCCTCATCGAGACGGTACGTTACGACAATGTCGACTTGGAGATGCCGCCCAAAACCAAATTACCAGCTCATCAAATCGAGGCTCTCGAAAAATGGGTGGCCATGGGAGCGCCTTGGCCGGAAGAAGAACAATCCACCGACTCTCGAAAAGAAAAATTCGACCTCGAAAAACGAAAAAACGAGCATTGGTGTTGGCAATCTCCCATTTCACACCCCTTTCCCTCTGTCTCCGACGAGACTTGGACTCACAATCCGGTGGACCAATTCATCCTCGCAAAATTGGAGCAAGCAAATCTCAAACCCACCGCCGAGGCCAAAAAAGGAGACTGGCTTCGGCGAGTTACCTTCGATCTAACTGGCTTACCTCCCACTCCAAAAGAAGTGACCAACTTTTTCGAAGATGAGACGGAGCACGCTTATCAAAAAGTCGTCGATCGGCTTCTTACCTCATCCCGTTTTGGAGAACGCTGGGCTCGGCATTGGATGGACCTGATGCGCTACGCCGAGAGCTATGGCCACGAGTTCGACTACTCCATCCCTCACGCTTGGCGTTACCGGGACTATCTCATCCGAGCCTTCAACAACGACGTGCCTTATCATCAGTTTGTCAAAGAACACGTCGCCGGAGACCTCCTTCCCTCTCCTCGTATCGATGCCGACAGCGGGCTCAATGAGTCTGTCATTGCGACCGGCTCTTGGCTGTTAGGCGAAGCGACCCATGGGCCGACAGATGTGCGCGCTGACGAAGTGCTCCGCATCGACAATCAGATCGATGTCTTTTCCAAAAGCTTCCTCGGGCTCACCGTATCCTGTGCGCGCTGCCATGATCACAAATTCGATGCCATCTCAACGAAAGACTTTTATGCCCTCGCAGGCTACCTCCAGAGTAGTCGCCGAGTGGTCCGTAATCTGGACCCGCATGAGAAAATCTCACAAGGAATGGCGAAGTTGCAATCTCTGCAGCGACAAGCGAGCGCAGAAATAGATAAGACGACGATCAGTCCAGTGCAAACACCGACGCAAAGTCTTTTCTCCTTCGACTCCGGGTTACCTGACGGATGGACCCGTGAAGGACAAGCCTTTCCGAGTAAACCCACGGCCGCTAATTCAGTCAGCGTGGCCTTAGGCTCGCCCAAACAACCTTTTGTTGGAGGTGGAGTGATGCATAGCGGCTTGTTCGGAAATAAACTATCAGGAGCACTCCGCTCACCGACCTTCACCTTGGAAGAACCTGAGCTTTATCTCCATCTAGCAGCCAAGGGAAACGTCTCGGTGAATATTGTCATCGATGGTTACTTCATGAGTCCCTACCACAACCTCCTCTTCAAAGGTACTCATCTCAATCCGAAGGCGCTTAAACAAAAAAACGCACACCCAGAATTCCAATGGTACAAACTCGGCAAAGATCTCAAAAAATACCAAGGTCATCGAGTCTATCTCGAATTCCTCGATCACGGGGATGGCTTCCTCGCTATTGACGAAATTGCTTATCGTAAAAGCGACCAGTCGCACCTGAATCAACTCCCTCTCGATGGAGAGGCCAACCTAGCGCTCAGCCAGATCTTGACTGAGGCCAAGGCAGTCGAAAAAGCCCTCCCCGACCCCGTGCGAGTGCTAGCGATGGAAGACGGCACTCCCGAGAACGACCTCGTTCACATTCGAGGGAGCCACAAGAGCCTCGGCGATGAAGTCGCCCGACGTAATCTAACTGCTCTGGGTGGCGAACAAATGCCGCAAGCTAGCGCAGGAAGTGGTCGACTCCAATTGGCAGAGAGCCTCGTGACCGCTGAACATCCGCTCACTGCTCGCGTCTATGTCAATCGAGTCTGGCACCACCTCTTTGGGGTAGGCATTGTTTCCTCCGTAGATGACTTTGGAGTGATGGGCGAGGAGCCCAGCCATCCCGAACTGTTAGATTGGCTTGCACTCGATTTCGTCGCACAAGGATGGTCGACCAAAAAGCTCATTCGCCAACTCGTTCTCTCCAAAACTTACCGTCAATCCTGCATTCCTAATCCCGAGATTACGGAAGAGATCGTAGCACAAATCGATCCCGACAACCGCCTCCTCTACAAGGCGCGGGTGCGGCGTCTCCAAGCGGAAGCGGTGCGGGATAACATCCTCGCTATCTCAGGCAGCCTGAACCAACAAATCGGCGGTCCGAGCACTCCCGTCCACCTCACCTCTTTCATGGAAGGTCGGGGCAAACCTAAGAGCGGCCCCCTCAATGGAGACGGCAGACGGAGCCTCTACCTAGCAGTCAAACGCAATTTCTTACCACCCTTTGAAGCCGCCTTCGATCGCCCTATCCCCTTCACCACAATGGGGCGACGCAGCCTCTCTAACGTCCCTGCCCAGTCGCTGACCTTAATGAACGATCCTTTTGTGATTCAGGAGGCGAAACGATGGGCCCATGTCCTGCTCAAAAACCCCGAGCCCCGCGCACGCATTCAGCAAGCCTTCCTCACGGCCTTCGCTCGCGAACCGCAGGAAGCCGAATACGAGGCTTTGCAACAATTTCTCAGTACTCAGCAAACGAACTATCAAGCTGGTCCGAACGACGAACGAGTGTGGACGGACTTCTGCCACCTCTTGTTCAATAAGAAAGAATCCATCTACCTCCGATAAATCATGCACTGCCGACGCTACGCCCCTGCGCCCGTAACTCGCCGCCAAATCCTTCAACAAGGAGCCCACGGCATTGGTGCCGTCGCCTTGGCAAGCCTGCTCAACGATCGTTCTTTTGGAGCTTCTACTAGCATCCTAAACGGTAAACTGCCGCATCACGCGCCTCGTGCGAAGAACATCATCTTCCTCTACATGGACGGAGGACCGTCCCATGTAGACACCTTTGATTACAAACCCACTTTGGCCAAATACAACGGGCAAAATGCCTCCCAGGTAATGGGTAAACTCGAACCCACCCAATTCGATAACGTGGGCACTATCATGGGCTCTCCGTGGGACTTTAAACAATATGGAGAGTGCGGTCACTGGGTGAGCAGTCTCTTCCCCCACGTCGCCAAACATGCCGACAAACTGGCAATGGTGAAGTCCTGCACTTCTCAATTCTCGGAACACACTTTCGCCAATTACTTCCTCCACACCGGCTCTGGCTTACAGGGTCGCCCTAGCATGGGTGCATGGGTTGGTTATGGACTCGGAAGCGCCAATCAAAATCTCCCCGGCTTTGTGGTCATGAACGGAGGAATGATTCCGCCTGGTGGGCTGGATAACTTCAGCTCCAGCTTCCTGCCCGCAACCTATCAGGGCTCCATCTTCAAAGCTGGCAAAGAGCCCCTTGCGAATATCCTCCCTCAAGAAAAAAAATCCGCACTGCAACGGAACAAACTCGATGCTCTCAAATCACTCGATGAACTCGCGCTCGGCAACTACGGCCACGAGTCTGCGATTGAGTCCGCCATCGCCAACTATGAGACCGCCTATCGCATGCAGACTGCGGTCCCCGATTTGATGGCGATCGACGGCGAGAGTGAAGCGACCAAAAAACTCTATGGCCTCGACTCCAACTTCACTGGAACCCAGACCTTTGGACGCCAATGCCTCATTGCGAGGCGACTCGTGGAGCGAGGAGTCCGCTTCATCGAACTGACCTGTCCCAAGGTCGGCGGTGATCGCTGGGATCAACACGACAAATTACGCGAGGGCCATGAAAACAATTGCCGTGCAGTCGATCAGCCCATTGCAGGACTGTTAGAGGATTTACAAAAACGCGGCCTGTTAGAAGACACTCTCGTCGTCTGGGCCGGCGAATTCGGACGCACCCCTTTTGCCCAAGGCAAAGACGGACGTGATCACAATCCCTTTGGCTTCACGATGTGGCTCGCAGGCGGCGGCGTGAAAGGTGGCACGAGCTACGGAGAGACTGATGAGTTCGGCTACAAGGCGGTGCAAAATCGCATTGAGATGCACGATCTACACGCTACTATGCTTCATCTGTTAGGAATCGATCACGAACAAAGCACGTTCCGTTTCGGAGGCCGAGACATGAGGCTCACTGACGTCCACGGCCACGTGATTCACGAAATTTTAGCTTAGACTTCAGCAAAAGAAGCCCATCACTTCTTTTTCCCTCGGAAGTAGCGAGCGCCTTTAGCCTTAATCGGTGGCTGAGGAGGAACCCCGGGAGCATCATGCTCGGCATCGTATTTATCAAAACGAGGAAGAACCTTCTGAAGCATGGCCACTTCTTTTCGAATCTCGGGCGACAGGGCATCGAAGTTTTTAATCTCCGCAAAACTGGTCAGATCGCCAGGAGTCTCGGAAACATCCCACCAACGATGGCGTCCATCTCGTAGGACATTGTGAGAACGAATGATCTGTTCCGGCCCACGGTAGCAATAAATCCAATCGCGGTGCTCTTCTTCATCGGTGAAGAGATAAGGAACGAGACTTTTCCCATTCACTTCGTAGTCCTCTGGAATCTGATAACCCGAAAGTTCGGCCAGCGTTGGGAGGATATCCGCAATCGTCACGAGAATATTCTGCTGCCCTTTTTTGGTCATCCCGGGAGCATAGAAAATGAAGGGCACGTGGCAGCCCTTTTGCTGGATACTACTATTTTTACCGTATCCCCCGGTGCCATTATCTGCCGTAAAAATAATAATGGTATTATCATCCACGCCCAAATCCTGAAGCTTCTCGCGGTAACGCCATAATTGGTAATCGAGGTAGTTGATATGGTGATGGAGTCCAAGCTCCGTGATGGAGTCGTGGGTATCATAGCTACCATTATCACCCGTAATCTTGGGTTCCTCACGCGAGTAAGCTTTTCCGTCCCAATGAATCTTCGGAGTACTAGGCCACTTTGACTCCGCCGAAGGATCGAACCAATTAAAGCCATCATGACCAAGATGAGAAGCGTGGAAAATGAAGAAGGGCTTGTCGTCTGCGACTGCTCGCTCCATGAAGTTGAAAGCGAAGTCTTGTTCTACATCCGGGCCATAAGTGTGTAGTCCGTAGTCAGCCAAGGCCTCGGGAGTGTTCGGCCACCAGACTGCTTTCCCTGGTGCAGAGGGATCGTTGAGGAGCTGAACCTCGGGACGCCAGTACCAACTATTTTGAGCATAGGTTTCGACGATCTCGCCGGTGTCCTGATTGATCATCACTCGCTTACCATCTCTTTTCTCGGTCGTGATTTTAAAATCGGTGTAAGGAAAACTCACCTCACTTAACTCCGCCGGAGTGTGACAGGCTTCATCGAAGCCAAAGCGCATTTGATCACCAGCAAGGTGCGACTTACCAGTCCAATAGGTGCGATAACCCTGCTCACCGGTCACCGTTGCCAAAGTAATCGGACTACTCTCGTAGACAGGCCAGAGGCCAAGCTTTCCTTCCTCATCATAGGCTTTGCCCACATCGCGATTATTCCACCACTTCTGAATATGAGCGAAGCGGCCACTCATGATCATGGCTCGACTCGGCTTACAAACAACTGCTGACCACGCATCCTTGACCCATACCCCTTCCTCCGCGAGCCGGTCCATCACGGGAGTGGTGGCCCGGAACTTTTCGTCTTGGCTATTGCCATGCGTCGGGGGGCTCCAATGCGAGGAATTGTAGATCGGAATCTCGCGCGCACTGATGTCATCAGCAAAGAGCAAAATGATGTTCGGCTTTTTCGACTCGGCTAAAGACAGTCCAGTCAACCCCAGAAAAGCCGCGTAAATACACGGGGTTAAAAAACGAGTTATAAGCATGATTTGAACTAAGAGAGAGATTGCTTATTTTCCAGCGAATAGTGCAGTTTTGTGAGTCGGCGAGGTTTGAGAGAACCAGATTTTGTCCTCTTTTTCTCTTTCCAGTGACCCATTTAAGACCCCGCCCACTTAGTCATCTAATTCGACTCTACAGAGTCCACAAGAGTTCGAATCACTGTCACATAATCAAGTGAATCATCACACGCAGACAACTCCATAGAATCTTGTCCCCAATCGTTCCTTATCTGTGAGTCCGCTCCCGATTTGAGAAGTAACTCAACCACACCTATATGGCCTTGTTGAATCGCCTCATGAAGGGGTGTGAATCCATGCTCACCTTTCCTGTTAGGGTCTGCTCCGGCACTAAGAAGCCGCCTCACGATCGTCTCATCTCCTTTGATAGCGGCAATATGCAAGGGAGTGTCCCCCACACAATTCTGGGTATGCACTGTAATTCGCTCAAATTTCTCGAAGGTAGGATTTCTTCGAAGCTCATCAAAAAATTTTCAAGCGTCATAAGTATTTCTTATTCAAATTAAACTCCACTCGTTACGCTGGCCGCTTGAATCCGCCGAGCTAACTATTTGAAGCCAAGTCTTTCTAAAATACTAGCAGGGTTGCCGCTCTTTATGAGTTCCATATCCCCATCGAGTAACACGAACGATTTCTGCTCAACTAAAACACCACCGAAGCCATATCCCGCACACAATCCCATTTCAGGATTGTCTTTATCAACTCGAACACGAAATGACCGATCGCTTATCAGTAAGTCCTGGGTAAGGGCATCAGACAAGTGAACATTCTTTCCCTCCTCTAGTTTCACGACCTTTTTTCTGAAGCGCAACAAGTAAGAGAAACACAACAGATTATACAAATACTCTGAATTTTGTTCTTACTCATTTTTCTTAAAAATTTATTATCTCTCCATCACCAACTACCATTATTCTAACATCTAAAATAACGCTCCTGCAATCTTTCTAGTTTGCTTTGTGAGCATTTCCACAACTCATTTTGGGGCTCTCTGGACACGGTGTGGGCTTTAGTTCTGGCTGCGGCAATTATTCTACTGGTGGGGCGGGCTGAAAGCTCGCACTCCTACCTCAAAAACCTGCTATCTGTTATAGCTCTTTCTTTAAGCGTTCCTGAATGGAACTGGGAACAAAGCCCCAGGTTTTAACCTGGGGAGAACTCATCAGACGATCACCCGTGTCCTGCAAGGACACTGGTAAACTTGAGTCTCCCTTTGCTCTCCCACCCACCTTCCAGCGTCCCTTTAGGGCGCTTTTCTTATCCTTACACGGTCCACCGGACTGAAGTCCGGAGCTTTGTTCCTTTGTCCCTACAGGACCATCTTTTCTTAAACGAACGAACACGCTCTCTTCAGCATTTCAGAACACGTCCTCTGCTAAACCTCTTCTCAAAAATAATCACCTTTGTTCGAGCCGAAACCCTCGTGACCATAGACTGACTTCGACAAGAATTTTCAACCAATGGTCTCAATTCACATTTTCTAAACCAAGACCTAACACTTCGCTCTCTCTCCTCTTCCTGAGATCGAAAAAGGCCAGCACCCTTTGGGATACTGGCCTTTTAAAAACTTATCTTGTTACGAAGTCGCTGACTTACCAGCGGTCTCCGCCTCGGTCACGACCACCGCCGCCACCGCCGCGGTTGCCACCTCGGCCACCACCACCTCCGCCGCCGCGGTCTTCGCGTGGCTTAGCTTCGTTGACGCGCAAATTACGTCCACCGAATTCTGCTCCGTCGAGGTCTTTGATAGCACTCACCATGGCTTCCTTGGAGTCCATAGTCACGAAGGCAAAACCACGAGGGCGGCCAGATTCACGGTCTTCTGGGATGTGAACATCTGTCACGTCACCAAATTCGCCAAAGAGTTCTTTCAACTCATCACTCGAGGTCGAGAAGGGGATATTCCCCACATACATTTTCATAATACTTGGTCCAACCTCTCGCCGTGCACCAGTGTTGGCCTAAGCATCGAGAAAGATTGCGGGGCAGTGGTGACAGAATCTATCCCAAACGCAAGAGAAAAGCCAAACAAGTGGCAAAGTGATATCCGAAAGCTCGACTTGGTAGAGAAAAACTCATCTCTTCTCTCAATGACAGAAGTGTGGCAGAGCTACTCTTTACGCAGGGAGAGGGCGTAGTTGGGAAAGACGATCCATGAGATCTTGGGTCTCGCTTCTCCAACGAGTAATCGTCTCGCGAGAGGCCTCCACACGCTGAGAGGCTTGTGCTTCGAGCTCGTGATAAGCGGTAGTGAGTTTTTCCTGCATTTCTTTAACAGTCTTCAGGGTGTTTTCACAAATTTTGGCACCAGAGGCTTCGAGAACTGCGAGACGGTTCTCAGTATGACGACGTGCCTCTGCCATTTCGGCAAGTAGGATTCGGGTCTGAGAAACACGTCTGAGGTTGGAGACGAGACCCACTTTGTGCAGGAGCCAGATGGCCCATTTGGTGGGATCATAGTTCCAAGACTTCACTCCATTACGGTAGTCGTGCTGAAACTCGTGATGGTAGTTGTGGTAACCCTCACCGTAAGTGAAGAGCGACATGATGAAGCTGTCACGAGCACTGCAACGGCTTGAGTAAGGACGTTTGCCAACACAGTGACAAAGGCTGTTGATAAAGAAAGTGCTCTGCTGGACGAGGAAGACTCGCAAGGCACCGACGAGGAGAAGCCCACCGAGGGCACCCATCCAACCACCAGTAAAGTAACCTACGATGGTTGGGAAAAGAAGGCCGACAATACCAGCAATCGCTTTGTCGTGCTTGTGCTGCCACATCACGAGCTTATCTTTGCGAAGATCGGCCACGTTATCGAGCGGGGGCTCGGGATTGACCTTGAACAGTATCCAACCCATGTGTGCCCAGAGAAAGCCGTTATGGATATTATAAGGATCGTCGTCGTCATCGACATGCTTGTGGTGACGGCGGTGGTCGGAACACCAGTTGAGTGCTGAGTTCTCGAAAGCACAAGAGCCGAAGACGAGAGTGAAGAGACACACCGGCCACTTCGCCTTGAAGGAGAGGTGAGAAAAGAGGCGGTGGTAACCTAGGGTGATACTCAATCCCGTGGCGACGAGATAAAACAAGAATAACCCTGCGGTGACCCAATCTGTCCCTCCATTGACAATGAGGTAGATCGGAGCCCCGATAACAGCCAACAGGCTGATGAGGAGTAGAAAGATGGTGTTGACCCAATTGACCCGGTGAAACGGAATGTTTAGTGCCATGTTGGTTGATTTGAGTTTATCGCAGGAGAACTCAGAGAGGAGCTTCTGCTCGGCAATGCCTGTTCTGGCTCGCTACCGGGTTGGACCATACTGCCCGATTCCACGATTACCAGTCTCAACTTAGTCTTCTTTCTCAGATCACTTTTCGTCACTACGAAGAAAAACACGACCTCAAAGCCCTTTTTCGCAATCACTTTACTAGCTTGAGCGGCAATTTCAGCTGAATCTTGCCTTTTTCATCTCGAATCTCGGCTAGCACCTTGGGAAAACCACCTCTCCAATCAAAAGTAAGAGTTCCGAAATTGTTTCGCCCAAAATTTTCGCCCAATCGAAGACGATTCACCTCATCTGGGTCTCCCCCGAAGCTGCTATTGAGACTACTGGAAGTAAGTTCATAGAGCGGGTATCCGCAACTCGTGGTATCGAGCGAGATTTCGGCCAGATGACGGTCTCCACTGAGCAACAGCACTGGAGGCACGTCTTCCTCCGCTAAAAGAGCGAAAAGACGGGTTCTCTCTGCGGGGAAGTTGGCCCACTTCTCAAAGCGATGCTCGGTGGGGAGCACTTGGATAGACGAGACCAAGATGTTCACCGATGCAGAACTGTTCCGCAGAGCTTCCGCTAACCAAGTCCACTGCGCTTCGCCAAGAATACTGCCATCGCTGTCGATCGCATCGCGGTGATAACGGGTATCCAAGAGGATGACGCGCACCTGCTGTTCCGGAGGGCCAAAGTCTTCGAAATGATAAACGCCCTCACGCAGGCGACGGGGACTGTCCGTGGCCACACCGAGAAAATCTAAGAACGCCTGCTGTGACTCCTCCTTGGGAGCGAATTCTTTCCCGATGTCATTGGCACCATAATCGTGATCATCCCAAGTGCCCAAGATGGTGGCATGCTCTTGAATTTTTAGATAATTGGCCTTGTTCGATACTAATTCATACTTTGCCCGCAGGACGGAGATATCCTCACTATCACCGTAGATATTATCCCCCATCCAGATAAAGACGTCGGGCTCCCAGCGAGCGATCATTGCCAAAGCCTGAGACTTTCTCTTTTCCTTATGGCAGGAGACGAACGCCAAGCGTTGAATCAAGCTTTCATTAGCGGACAGCGAGAGCAGGCTAACCAAGAGAAAAAGGGCACCAGATTTCATAATAACACGCTCACGACGATGACGCTGCCATCTATTTACGCAATCGAATTCTCCCCAAGAAGCCGCTAGGGTCTTTTCTCTAAAATGACACTGCAAGTTTCCACTCCAGCTCTTCTTTTTCCCGCGATCAGCTTACTCTTCTTGGCTTACACCAATCGTTTTCTCCACCTCTCTTCGCTCGTGCGTTCACTGCACTCTGGTTGGAAAGAGACAAGGGATGACCTCGTCTTAGCACAGATTGAAAATCTTCGTCACCGACTTGTCTTCATTCGCTGGATGCAGCTGTTAGGCGCACTCAGCCTCTTCCTCTGTGTGATGGCTATGCTCACTATCTTAGCAGGATGGCAAGTGAGTGCGGTCACTGCCTTTACTACTGCTCTCGCACTGATGGCGGGTTCTCTAGGATGCTTGATCAAGGAAATCCTCATGAGCGGAGGAGCCCTCGAAATTCTACTGGCCGCGATGGAGGCAGATAAAAAGTCTCCTTAGTGCGTCTTCCCCTCAAGTTCGAGTTTTGGTTGCGTTTTCATCCCATCCACTAAACTGCAGTTATGCGAATTCTTCTAACGGGCACGAGTGGCAAAGTGGGCGGTTACCTAGCTCGCTACTGGCAGGGTAATCATGAGATCATCCCCCTTACTCGTCAGCAGGTTGAGCTCAGTGACGAGGAAGCGTTAAGAAAGTATCTTCACGAAAATGATTTCGATCTCCTCGTCAATCCTGCCGCTATTTCGACCCCAGAAGGATGCGAACAAGAACCCACACTCGCCCACGTCGTCAATGTGACTGCGCCTGAGATCATGGCCACGATCTGCGCGGAACGGAAGACCCCATTCATTCACTTCTCGACTGACTACGTTCTCGATGGGAGCGAACCGGGCTTCAAATCCGAAGACGCGCCCTGTCACCCTAACAATCTTTACGGCAAAACCAAACTCGCGAGTGAGCGAGCAGTGCTCGCCGTGAATCCGCAAGCTCTCGTAGCTCGGGTTTCGTGGGTCTTTGGATCTGCGGGAGAAGGTTTTTTGGAAAAGATTTTTCGTCAAATTCGAGAGGGAATTCCTCTTGAGGGAGTGGCCGACAAGTATTCTCTTCCCTCTTCTGCGCGAGAAATTGCACACGCGCTCGACTATCTTCTCATCAAAAACGAGCGCGGGCTCTACCACTTGACCCAAAGTGCTACCGAACCTGTCAGCTGGCATCGATATGCGGTGGAAGTAGCTACCGCAGTGCACGAGATCGGCCTGACTCCTGACGTCCTCCCCGTAAAGGCCCGGCAGATGGCCGAGATTCCCGTTCTCCGGACTCATCGTCCCGTCCACACTGCGATGAAGCCCTCACGCTTGCACGAGCTGGGTTTTCCTGTCCGCAATTGGCAGGAGGTTTTACGAGAACGGGTGCGCGAGTTGGCCAAGTAATTGCTTAATCGAGATGAACGCAATCTAAATCGCATTGACCCAAGCTCAGCAAAACGCCATGCTAGAGGCATGAAGAAGAGCACAATCCTCCCGCTAGCGGCGACCCTATCTCTCGCGAGCTGTGCCGAGCTTGCTTCCAATCTGCAGCAGCCCATCACCAGCGATTACAATCCCCTTGATGGGCCTAATGCTCCACGCCTTCGTAACCAAGGATTCCAACCCACCGGACCTACTTTCAAACCCGGGGAATGGGTGGAAACGGCGATGCCGAACTCGACCTTTTTCTTTAAAATCCCACGCGGCAACGCCACTGCTGATCAAGTCCTCAGCAAGGGTTTACCGCTTAAAGTCATCTCTACAAAAGGCTCTTACGTGAAGGTCGAACTCGAAGGCGGTTCCGTCGGTTACGTCCCCGCCATCATGGTGGCAGAGCCTTCTATCTCGACAGACAGTTCACCTTTCTTACCTCCTCCGCCGACGGCCCCACTCCAGCGAAGCAACGATAGTTTTTCTCCGCCAAGTCTGCCAAATGTCGCCCCGACCCCACTTGAGGGTAACGGCTCTTCACTCATTCCTCCTCCGTCTAACTATACCGATTCCACAAGCTCTCCTGCAGTCCCAACGGCTCCCGAGCGCAACGTCGGTGAGGTCTTGATTCCAACAAGCCCGCCCCCACAAGCAGTGCAAACACCAACTCCCTCGGTATCACCCTCCGGAGTTAGCACCATCCCTGCTCCAACTGGAGCGACTGATGGTGCTCAGGACTCCATCGGCATCGAGTAAGGGTTTCCTCACTCTCGCTGCTTTTTTGATTGCCGCACCCCGCTCTCCTTTGCGGTAGTGGGAGATGATGTTTCGACTCTTCTGGGTGATTGGTCTCGCCACGACTCTACTCGGGCAACCTCTCAGTTACGACCCCAATCCTATGGGGAGTATCAAGCAGCCTCTCATTCTGCGGACCTACCTTCCCGACCCTGGCTTAGAGCCTGCTGTTCTCGCTCACCATCATCGCGCTAGTAAATCCCCCAAGTATAGCCCTCGCGAAGGCAACGACCTCCCCGGCGAGTATGAGATGATTCAAACGATTCCTGCCGGGATTGCCGTGAATCATGGCCCAGCTCTCTCCTATGTCTTCGATACCACCGAGTGCCGTCTCCTCTACGCTTGGCAAGGTGGCTTCCTCGATATGTTCCCTTACTGGGGCGAACAAGACGGCGGACGTAGACGCTCCTTTGACTACGTGCCACGATTGGTTGGCAATCTCTTCCATCTCGCCGAGCCTCTCGAAAGGACCTCTCCGCAACCACCTCGCTTTCTGGGCTACGATATTCGAGAGGGGGTCCCGACCTTCCACTACCAAAAGAATAAGATTTCCTATCAGCTCCGTATCGAACCTGACGACTCGCGTCCTCTTTCCTTCCAACAGATTCTAACAACTGGCGACCAAGTCGAGGTTTCAATCGTCACGGGAGAGATTCTTTCCCAGCACTCCGGCTTCGAACGTGAACTCAAATTCAAAGAAGCTAACGTGGACGCAGGTGAACAAGTTTTCCTCGCCTACGGCTGCATCGCATGCCACTCCACTGATGGCTCCCGGGGTCACGGCCCTACTCTTGCGGAACTCTACGGCAACACCCGCCAGTTGGCTAATGGAGAGTCGGTGCTGGTGGATGAATCCTATCTGCGAGAATCCATCCTCACTCCTAATGCAAAAACCGCTGCGGGCTTCCCTCCCAACTACATGCCGCCCTACCAAATGAAGGAAAAAGAACTGCAGGCCCTTCTTCTCTTCATTCAATCCCTCTCCCCTGCCGCGACTTCAGAATAGCCGATTATGACTTTCCAATCCTCTTCCTTTACCGCGCTCTGGTTGCTTCTAACTGTATTCGCAACTGCTTCACCTTACCTCGTCGAAGACATTGCTCTGCCGGAGGGAACCCCACCCGAAGTGGGTGCGATTGACTTTGCTCCCGATGGCACTCTCTTTCTCGTCCTTCGTCGCGGTGACGTCTTCCGCGCCATTCCGCAAGCCGATGCTAGTAATTGGCAATGGGAATACTTTGCGACCGGATTTCATAATGGTTGCGGTATCGATGCGCTCTCTCGTGACTGCGTGCGAGTGACTCAAATGGCCGAGTTCACCGAAGCCACCGACACCGATCAAGACGGCACCGCCGATCAATACCGAGTCTTCTCCAATGGTTGGGGTCTCTCCGGAAACTACCACGAAACCAATGCTCTAACAGGCGATGGCCAGGGCGGTTATTACCTCGCCATCGGCACCGCTTCCCACAACGGTCCCACTGCTGAATTCACTCTCGGTGAGTATTCCAAATTCGGCCGCCGAGGACGTAACTACTCGGCGGTAAAGTGGAAGGGCACCACTCTACATTGTGACGCGGAGGGAAAGCTCACTCCCTTTTGCTACGGATTCCGCATGCACAACGGAATCCACCGCGACTCGGCAGGACACCTCTGGTGCGGCGATAACCAAGGAGACTGGCGTGCCACGACCCCTCTCTATCACCTCAAGAAAGGCGGATTTTATGGTCACCCTAACAGCCTGGTCTGGGACCCACGCTGGCCTGCTGATCAAGATCCTCTCGCTACTTTTCGCGCTGACCTGGAAGGCTACAACGCCTACCGCACGCTACCCGCCGTGCAGATTCCTCATCTGGAGATGAACCGTTCCGCAGGCGAGCCCTATGTGATTCCCCCACAATTTCCTCACTTCGCAGGTCAGATGCTTTTGCCCGACAATAATGGCACTCGCATCACCCGCATCATGCTCGAAGAAGTGGCGGGCGAATGGCAGGGTGCCTGCACCCATTTCCTGAATGAGGGTGGCCTACGTTCGGGCAATCACCGCCTGCGCTTCTCGCCCGACGGGCAAGCTCTCTACATCGGGCAAACGGTGCGCGGTTGGGGTCAACCCGCAGAAGGCCTCCAACGCCTCACCGTGAAATCCGACCAAGAACCCTTCGATGTCGACCAGTTCTCGATCACTCCTGACGGCTTTCAAATCCGCTTCACTCAGGAGTTGGCGGAGCCTGCTCAAGCTAGCGATTTCGATTTCCACTCCTTCACCTATCAATCCAAATGGACTTACGGTTCCCCACAAGAGAACAAAGCAATGCATCCAATTGAAAACATTGAGGCCATCGACTCTCGCACGCTGCGTCTCCGTCTTGCCGACTTCACGGCAGGGAAGGTCTACCAGCTCAATCTCGCCAAACTGCACTCTAAAGAAGAAGCCCTTATTCAGAATCAACTCTTCTACTACACCGCTAATCGTCTTCCTGAACAGAAGTAACTTCGTCGATTGTTAGAACAGTAGCGCCGCCCTCGTCCAACTGCCAACGGACTTCGTAATCGGCCACGCAACAGTGATAGCTCCGGCCAGAGTCTCGCTGATAGGCAGGGCCTGGCTGTAAGGCGATCATCCCTTCGATCAAGGCCTGGTCTTGGGCAGTCAACGCGCCCCAAGCCCCTTCTGCTTCCGCAGAAATCCTCACCGGCACTCGCGCAGGAGCACTAACAGCAAAACCGCTCGCTGCGTTCGGCACGGAATCAACGTAGGGCACATAGGGACGAATATCGAGGATAGGAGTGCCGTCAACGATATCGACCCCCTTCACTCTCAGCTTAGGAAAAACGGATTCCACTTCACAAACCGAAAGACCTAACCGATTGGGACGGAAGGGCGATCGAGTCGCAAAAACGCCCAGCTTATCATTCCCGCCCAGACGAGGAGGACGCACTCGTAAGCGGGTCTCGTCCGCCGGAACTTGATCAAAGAGAAAAGTGATCCAGAGATGGGAAAACCCCTCCAAACCTTCCCGTGCCTCTGGCTTTACGAACTCACCCACGAAATCTACCTCTCCCCACGCCTCCGCAATCAAGCCCGGCTGTCGAGGCACCCCAAACTTCTCCCGCCACGGGGAACGTAAATAGGCAATAGGCTCTAACGTGATCATGATCGCGAAATTTCATCCGGAAGTGCCGAGTTCCCTGCCTGACTCAGCAGACCATGACTACGCCCTAACCAAAGCCCTCCCAAAAATCCGCAGAGATGGGCCTCCCACGAGATCCCAGCCTGGGTGGGCAACACTCCCCAAATCATCCCACCATAGAAGATCGCAATCCCAATCCCCACCGCGATCCAGAGCGGTTTTCGCTCTGTCCAAGCGCGCAGAAGCAGATAACCGAGGTAACCATAGATCAATCCGCTGGCTCCAATGTGGACGCTCCCCCCTCTTCCAATCAGCCACGTGCCCAGTCCGCTAATGAGCACTAACAAAAAAGTAGTCGCTAAAAAACGCCGCCCTTCTGCAACAACCATCACGAACCCCAACCCTAAAAAGGCGATCGAATTATTAAGCAGATGCCCCCAACCCCCATGCAACCACGGGGAGAGAAAAACACCAATCAGGCCGAAGAAATTGCGCGGCAAAATCCCCAAAGAATCCAAGGGAAGACCAATCCATCCCAATACCTGATCGGCAATTTCCACCCCCCAAGCAATCGCGACCAAAAGCAGAATCAAACCACATCCCGGGCGCGAAACCTGACGATAACTCTGCGGACCAAAGGGGTCCTGAGTGACGACTTCGACGGGAGCGGGGCGTGGCGGTGGGCGATCCATGCTGAGGACGAGAGTATGCCATCCCTTGCATTGCCGCGCTCTTATTTTGTGGCAAAATCACCACGTGAAATCCCTCGCCGCCTTCCTCCCCCTGCTGCTCCTCGCCTGCTCCGCACCCTCGCAGAGTGCGCCTCCTCAGGTCAGCTTTCATCAAAGCGTCCTGCAAGCCATCCGCGAGATGCCCGTCGGCGGAGGATACTCCGGGAGTGATGCGACCAAGAATAAACTCACCCGCGCGAGCCGCCCCCACGCCACTGGTCTCAGCTTCACCCCACAAGCCGCTCAACCTAGCTTTTGCTCGGGAGCCACTTACCTTGTCTTTCTCAAGGCCCTGCAAGCAGGTCAGCACGTCACCCCCAAAGAGGCCAAAGCGTTAGTGGTGAGTCAGGATCAACAGGATGGAGAGGGCATCTTTGGCCGCTGGAATGCGAACGGGCCTGGCTGCGCTAAGCTCATCACAGATCTCGCCTGCGGAATCAACTTTACCGACTGGGAAAAAGCTCAACCCGGTGACTTCCTAAAAATCTGGTGGAACGAACACATCGGAGGACGCGAGCACGGCCATCACGTCGTTTACTTAGGGCACGATGAAACATCTGTTAGATACTGGTCTAGTAATCAGCCCAATGGATACGGCGAGAAAACAATCCCTCGAAGCAAATGCCGTCGCATCCTCTTCACCCGCGTTACGATTCCCCAAAAAGTCACCCGAGTGACCTCCCTCCCTGCTCACGATCCTTGGCTAGCACGTATGCTCCGAGAGGATTTCTCTTGGCCAGAAGTCAGGCAACGATGCGAGGTGGAGTAAAGTTCCTCATTCCTGATAGACGCGCCGCGCTTGAAAAATCAGCCCAGCTTCGGCAATCTCTCTCGCTATGGAAAAACGTCGTCTCGGAGAAAGTGGCCTAGTCGTAAGCGAGATCTGTCTCGGCACCATGACCTTTGGCACCCAAGCCAATAAGGAAGAGAGCTTCCGCATCATGGACAAATCAGTCGATGCCGGGATCGACTTCTTCGATACTGCTGAAATCTACCCCGTGCCTCCTACGCCCAAACTCGTGGGAAAAACGGAAGAAATCGTAGGCGACTGGCTCAAGGATAAACCGCGCGAAAGCATCATCATCGCCAGTAAAATCGCGGGCGCCGCTCACGGCTGGTTCAATCCCCCTATCCGCCACGGCAAGGCCGCCCTCGACCGCGTTCATCTGCGCAAAGCACTAGAAGGCACTCTGCGACGCCTTCAGACCGACTACATTGACCTCTATCAGGTCCATTGGCCCGACCACGGGATGCGTGCCGAAGACACTCTCGATGAACTCGATAGATTCGTTCGCGAAGGTAAGGTGCGCGCCATCGGTATTAGTAACGAAGATGCCTATGGCCTCATGAAAGGACTCTGGACCAGCGACCGCCAAGGTCTTGTTCGCTACGACACCATCCAGAATAACTTCTCGCTCAACAACCGCCGCTTCGAGGACGAGCTCGCCGAAGTCTGTCGTCGCGAGAAAGTGAGCCTCATCCCCTATTCTCCACTCGCAGGAGGCGTTCTCACTGGGAAATACAACGACGGCATCCCCGACGATGCTCGCTTCTCTGCCTATCTCAAATCTGGCCCACGCCAGCAAGCGATGGCCGAACGCTTCGTGAATAAACGCTCGATCGAGAGCACCCGTCGCTTCATGGCCGTGGCACAAGAGGCCGGCCTCGACATCACGACGATGGCTACCGCCTGGAGTAAGCAACATGACTTCGTCGCCTCCACCATTATCGGTGCCAGCATAGCAGAACAGCTCGACCCCATCCTCGCGGCCGCCGGTCTCATCCTCGACGACGACGTCCTCGCCCGAATCGATCAAGTGAGTACAGACATTCTCTACCCCATGGGCTAAGGAACAGTCCAGACGCTTCTTCCCTCATCTGAGGAAGAAAAACTGGTTATTTCCTCTCATTCTGATAGCCAAATGCCTTCCATGAGCGACTCCAACGATAGCCCTCTCGACTTATCCGGCTTGGACTTCGGCCCCTCCTGGGCCAAAGACAAAACTCCAGCTCGTGATTATTCAAAAGAAGTCGGTCCCCGCGAAAGCCGAGATCGACGTGGCAAAGGCTCTCGTCGCGACGGGGGTGGCCGCCAAACGGGAGATCGTCGCCAACAAAAAAACCGCCGCGAACAGCGAAGCGACCGTGGCGATCGCAACGAACGTGGAGACCGCAGACGCAACGACCGCCGAGGAGGTGGAGATCGTCGCCAACAACGCGAACCACGGGTAGAAGTGCCCGCTCCCGAAGGCTTCACTGGTGGCGTCATGCCCGTCGAAGAAGGCCTCGATAATCTCTCCCGCGAGATCAAAGGTGGCGGCCGCACCTACTCTGTCTTTGACCTCGCCCGCGTGGTGATGGGCGCTCGCGAACGCTTCAATGTCACCTTCGAGGCCCCCAAAGGCAGCAAATTTTTCCGCTGCAAAAGCGACGGCTCTCTTTGGCTCACGAAGGAAGAAGCCACTCGTCACTTTTGGCAGGCCAATCTCCTGCACGAACTTTATGAGGAAATCGAAAGTGAAGTCGAAGCACCCAAAGGCAACTTCACCTGGGTAGCCAAGTGTGGTCTCTCCGGCCAGTGGCTTGCTCCGCCCAATTACCACAGCTACCCGACCCTGGTGGCAAGAATGCATGCCGAGCGCTTCAGCCACCTCTCTCTCGAAGACTACAAACGCAAAATCAGAGTCGAAAACGGAGAAGACGTCGTGGCCTCTTGGCTAGAAACACAGACCAAGAAGATCAGCTACCGGCC
>CALFBF010000049.1 GCA_937949965.1 uncultured Roseibacillus sp.
TCCCCAGAAGTCTTCGTCGACTTTCCTCCGCCATGGATTTCCTCTTCGCCTGAGCTCTTTGCTTTTTGTGAGCGGATCAACTTCCCTTATCGACGAAACCAAGCAGCACAAGCCCCTCCTCCCATGTGCATTCCTGCGTGAACCAACTTTGATTTTTCTTTAACCGTTAAAAGCTCAATCATAAATATTACGACGATGCCCAGCACGTATGACAAGGACGACTAGTTCGTGATCTTCAATGCGACAAATAATTCGATAGTGACTAGTGCGATATCGCCAAAATTCTCCGAGCTTGCCAGTCAAAGCTTTACCAAATTGGCGTGGATCATCGCAGTTGGTGATATTGGAATCCAAATAACTAATGATACGTTTACTGCCTTCAGGACCCATTTTGCGAAGCTGTTTCAAGGCTTCGTCAGTTAACTTATAGTCCCAGCTCACGCTTCACTTCAGTAGGGGTATGGATGCGTTTAGATTTTTCCAAAGATTCGGCAGCTAGGTAATAGTCTTCGAGGTCTTCGAGATGCTGCTCGATGGCTTGGCGAGCATAGAAGGTTTTGGTGCGCCCGGTTTTTTCTGCGAGCTTTGTTAGTCGCTCCTCAAGGTCAGGCTTTAATCGAATGGCGAGCATGCCCGAATTTACCTTGCTATACGTGTATAGCAAGGTAAATGGATGATGAGCAATGATTTCTTGAAATGAACGCACGGGCCAACCAATCGCATTGACTGTGCCAACCGAGAACAGAACGAAGTTTTAAGAGCTTCTTGGAGACGAGCATCCTTTAAGCTGGAGCCTGAGCGAAGTGGAGATCCCGTTCCCCAGAAGTCCTCGTCGACTTTCCTCCGCCATGGATTTTTTCCGCTTCTAAAACCGTTCTCCGTCGGTGTCGTTCTATTTGGCGCGATGCGATTGCCGGAAATCTATTTCGGAGAAGAACGGGACAAATCAGAAAAAATCAACTAGAGTTATTTCATGATAAGCGAATCAGAATTGGTAAAGTCTGCTTTGCTCTTGCCTGAAGACAAGAGAGCTAGGCTTGCCTCGGAGTTGCTGTGCTCGTTGCCTTCGGTTCTTCATGACGAAGATGGTGGAGTTGCGGAAGCTTTACGCCGCGATGCGGAACTTGATCAGGATCCGACGGTAGGCCTGACACTAGAGGATTTTCGGAAAGCTTTTGGTCGTTAAAAAATGGCTGCTGAAATCATTTTTCATCGCCTTGTTCAAAAGGACATGAATGGTATTCGTCAGTATTATTGTAAGGAGGGGGGAGAGGAGCTTGCTGATCGCTTCTTTGATGCTTTTTTGCGAAAAGTTAGAAATGCCGCTGCTAATCCTCGGCTTTATCATTGTAACAAATACGCACCGGAATTACGGAGAACTGATGTGAGTGGTTTTCCCTACCATTTCCTTTATCGTGAAACTTCAAAGGGAATTCGAGTGCTTGTTTTGCGCCACGATAATCGCCATTGGCATTTAGGTTTGGAGCGTAAATAGTCGAATATTTTGCAAAAGATTTCTCTTCGTTGAGTTACCTAGGATATGTTGTCGGTAGACTGATAACCCCAATCCATGTGTTACATCGACAGGAAGCGTGGAAGCTCTGATTTACTCGTTCAGCGGTTTCGTGGTGATGGTATTGAGAAAGGTGACCAGTGCGGATTCGGGGGGAAGGGGACTATCTTTTTTTCGGGTAAAGCGCTCTTTGTGGAAGTCGAGTTGTTGTTCGGTGAGAAAGGCTTCGAAGTGGGATTCGGCGTCTGCATGTAAGGACTTCCCGCCGTAGGTCAGGTAAATGTAGTCAAAGACGGGGAGAGCGGCGTTGAGGGTTTTTTGATCGTCTTGGAGCCGTTTGAATTGTTCATCAATGGCGAGGCGGAAGAGGGAGGGGGCGCTTTTGGGACCATCTCGCCAAGCGAAGACGTCGTTGACGAGTTGATTGATACCCTGCAGCGCTTTTTGGTCGCGTTGGTTTGTTCTGGGATGTCGTTTGATGAAGGAGGTGAAGCTGCAGTCGGGTCCTTTGTGGAAGTAAGGAGCCCCGAAGTAGTCGAATCCGATTCCAGCTGGAGGTTTGGTGCCGTGTTTGAAAAAGAGAAACTGGGCTTCGGGGTCGAGAAAACGGAGGATGAACCAAGCGCAGGCGCAGCGGTCGATCTGGACGCCAGTCTCGGTGACGTAGGTCTCGGCCTTGCTAGGAAGGGTGAAGGAAAGGCAAAAGAAGAGGGCGAGTAAGTGAGGTTTCATGAAGGAGATGGGCTGGAGGTTATTTTGCCGTGTTCGAACTGCCAAAGGGAAGCGTTCAGTTTTTGAGCATTCTCTTGGTAGTGATCGATCCAAATGAGGGCGAGGGGATGATTGGGAATGAGGTGAAGGAGGAGGTCGATGACGTGTTCGCGGGTTTGGTAGTCGAGGTGGCTGGCTGCTTCGTCCACAATGAGGAGATCGGGTTGCAGGGCGAGAGTGCGGGCGAGGCAGACGAGTTGTTTTTGACCGTGAGAGAGGCGACCTGAGTTTTTTTTAAGAAGAGAGGTGAGATTAAGTTGATCGACGAGAGGTTGCCATTGCGCCGAGGGAGCGACGAGATTGAGATTTGCGCGCACCGAGAGCGTGGGCCAGAGCACGAAGTCTTGCTGTGCGATAAGAATGCGAGGGGGATTGTCGGAGAAGAGAACTTCTCCGCTATCGGGAGTTTCGAGCCCAGCGAGGATGCGAGCGAGGGTGGTTTTGCCACAACCGTTGAGGCCCTTCCAGGCATGACATTCTCCGGGCTGAATGGAGTAGTCCAGCTCTGAGAGAATGGGCTTTCCGGAGAGATTTTTGGAGATGTTCGAAAGGCGGATCATTTGGGTGAGAAGGCGAGAAGAGAAAAGGCAGTTACTAAAATCCCAGTAGCTAAGAGCTGGCAGAGAGAAAGGCCGGCGACGAGTTCGGGTTGATCGAAGTGGAGCATGGTCTCGATGGTGAGGGCGAGGGTGCCGCCCTCGGGAGGGTAGTGGAGGAGAATGAGGGGGACTTCTCGAATGGAGATGAGACTAACAATGAGGAGGAGCCAGGCAAAAGGTGGGCGTTTGAGGCGGAGTGCTTGTTGCCAATGGAGGCGCAGTGGGTGGGGAGTCATCCGAGCTAGGTCCTGCCACGCCCGCGCCGGAGCGGGAAAGAAGACGATGCTGAGGAGTACGGTGTAAGGGAGCAGGAAGGCGGTGAGGAGGATAATGAGAGAGGGCTGATCTTGCAGGAAAGAAGGCCAGACCTCGAGGGAGGTGATTCCGAGCCAGAGAATGCCTTGTAGGCTACTGGGGACGATGAGTGCGAGAATGAGGATGGAGGAGAGGAGAAGGCGTGTTTTCTTGGGCGTAAGAAGGAGAGGGATGGTGAGTAAGCCGCTGAAGAGAGAGGCAAGGAAGGCGTAGTGGAGGGTGTTTCCGAAATCTCCACGAGCGTTTTCAAAGATGCGCTCGAGGCTGGGGAGAGAGGTGATTTGGAAGAGAAGTCCGGAGAGAGGGATGAGGAGCAAGGCAAGAGCGAGGAGGGCGGCGAGGCCTTCTTTCCAAGAAAGATTGCGCAGAGGTTGTGCTTCGTATTCGAGTAGCCGCTTGAGGTGGGTGCGTTGTGCGAGAAGAATGACGATGAGGAGAAGGGGGAGTAGGGCGATGGGCCAGGTATTCAGGAGGACGGCGAGGGCGCGGTTGAGATCGTAGAAAGAACCAAAGGCAGCCATGAGTTCTAACGAGATCAGATTTTGCCGCAGCATAGAGGGGATGTCGTAGGACCAGAAGGCTTGCAGAGTGATCCAGAGAAAGGCGATCACGGAGGGGAGGATGAGGCGTGGCCAAGCGAGCAAGCGAAAGCGTTGTAGCCAGTGGAGGGAGGTGAGTTGGCAGAATTCTTTTTCGTTACGAGCCAAGGGACGGTGGCCGAGATGGAGGAGGAGAAGGGCCCAGGGGAAAAAGTGAAGCGCGAGCATCCCACAGAGTCCGCTCCGAGAGGAGAGGGTATAGGGCTGCGATGGGAAAAGGTTTCTGGTAAGGGTCCCTTGGTCACCTAGCCAGTGAATCCATCCTTGTACAAAGGTGTAGGGGGAAAGAAGAAGGGGGATGCAGAAGAGGATGAGCCAAGTTTTTTGGAAACGAGTTTGCTGGAGCAAGAAGTGAAGAAGTCCGCCGAGTGCTAGACTGAGTGCGGCGGAAGAAAGTGCGATTGAAAACGACTTGCGAACGATTTCGCGAGTCCGTTCCTGCGCTGCGAATTCGGTAATCTGTTGCAGATCGATTGTGCTCTGTGGGTTGAGTAATCCGAGCCAGGGAAGGAATATGAGCGCAATGGGAAGAAGGGCAACGAAAAGGAGACTGTTTTTGCACAAGCGCTTGGGCACGCTGAGAATCATATTATTCGAGGAAGTGATTTTGAGCCCATTCGCTAGCTGTTTCGATTTGTTCGCTGATTTTCTGGAAGTCAACAGATTGGTGATGGATTGCGTCAAGGGAGTGAACGTGGGGAGGGCGTTTCACCGATTCGCGAACCGGAATTTGAGCTGATTCGGAGAAGGCTAACAACTCCTCGGTTTGTTCGCTAAGGAGGAAGTCGATAAGGGTTTTTGCGGTTTCTGGGTGCGGACCTCCTTTAATCAGTGCGACGGTGTTAGGGATAAGTAGGGTGCCTTCGTCTGATTGGTTGAGGTAAGCCATCGCAACGGGGCGTTTTTTGCGAATGGCCTGCCAAGCGTCGTCAGTATCGGTGAGGCAGAGGGCGATTTCTCCAGAGGCAACAAGGTCGCGAGCAGGTCCGTTACCAGGAACAATGCGAGTTCCGTTTGCTTTCAGGGCCGTGAGGAAGTCTTTAGTGCGATCGGGGCCCCATTGGCTCCACCAAGTTGCAAGTTGAGTGTTGGTAGTTCCGAAAAGAGGGTTGGCGATGGCAACGCGATTTTTCCACTCGGGTTTGAGAAGGTCTTGTAAATGAGTGGGGGGAGAGGTGACGAGCTTGGTATTGTAGAAGAAGACACGTGAACGAGCCGCAAATCCCGTCCAACAGTGTTCAGGATCTTTGAAGCTGTCGGGAATGTGAGAAGCTTCAGGAGATTGGTAAGACGCCAAGATTCCTTTTTTCTTGAGGATGAGGGTGCGGAGGACTTCGGAGTTCCAAAAAACATCGGCGCGAGGGCGATTCGATTCGGCGATGAGTCGGTTCACAAGTCCAACTGTTTTGGCAGCTTCGGTATCGTAAACGGCAAGGACCTTGATTCCGGTTTGCTTCTCGAAGACTTTAAAAACTGGTTGGGAATGGACGCGGTCCAGAGAGGTGTAGACCACAACCTTTTTTACCTTAGGATCATTGTTCATTCCCTCTTGTCGACAAGAGGGGAACAAGAAAAGGGCGGCAAGGGTTAGGAATAGACTCTTCATAATGACTGTGGAATTCGGATGTGCTGGAGCAGAGGCTTGCAGTTCTCCGAGGGAATACAAGGATAGGGTGTATGAGGTATACGATCGGATAACTGTGTAGGAGGGGGAGGTTAGATGCTATTTTGTAAACCCTGAGCGGTGTTATTTTTTTAAAACGGTTTGGCTAGTAATAGGAAGATCTCATGTCGTTTCTTTCCCGTTACGTTTTCGTCAGTCGCTGGGGCGTCATCATTTAGTATAATGATGACAGCTTCTCAAAGTCATCTTATAAATGCTTGAGCAGAATTTTGACACAAGTGAGTTGGATAAATCTCGTGTAGTTAAAGTGATGGTTTTTGTGGCGGACTACAAGGCGTTGTGAGTTAAATAGCCGTGAAAAGAATCGTCCAACTTTTCCACGACTCTGGTAGTACCGATGCCTGACCTCGTAAAAGGAGAGTCCGCGAAGGAGGAATTAGGTCACTTTGGAGCTAATTTTCAAAATTTCAGAAAGTAATATCCTCATCTTGGTGGAGTATCGCTTTTTTTGTTAGATTTGGGCGCGTTCGTGGCTGCTAAGGTCTGGCTACCGTTCCGGTGAGTAGCGCAGAGGACTTTTGCCACTTCAAGGAGGAGAGGGTCTCGATGAGAGCTTCTTTGCCAGCGAGCGCGGTGAAATGATCGTCTCGATCTGTTAGGAGTTCGAGCCGAGTTTGATTATAGGAGTGGAAGTTCTCTTTTTGTTTCCGTAGCCATTCTAGGTAAGAGCTTTCCGGAATCGAGGTGAGCTGTATCTGTTCTCCACTGGCTAGGGCATGAGCGCTTTTCCAGTAGTTCCCATCTTGATCTTGGTAGTAGATGGTTTTGAGAGGATAGGGGAAGGTGGAGGTGACTACTGGGGCGTCGCCGCTGGAGGGGAGTCGTTCTAGACGGCCGCGAGTCGCCTTCACTGCGGTGAGGATGTGCCCGTATTCGGAGCGGGATTTATACCAATCGCCATCCCATCTGACGACGTTCTGATCCTTGAATGCGAGACGGTAACGAGATTCTGCGCCGTTGTTTTCTGGAGTGACTCGCGTCCATCGACTTTTTCCAAGAGCGGCGGCGTGGACCAAGGTGTCGCCATTGGTTTCGAAGGAGGTTTTGAGAAGAACACCCGTGCGCGCAATCTGCTCTTGATGAATGTAGGCGGCGTTTTCTTCGGGTTGAATTTCGATCAAAGCGGAGCGCAAGCCCTTTCCTCCAAAGCCATCCTGCAGAATGATGATCGCGATGAGAATAGCCGAAGCGGTGAGGGAGATGATGGGCGTGGTAATGAATAGCCGATGTCTCTGGTTGGCTTTGGCGAATACGAATAAATTGATCGGACCTACGATGATGCCGAAGGCAATGAGAATCAGAATCAGGAAGATGGGATTGAAGGAGCGTTCGCCAAAGAGATTTTGCAGGGGCCAATCGTGGGCGAGTTCTTTGGCGTAGAGTTCTGCTTGTGGCTTGAATTCTCCGGCAGCAGCGAGCCGGATGGTTTCCTTAGGGTCTAGGATGGAACGAGGGGGCAGTTCGTGTAGCTCTATCTGTCCGGAGCTTCGGATCAGCGTGGTCTTGTTATTTGCATCTTGAAAGCCGAGAGAATGGAGGGTGACGGAAGGGTCGGTGCCGTAGATGAGGATACGCCCTCCCAAGCGATTCCATTTGAGGATAGCCGTTTTAGCACCGGGAGCAATTTGCTTCCAGTCCGCACTCGTGAGCATCATGAGGTCAAAGCCTGAATAAGCTCGCCAGTCGGGAGAGAGTGCCGTCGGGGAGAAGTTGCCGGCAAAATCAACAAACCCTCCGTGGCGCCTAGAAGAGCTATTAGTTGTGTCTAGCGTGCCGGAATTAACGGTATCTAGAGCTTCGCTCATGAGAACATCCGGGAGGCTGTGGACATGTTCAGTCGTCATCTCGTGCTGTTCCTTAATACCGCGAAAATTACTCATGACTTGAGTTTCGAGCAGGAGGGAGGAGTCGTCATTAATGGCGGTGACGAGAGGAATCAGGAACTCGACGTTTCTCTGTTTGCCAGGATCGCAAGTGAGAGTGAAGGAAGAGGCGAGTGAGTTATAGTCACCCCAGTGCTGATCTTGTGAGGTGAAGTTGAAATTCCAAATATGGCGGATTTTTTCACCATTGCGAACGTTCACCCGAATCGAGAGATAGCCGGAGGAGGGCAGCATGTTGCTCATCGCGGTCATGCGAAGACTGGTACCAGTCTTCGCATTGTATTCCTTATTAAGTAGGATTTCCTGGCCCGTGAGGGGAAGGAGGAGACCGAGAAAACTAAGCAGGATGAGGATACGTTCGCACATAAGGGATGAACGGGTTTCAGTGGTT
Source organism: uncultured Roseibacillus sp. (assembly GCA_937949965.1). Lineage (GTDB taxonomy): Bacteria > Verrucomicrobiota > Verrucomicrobiia > Verrucomicrobiales > Akkermansiaceae > Roseibacillus. The sequence continues at coordinate 7,756 of CALFBF010000049.1, forward strand.
TTGAAGAGTCTTGGGAATGGCTTCGGATTGAGTGGGCACCTCGGCGAGGATTTGCTCCACGAGGTCATTGTTATTCAGGCCTTCGACCCGAGCATTGTATTCCAGTAAGATGCGGTGGCGGAGCACGGAGGGTGCGACGAAGCGGACGTCCTCAAAGGAGGTATGTGCTCGTTCGTTCAGTAGAGCGCGGGCGCGAGCTGCGGAGGCGAGTGAGAGCGCGGCTCGGGGTGAGGCACCGTATTTGATAGCCTTGGCCGCATTCGATTGCCCGGGATGGGTGGCATCGACGAGGCGGGCAATGTAGTTGGCGACGACCTCGGGGAGGTAGATGCGTCTCACGAGCTCCAGTGTTTCTTGCAGGTCGCTTGCATTGAGCGTGGGGGCCACTTCGGGTTCTTGTCCTAGGTCACGATCGGTGATGATTCTTTGCAGAGTGGAGACTTCATTCCGAGAGACTTCCAACTTGAAGAGAAAGCGGTCGAGCTGAGCTTCTGGGAGGGGGTAGGTTCCTTCTAGTTCAATGGGGTTTTGGGTGGCTAATACAAAGAAAGGCTGCGGCAGCGAATGAGTGGTTCCGAGCACGGTGACTCGGCGCTCCTGCATCGCCTCCAGAAGCGCGGATTGCGTCTTGGGTGAGGCGCGGTTGATTTCGTCCGCGAGACAGAGATTGGTAAAGATGGGACCTTCTTGGAAGACGAACTCACGCCGACCATCGACCTCTTGTAGAACGGGATTGCCGGTAATGTCTCCGGGGAGAAGATCGGGGGTGAACTGGATACGCTTAGTGTCTAAGGAGAGGAGTTGGGAGAGGGTCTTGACCAGCTCTGTCTTTCCTAACCCAGGAAGGCCTTCTAGCAGAATATGGCCTCTTGCTAAGAGGCCGGTTATCACCAGTTCGACGAGTTTTTCTTGTCCAAAGATGACTTGGTTAAGCCCTGCTGTTAGCGCGCGCACGTGCTCCGCAGCTTGGGTGATTTCGGTTTCCGACGCTTGCTCCATCACGTCCAACATGCGAGTTCTGGTGAGATAGGTCAATGTCGGCTTGGCCTCTGACGAAAGTTGTGCCATTGAGCGGGTGACATGATCACTTTTTTATGGGCCGCTTCTCTTCTTGAGGCTACTAGTCAGGTGCGCGACTTTTTCTTCAATGGAGGTCCCTTCATGTGGGCGATCATGGTTTGTTCGGTCGTTGCGCTCGCAGTTACGGTCATGAAGTTGATGACTCTACGTAAAGATAGAATCATCCCCGATGCCTTGACTAGCCAAGTAGAACGCTTCGACGAGTATCTTGAGAATGATAACCTCAACGAGTTAGAGGCAGACTTTCGGGAAGGAAATAGCACGCTCTCTCGTCTTTGTTCGGTCGCTATTCGCAACGCGGGGCGCAGTCAAATCGAGGTCCAAGAAGCCGTGCAATCAAGCGCACGGGAAGAAATCGTGCGGCTCAATGGTGGTCTGCCGGTGTTGGAAGTCGTGATTACGATTGCTCCCTTGTTAGGCCTCCTTGGAACAGCGAGCGGTCTCACCATCGTTTTTCGCGATTTCGGAGCGGATGCCGATTACTCACAGCTCTCGCGTGGAATTGCGATGGCGCTGAGCACGACGATCACGGGGTTGGCCGTTGCCGTTCCTTCTGTTATCGCGCATAGTTACTTCTCACGACAAATCGAGACCATGTCGGCTCGTTTGGAAGTTGTCTTGAGCAAGGTCGTCTCGGCTTGCCATCAGCATGTCTTTTTTAAGAGAACAGGAGGGGGTATTTAAATGGAAATCTATCGTCCCAAGCGCAAGGCCTACAATGTCCCCATTGTGCCGCTCATTGATATCCTAGCGATCCTACTCATCTTTGTGATCGTGACTTCGACTCGCAAGAAGGACCGACCAGTCGTGCCCATTGATCTGCCCACGGTGCGGGAAGTGGCAACTGCGCAGCTCAGTGTCGAGCGCTCCGTCATTGCCATTAGTAAAGAGGGCGAAATCCTCCTCGACGGCGTAGGCGTGCCCGAGGGTGAGCTGGCCGATTATTTACGTGCCTTTCAGACTGTTAATCCTGGCCGTCAGCTGGAGCTCGAAGCTGATGAAGGCTCTTCCCTTGGCCAACTTTTCACGGTATGGGAGGCCCTCACCGCAGTCGGGATTGAGCTGAAGGAAGTACCCGCTCGCATCAAAGTAGCTCTAGAGGAAAACTGATTATGGTTCTGGAAATTAAACAATACGGCGATCCTGTTTTGCGTAAAAAGTGTCGTGAGATCACCGAGATCACTGACGATATCCGAAAGCTCCGTGAGGACATGATCGAGACCATGATCGACGCGAATGGTGTTGGTCTAGCTGCTCCTCAGATTGGAATTGATATTCGCATGGCGGTTGTTGACGTCACTCACGATCCCGAGTCCATCACTTACCTCAAGGTTGACGGCAAAGAGGCTCCTTTGGAGGAGCTCATGCCGCTTGTTTTTATTAATCCTGAACTCGAGTTTGGTTCGGACAAAGAGGCTGGTCGCGAGGGGTGCTTGAGTATCGACGGAATCCAAGCAGAGGTGAAACGCCCCATCGACGTCATCGCCACTCTGGAGCTACTCGACGGCCGTGTCATTAAAGTAGAGACCGACGGACTGCTTTCGCGTGCGATCCAGCATGAGACGGATCACTTGAACGGAGTTCTCTTCACCGATCGAGTGCCTCCAGCGAGGAAACTCTCATTGAAGCGTCGGCTGATGCGGCTGCAAGAGCAGAGTGGGAGAGTCACCTAAAGGGAAACTGTCCACGGCAGAAAACCCTTTTTTGAGAAGAAAAATTTTCCGAGAGGTTAGCTCTTGGTATCAGGCTTATGTTGTGTTAATTTCACACATAATCCACTAATTAAGATGTCCCAAGGAAACAGTATTTTTTCAAATCCAAACGGTTCTAACGGAGAAGCTCCAGCCAACCCTTTCGCGAGTCTTGGGACCAGTTCTCAGAAGTCCTCAGCCGCAAGCCCTTTCGCCGCAGTTAATCCTACTGCAGAAGGGGACTCTCCTTTTGGTTTTGCCGCAGAAGAGGCTGCTCCCGAACGTCCGCAAGCTAAATCACCTGAGAAACGCTCGCAAACTCCTGCCCCTCCTGTGGAAGGCAATCCTTTTCTATCGGCGGCAGCGAGCCCAGCTGCGGAAGCTCCCAGCAAGCCAGCGACTCCGTCTTCTCCTGCTTCTTCACCCTTCTCAGGTGACAGTGGTTTTGAAGCTTCTCCACCAGCCTCTCCTGCTCCGAGTAAGCCTACTCCGGCTAGCGCCGACAATCCGCTTGCAAGCTTAGCAGCAGAGGCCACCAAAGCTCCGGCTCCAGAGATGAAGGCTACTGAGCCAGCTCCGCAACCGACGCCCAATGCGGAACCTCTTCAACCAGAAACACTTCGACAAGACTCATTGACTCCTCCGAATCAGAACTTCGGCACTCCCCCTGCTGCCGCTCCCGCTGGTGGACATTCCACTCGCCAGCTTGAGCTCAGAGCTATCTTCGGAGCTGAGGGTGAGATGACTCGTGATGAAATTTTAACCCGGGCCAAGGGTCTTCCCGGTATCCGTGAGGTATCCGTAGTTGGTCCTAGCGAAGCAGCGGCCACTCAAGCTATCGGAGAGATGATGTCTCGTTTTGGATTTGGTGGCGAAGGAGCTTGGCAGTTGTCCTGTGCAGGCGGGTTCGTCGATTTTGTGAGCGGAGAGGGTGTGACTCTCGTGATTTTACGAGAGGGGCGCTACTCCGCAGGTGTTTGGGAAACTCTCATGATTATCGCTCGCGAGTTAGGAAAACTTTCTTAAAAAAAAATCCCGATCCTGACCCTTCGTTCGGAGATGGTGTTTGTGACTCACTGCAATGGCTAAGCCCCTCAAGCTCGTCCTAATAGGAGGGAGCCCTGATGTTGTTGGAGAACTGGTGACTGCCATCGCCGCCGAATGTAATCAAGCTGTAGTTACGAGCAGGTTAGTAGCAGGAATTGAGGTTCATCGTTTTTCCGTTTGTGGAGAAAATCAGGAACAACCGTGGCAATTCTTTGCTCTCGCTGGCGGAGCCGACTTTCGGGCACTGTATCGCACGGTCTTACAGGATGCTGATGGCTTGATTGGTTTGATTCCTGCCGACTTGAGAACAGTCGTGCAAAGCCAGATCGATCTCGGACCGATGTATCAGTCGATCCAAGAGGCGAAGGAAAAGGGAAGAGAGCTTCCTTTCGTTCTTCAATACCATTGGTCGATCCGAGCAAATGAAGCTAGGCCAGAAGAATTAGACCAGGCATTGGGGATCAATCCACAGGCCGTGTCCCGCGTTTTTACTCAGGTTGGGCGAGTTCCCCAATCGCAGGCATTGCGCGCCTTGGTGAATAAGCTTTCTTCAGTGGGCGGCCTGGCATGAGGGTTAACGCTTACTCGCGATCTTGCGAGTCGAGGCTGATGGTGACTGGGCCGCTATTGGTGAGCGACACTTCCATCGCCGCGCCGAATTTGCCTCGTCCGACAGGTTTCTGAATTGCCTGCGAGAGGCTCTCGCAAAAAGCCTCGTAGAGCGGTTCTGCGATTTCCGGTCTGGCGGCTCGTAGGAAGGAAGGGCGGTTTCCCTTTTTGGTCGAGGCGAACAGTGTGAACTGGGAGACCACCGTCACTTCCCCTGCGATATCGATGAGGCATTGATTCATTTTCCCTTCCGAATCTTCAAAGACTCGCATCCCCGCAACCTTACCCACCATCCAGTTTAGGTCTGCTTCGGTGTCATTTTTAGTGATGCCTAACAGTACTAAGAACCCAGTTCCCTGTTGAGCGAGAAGCTCCCCTTCGCTGGTCACCTTTGCTTGTTCGACTCTTTGCACAATAGCCCGCATAGAGTGAAGATTCTTGAGCTGGAAGGCAGGCTTACCAAGCCCCAATTGCACCGGATAGGCCGATGGCATTTGCCTCTCCTTTTCGCACTGACTTTTTTCCCATCGAATTGTTAGGAGAGTCTAACACGAGACAGGGTAAGGGTGCGGCTGGATCGGCGATTTGAATCGTACCCTGGAAAGTGCGTGCTCCAGAAGGATCGACGAATTGGACGGGGAAGGATGCGCTTCCTTTGGCTACCTTCTCGGGGAGCGCGGTGAGCACCACAAAGTGACCGTGCACGCTCTGCCATTGTTGGTTCCTCCGAACAAAACGACGAACGGAGAGAATAGGGGGGAAACCTTTTTGCAGGGATTGACGAAGGTGCTTATGAGCGAGCGCCAGTTGACGACTGCTTTCCTTGTTTCCTTGTGCAAAGTAGAGTTGCGACTTCATCCGCGGGAGCCCCCACTTTAGCTGCCGCATCTCATCTGCCATGGTAGCTAGATCGGTGAAGTTGACGCCACCCTTGAGCTCCCACCGATTGCGATTGGGCAGGGTCTGGGAGGGCGATTGGCCGAAGGATTTGATCACCGAGGCGATACGCGCACGATCGCTGTTGCCGGGGATACGGGCGCTGGCTTCTTGCCACGGTTGACTGCCAGAGCCGAAGGCGTTGAGGAGACAAGCAGGCCCACAGGAGTTACCGATTCCCTTCTTTTGATCAACGAAGGGGAAGGAGGTGTTGTGAGCGCGGAGATCGAGTTCTTGGCCAGAGAGAGGGAGGAGAATTAAGAAGAGAAAGGGGAGGACAGGCTTCACGGTTCGATGAGGGGCTCGATGAGAGTGGTCTCCACGTTATTACTCCGCTCAATATCATTAAAGCCTGAACCTAGCTCTACTTCCGAGGTGATGGTGAAGGCTTCGGCGCCCGGAGTTAAGGTCGTTGGAACCTCGAAGCTCTGAATCTCTCCCGGTGCGAGGGAAGAAACTCGCAACGGCACCTGGGCTGTAGAGGTTCGTAAGGTGAGCTCCGCATTTCTGATTCTCTCAGTACCTTGATTCTGAACAGTGGTGACGATGGTGTTGCCATCATCGACTACGATGAGATTAGAAACTGCCGCAATATCGAAGAGGCCGGGGGTTTCCGAGTTCACCACTCGGCCCACGTCCAGATGACCTTCCCCATAGAGGAGATCGGAACCGGGAGCTCCTGCCTCGTTTGCGAATTGAAGAACGTAGTTTGCCGCTTGCGCAGCGTTCAGGTTGAACTCGCTCATTGCGGTCGCGATGGCCGCAGTCACGTAGGGAGCGCTGGCGGAAGTTCCCGAGAACTCAATGTAGCGACCCTCTGTCCATGCGCTAAAAACTTCCAAACCCGGGGCGGTGAGATCCAATGCCTCGCCAGTGTTAGAAAAATTTACGAGAACCCCTTCTCGATCGACCGCACCCACCGCAATGACTTCGTCGTAGGCGGCAGGATAGGAAGGCTGTTCAAAGCCTTCGTTACCGGAAGAGGAGACGATTTGCGCGCCACTCTCAATGGCAAAGTCAACGGCATCTCGCACCAATCTACTGTCGCCATAGCTCCCGAGCGAGATGTTGATTAAGTCGGCCCCGGCATCGACCGCTGCGACAATTCCTTCGGCGAGAAGAAAGGAACTCGAGGTGCCATCAGCACCGGTGATGCGCACGTCGATGAGGCTCGCCGCTGGAGAGACTCCGGGGGTGATGCGATTGGTGCCCGCAATGAGAGAGGCCACGGCCGTGCCATGACCATTGAAGGTGGCGGTCGTGCCTTCTCCTTCCACCAGATCGATGTGGCGAATGTTCTCCGGGAGGGCTGGGTGGTCGGTGATGCCAGAGTCGATAACCGCGATGGTGACCCCTTCACCCCAAGTCGAGTTCTCGCTGGTGATCCCCAGCCATTCGAGCGCATTGCCACCAAAGCCTACCGCACTCGCTTGCACACTGCCATCACCAGGTAAGAGGGGAAGGGTGACGAAGTAATTGAGACCCAATTGATCTGAATCAAGTAAGTCTCCGAGATCTACGGGGTCGCGGAAGCTGACCAGAGCCGTGCGGAGCGTGTCTAAGGAATCTACTAGCCTGAGCTTGGAACCGTCTAGGGAGGAGAGGAATTTACGGTAATCTTTTTCGTTATCAAAGCGCACTAGACGCTGCTTAGGATGGGCGAGAAGCGAGTCCAGTTGTCCCGATTTGGTCGCAGAAAGTCGTTCAGTCTGGTTTTTCTTCTCGTTGGTTGCTGGTCGCACCAGTGTCGGGCTGCGCCGATTAGAGCTTTCTTCCCGAGAAGCCGTTGTTTTTGAGATGTCCGCTACTGCTAACCACCCAATGAGCCCTGCCAGAATGAGGAAGGCGAGGCCGAGAACGAGTTCCAAGGGTTTAATTTTCATAGATTTTGGAGGAATAAAACCTTCCTAGCGAGTGAGAGTATGCTCGGAAGAGAAAAATTCCCAAGAAATACAACCCGCTTCGACATTGCAAGTTTCGGTGGGATGGTAATTGTAAGGAATGGACCGCTGCAAACATGGCCATTTCGTATGTGCGGACACTGTTCTCGCTCGTGCAAAAGAGGGAGGACTTCGGAGAACGAGGGCTCTTGAAGCTGTTGTGGAGGCTCTAGCCGAGGCCGGGACTCCCATTCCCCTCAATGAATTGGAGAAGAAACCTTCCGTGGCGGGGGTCTGTGACCGAACCACTCTCTTTCGCCTGCTGAATCGTCTCGGAGAGCATGGCCTTGTGCGTCGATTGGGGCTGCACAAACGGGCGGCCTACTTCACCCTTGCGATGCCAGGAGGGCATCACGATTACCTCATCTGTCGCGAGTGCGGTTCGGTTGAGATTCTGGAAGTCGAATGTCCGGTACAAGAATTGGAGAAAGAGGTCGCCAAGGTGAGTGGTTACACGGACCTTTATCACGAACTCGAAATCTACGGCCTCTGTCCGAATTGCCATGGGTAGTTTCTTGCGGATAGGGCTAGTGCTACCTCCTAGTCAAGGGGTGGGTACGGGCAATATGCGAACCGCCCAACGATGGGGTCGAGTTTTTGCCGAACTAGGCCATGAACCCCGGATTTATGCTGCAGAAGAGTCCTTTGATTGTGAAATTCTCGTGGCGCTCAATGCCGTCAAAAGCGCTGCTGCGATTGGTCGTTTCCGTGAGGAAAATCCAGCGGGGAAGCTCATCGTCGCTATCACTGGCACCGACCTGAACCGGAAGGATAGCCCGGAGTGGTCAGCCTCCCTGCAAGCTGCTGATCGCGTGGTAGTGTTGCAGAACAAGGCGCTGAAACTAATAAGCCAGGAGGAACAAATGAAGGCTCGAGTGATTTACCAGGGCGTGACTGTGCCCGCTGATCTTCCTGCCCGAGGCTCGAATGAAGGCTTCCAAGTCTGTGTCGTAGGTCATCTGCGGCAGGAGAAGGATCCCTTACTCACTGCGATGGCCTCTCGGACTTTGGAGGAGGAGTCACGGATTCAAGTTCTCCAAGTAGGGGCGATTTTGGAGGAAGAGTATACTCAAGCGGTGACTTTGGAGCGGCAAATGAACCCCCGCTACCAGTGGCTAGGAGAACTATCGAAAGGGGAGACGCTGACCTTAATCGCGCAAAGCGATCTCCTTGTGCTGACCTCGACGTCTGAAGGAGGACCGGGTGTGATCGGGGAAGCGGTCGCTCTTGGGACTCCTATTCTGAGTACTCGCATCAATGGCGTGGTGGGTCTGTTAGGAGAGGATTACTCAGGTTATTTTGAGCCTCGTGATGTGATGGCTTTAGCTCACTTGCTCAAACGAGCAGAAAAGGATCGTGCCTTCTATCAGCAGCTCCGCGAAGAGGGCGCTGCGTGCCAAGATCTCTTCTCGCCGATGCGCGAGCGCGAGAGCTGGCAGCGCCTGTTAGCAGAATTCGGGTGAACTTTTGTTAAGGCTATTTAGCAGGCCGAACTTCGCCTCCGAGGGCCTGGATCAGATTTACGGTGGCCAGCTGTCGTGCCAATTCGGTTTGGGCTAGGAGTCGTTCCTGTTCGAGTGTTTGCCGTTCTGTTTCGGTGACTTCGAAGAGGGAGTCGAGCCCTCCTTGGTAGCGCACTTGCACGAGGTCAGCGCTCTGGGCCGAGGCTTCGGTTGCTTTCGTTTGCGCCTGCAGGGCTTGGTCGAGCTTTCGATTACCTAAGAGCGCATTCTCGGTATCTTGAATCGCGAGCAAGAGGGTCTGCCGGTAGTTGGCTAATGCCTCTCGGAACTGCGCTTCTGCTTGTGCTCGATCAGCCTTAGCGCGACCTCCTTGGAAGATTGGAAGAAAGAGGGAAGGGCCAGCAGAGTAGAAGCGCGATTGGGGATTGAAGATCTCGTTTGAATTCAGGGTCTCAATGCCCGTCGCTCCGCTGAGTGTCAATCGCGGGAGAAAGTTAGCGATGGAGATTCCAACCCCCTCGTTACTTGCCGCAAGACGGCGTTCAGCAGCGATGATATCAGGCCGACGGCGAAGGAGTTCGGAAGGCACTCCGGCGGGGATGCGAGGGAGGTGCACCGGGAGATTTTTGCGAGCAATTTGAAAACTAGAGGCAGTTTGGCCAGTGAGAGTGGCTAATGAGTTTTCTAACTCTCCCCTTCGTTGTTCGATACGAGCGACCTCAGCACGGGCTGATTCGTATTCTGTCTCTGCCCGTGCGACGTCGAGACCACTGGCGGTTCCTGCTGTTTTTTGGGATTGCGTGAGTTCCAGACGCTTTCGACGAAGGTCTTGTGTTTTCTCTAACAGAGTCGTTTCGCGGTCGAGTGAGCGGAGCGTCAGGTAGTTGCGAGCGACTTCTCCTTTTAAGGAAAGAACAGCTGCTTGGTAGTCGGACTCGATGGCTGTTAGATTGGCTTCTGCCTGAGCAACTCCGCGACGGACCCGACCCCAGAGATCGACTTCGTAGTTCAGGGTCAGTCGAGCATCGTATTGTCGGAAAGGGCCTCCCGGTTCGGGGAAACGAGAATTACCACTCTGCAGCTGTTGGGTGCTTGCTAAGTCCGCTCCGATTCCCACGGAACGATCAGTGCGGGCAATGCCTAATTGCGCTCGGGATTGGTCAATGCGGGCTAAGGCAGCAGAAAGATCGCGGTTGTTTTTTTCGGCTGTTGTTAAGAGTGTATTGAGTTGGCGATCATGAAAGAGTCGATAAGGATCACCGATTGTGGGCACCGAGGGCCAATTCGCGTTTTTGAAGGCGTTAGGTAGATTGTTACTAGGTTTTTGGTAATCAGGACCGACCGTGGTGCAAGCGGCGAGGAGAAGAAATCCAGCAAAAGAAGCATTGAGGACGAAGTGCATGGCTTTGAGGTTAGAAGTGTGAAAAGTCAGCTTTAAGCTTGGGCTGGATGAGTGGATTGAGGAGTAGGAGCTGTGTGATGAGTTTTCTTCGGAGCATGAACTAAGTTCAAAATGATTGAGAGCACAGCCGGAACGAGCAGCATCGTAAAGACGGTCGAGACTGCTAATCCTCCCACCACGACTGCTCCGAGACCTCGGTAGAGTTCAGAACCGCTGCCGGGAAGGATGACCAAGGGAAGCATCCCTCCGACCGAAGTAAGGGTAGACATCAGGATCGGGCGCACTCGTGAGCGCACTGATTCGCGGATTGCTTCATTGGGGGTGAGTCCTTGCTCGTCTCGCAAAAAGTTGAGCGCCTGATGCACGATGAGAATGGCATTGTTCACCACAACCCCGGCGAGGATGATGAAGCCCAGCATGGTGAGCACGTCTAGTTGTTGCACTGGCATATAGGGATCTGTCAGTGACCATTTGTGCACCAGGAAGAGGCCCAAGAAGCCGCCAAAAGTAGCGAGCGGAACGGAGAGGAGAATGACCAAGGGGTAGGACCAACTCTGAAAGAGAATGACAAGCAGCAGGTAAATCACGAGCAACGCGAGAACGACTGAAGAAGTCAGCGTTTTGAAAAAAGTGCCGTCACCTACGAGAGCGGTAGTAATGTCAGCAAGGGCACCTGCGGACCCTGCAATTTCGACTTGAGTCCCTGGCGCGACTTCTCCTTGTTCGCGTAAGTTCTTGATGAGTCCTTCCACTTGTTGGATTGCATCTTCTAATGCCACTCCTGCCGGAGGGGTTACTTCTAAGGTGACTGCGCGAAGGCGATCGACATGGCGTATTTGTTCTGGCCCTTGCACCCGCTGTAGAGTGGCAAGACTGCGGAGATCGACGATGCCTCCGTTAGGGGTGGCAATAGGGGTGTCGAGCAGACTTTCAAAAGGACGATCCGAAAGGGCATCCTGATTGATGAGCTTGATGTCCTTGAGCTCCCCATTGCGTTCGTAATCGCGGAAAAGAAGAATGCCTTCACCAGCAGCTTGCACGGCGAGGCCGAGATCGCTTCGAGTCATCCCGACTTCACGCACTCGCTCGTCGTTAGGGACGAGACGTATTTCTTCCAGCGGGAAGGCAAAGTTCGGAGGCGAAGGCTGTGTTTTACCGGGGCCGAAGGTCCCCATCAGCATCCCAAAGAGTTGTCCTGCGGTTTGACCCACCGAGTCGAGATCGTCTCCTCGGATATCAATTTTGATCGCTGACCCAGTCGTTCCCGCGACCCGAAAGATCGGGAACTGAAAGGCAAAGGAAAAGGTGTCGGGAATGCCTGCGGTGGCATGGTTGAGTAAAGGAAGAGCATCGACGACCCGTTTCTTATCTTTTGAAATTCCGACTTGAAACATCCGACCTTCGAAGGAGACGAGGAAGTAATGCTCGAGTTCGGGAGGCAGCACCGTGTCCTTAGCGCCGGGAGCGGTAGGGACTTTCTCGCGTTCATCGACTCCCGCTGAGAAGGCACCGCGCTTTTTGGTCTCAATTTGGAATTTGTCTTCAGTGGTGAGCCAAACCGGTTCGATCACTTTCTCGATGCGTTCGCCGACATCAGAGAGTTGGTCGAGATTGTAGGTTGGTGGTGGGAAAAGAAGGGAGAAGACGACGTTGCGATTGCCAGTGGGGAGATAGTCACGAGGAGGGAGGAGAATGGCTGTTCCAAAAACGGTGATCAGAGTGAAACCTGTGATCACCGTAATCCGTGTGAGCCAAGTGCGGTTCACGGCCATGACCAAGCGAGCGATGAGGTCGGGAAGGGCATTGAAAAGCCAGAGTAACGGACGAAAAGGAAGACCAAGGATTTTGAAAAAACGGTTAGAGAAGGTTTTGTCAAAACTACTAGCTTTCTCGTCGTTATCATTGCGCCCATTGAGTAAACGAGCGGCGGCGGAAGGAATAACGGTGAGGGAGACAATCATGGACAGTCCCACTGCAGCCATGATGGCGAGCGCAATATCGCGGAAAAGCTGTCCTGCCGTTTCTTGAATCATCAGAATAGGGGCAAAGACGATGAGCGTGGTCATGGTCGAGGCTAAGACCGCACCCGCGACTTCACTCGTACCTGCCAGGGCTGCTTCGCGAGGCGATTTGCCCATCTCCAGATGGCGGAAGATGTTTTCGATCACCACAATCGCATTATCGACCACCATCCCGATGGCGAAGGCGAGCCCTGCGAGCGAGATGATGTTGATAGAACGCCCTAGCGCAACGAGGACGATGAGCGAAGTGACAACGGAGACCGGAATCGCAATCGCAATGATACCCACGGTCCGAAGTGAGCGCAGG
>CALFBF010000050.1 GCA_937949965.1 uncultured Roseibacillus sp.
TGAAACCACCAAAAAAGGGGATCCTAACCGGAGCCCCTTTTTTGTGTCAGAACCCCAGTAAATCACAAAAGAAGAACAAAGAAGAGAGAAAGAGAAAGTGTGTTGTGGGCGTCCCGCCGACACCTTCCAAGCAAGCTCCCACGCAACGAAAACGGGTGAGGCATCGCGATGGATTGCCCGATGGCACATAGTCCCGTGATCTATCTCAATTTTCCTAGCGTGTAGGGGTGTTGTCCTTCTTGTCAGTCTTACGTGACCTCTTGCCTGGAGGAAGTTCACCCTTCTGTTCGGGCGACTTAGCGCTTTATACAATGAGGCAGCGCCTTTGCCTCAGTAGCCGCCAGCACTGACACCGGGACTCTCTTTGAAATCGGTGATGCAACCGTTCGCAGATACGATAAGCTCGTTCTCGCGGAAGACACCCCGCCACCCGACCTCGACTACCTTGAACTCAAACTCTGCCATCAGACCGTCATGAGATCCTGACGAAGAACCGAGAACACTCATCGTAGCAGGGGTTTTTACACTAAGTTGACGTGAGGAGCGTTTTCATTGAAATGAAGGTCATCAAAGATGTCCTGAATGAACAAAAAACCCGCAGATGCTGAGCATCGCGGGTTTTTTGGAAAAAGTATTTAGCGAGTGTTCTTTACGCGCTGTAGATGGTGTTGCCGCTGGACTTGAGTTCGTCACAAGCTTGTACGAGACGATCTGCGACGGAGGCTTCGGCCTTCTTGAGATAGCCGCGTGGGTCATAGACTTTTTTGTTGCCAACTTCACCGTCGATTTTAAGCACTCCTTCGATGTTTTCGCACATGTGGGTGACGATGGGACGGGTGAAAGCATACTGAGTATCGGTGTCGATATTCATCTTGATGACGCCGTAGTCGAGCGTTTCTTGTAGATCTTCGGCAGAGGTTCCTGAACCACCGTGGAAGACGAGGTCCATTTCAGCTTCCGCACCATACTTGTCCATGACGACCTTCTGACCGTCGCGGAGAATGGTGGGTTTGAGTTTTACGGAACCGGGCTTGTAGGCACCGTGAACGTTCCCGAAGGTGGCAGCGAACATGAAGCGACCGATGGGGTTGAGGGTCTCGTAGACTTGCAGCATGTCCTCGGGTGAGGTGTAGAGCTTTTCGGCAGGGAGGCCAGAGGTGTCGTGTCCGTCTTCTTCGCCACCGACACAGCCGGCTTCGATTTCGAGGATGATGTCGAGTTCGACACATTCCTTGAGCAGTTCGGCTGAGATTTTCATGTTTTCATCGAGTTCTACGACCGAACCGTCGAACATGTGAGAGTTGAAGAGAGGGCCTTTGCCCTCTGCTTTACGAGCGCGGGAGGCATCGAGGAGAGGGCGGAGGAAGGAGTCTACTTTCTCAGGATGACAGTGATCGGTGTGGAGAGCGATGAGGACGTCGTACTTCTCTGCCAAGCGATGCACCGCTTCTGCGAGGACAATGGCTCCGAAGGCGGCATCGTTGACATTGAGGCCAGAGGCGAATTGACCGCCGCCCGTAGAGACTTGGATAATACCATCAGACTTGGCATCCGCGAAGGCCTTGAGGGCTGCGTTGGCGGTGACAATAGAGGTGATATTAATCGCAGGATAGGCGTAGCCGTTCTTTTGAGCGGCATCGAGCATGTCCCGATATTGGGCAGGTGTTGCTACAGGCATAAGGGGGCCTTAGCGGAAAGTGACTCGCGGTGCAAGAGCGAGCTTAGCGACAGATCTCAATCGCCTCAGCGAGGGAGGTAATGGGTTCTCCTGTTGGGATGAATTCTTGCCCGAGATAGCCCTCGAAACCTGTCTCGCGGATTGCCGCTATGATGGCGGGGTAGTGGAGCTCCTGGTTTTCATTGATCTCGTTCCGTCCTGGGTTGCCAGCAGTGTGGTAGTGCGCGATGTGCTGATGGTGCTCTTGGATGGTGCGGATGACATCACCTTCCATGATCTGCATGTGATAGATGTCATAGAGGAGCTTGAAGTGAGGGGTGGAAAGGGTTTCGCAGAGCTGGGCTCCCCAGCTGGTGTGGTCACATTGGTAGTTGGGGTGATCGACTTTGGAGTTCAAGAGCTCCATGACGAGGATGATCCCATGTTCTTCGGCAAGAGGAATGAGAGGCTCGAGTCCCCGCGCACAGTTCTCGAGCCCAGTGGTGTCGTCGAGTCCGTCTCGATTACCAGAGAAGCAGATTACTTGTGGGATTTCTGCCTCGGCGGCAGCAGGGATGAGCTCCTGATAGATTGCGTGGAGAGTGGTGTGGTGCTCGATGCGGTTGAAAGCTCGCTCGATGCAGCCGAGTCCAGAGGGATGCTCTGGGGCAGCGGTTACGGGGCAGCTCATTCCGAGCTTGGAGATTTCACGCGCTTGCGAAGGGTGAAGGAGGTCGATGCCGGTATAGCCCAAGGGAAGGATTTTTTCGGCGAAATCGGGAAGGGCGATCTCAGTGAAGGGCCAGTAGGAGACGGAGTGTTTCATGGGATGATGAGAGCGAAAGCGCGATCACTTGGAAAGAGGAATTGTGAGAGACATTGTGTGAATTGTGCCATTGCAGCAAGGCTCGCCGAAAGGGTAGCTTCATCATTGATGATGAAGAGGAACTTCGACAAAAAGGCGGCGCTTAGACTTGGCTTTATCGGTTGGTTCTTTTCTTATGCGCTAGTGAATGGTCAAGAAGGTGACGCGCGTGCGCAAGCAGTTGCGAAGAGAGTGATGCCCCCCCTGCAGCGAGCTTTGCAAGAGAAAGGGCTTAAATTTGGTTCGCCGGTGTTTGTGCGTATTTTTAAAGAAGAGCGCTTGTTAGAGCTTTGGATGAAGCAAGTTGACAGTAGTGACTCCTTTCAGCTTTTCCGCACTTATCCCATTGCTGCGATGTCAGGGAGCTTGGGGCCTAAGTTGGCCGAGGGGGATAGGCAGGCGCCGGAGGGGTTCTACCATGTGCCTGCCTCGATGATGAATCCTAGAAGCCGTTTTCATCTCGCTTTCAACATTGGTTACCCTAATCGCTATGACCAAGCTCATGGACGAACGGGCTCTTTCATCATGGTTCACGGTGATCGACAGTCGATTGGGTGTTTTGCTATGACAGATGCGAAGATTGAGGAAATTTATACTCTCTGCGATGCCGCTTTGAAGGGAGGACAGAGTTTCTTTCGAGTGCATTCTTTTCCGTTTCGCATGACTTCAGAGCGGATGGAAAGAACTCGTGATCATCGTTGGGAATCCTTCTGGAAAAATCTGCAGGAAGGTTATCAGTGGTTCGAGGAGAAGAAGAATCCTCCTCGCGTTGAAGTCGCGAGTCTAAAGTATATCTTTCGTGCGAAAGACCCTTAAGCGAGGTAGCGTGCTCGAAACAGTGAAAAGTATTTGCTAATGCCTCGAAAGTAGCTCTCCAGAAGTACTCAAAAGTAAAGTGACAAGTTTGAGATACGCGACAAAAACTAGGAAAAAGCAACCCGTAGGGGGATCGAACCCCTATTGCCAGAATGAAAATCTGGAGTCCTAACCATTAGACGAACGGGTCATTGTCGGCGGGGCGGGAAGATTGTCCGAAATCCCTTACATGGCAAGATGTTTTTTGGGGATTTTACTGAAAAGCGGAAATCTCTTGTGGAACAGAAATGGTCGAAGACGAGATGTGGGCTCGGGGAAGTTCCTTGGAGCCAAAAAAGAGGCACTCGGAAGTGCCTCTTTTTTTTGAAATGAAAGAAACTCGAACCCTTAGAAACACACGCTTAGTAGAGAAAGCTTTGCGCGGATCACAGGGAGAACTAGTTCTTCTTACGACGAACGATTTTCTTCTTCGCTGTTTTTTTCTTAGCAGCCTTCTTGGCTACTTTTTTCTTGGGAGCTTTTTTGGCCACCTTTTTATTCGCGACCTTTTTGGTAGCTACTTTTTTCTTAGTAGCTTTTTTGGCTACCTTCTTTTTAGCTACTTTCTTCTTGGCAACTTTCTTAGCGGCCTTCTTAGCAACTTTCTTCTTCACGGCCTTTTTAGCTACCTTTTTCTTGGCAGCCTTATTGGCAGTTTTCTTCTTCGCTGTTTTCTTTTTCGCCATAGCTTTATGTGCTGTGAGTTCTTGCCCTAAGGCGGTTTTCTCTTCCGGAGTTAACTTACCGGCAGAAAGAATGGCGCGGGCAGCGTCTCCGACACAGCCTGCAAAAGCGTTTTGGATCAGTTCCTTGAGAAGAGGAATCATGATCGCAGCTTGGCCCTTAGTTGCAGCGTAGGTATTAGCACGGCCACTACGACTAGATTTAACGAGAGATTTTTTCTCGAGGTTTTGAAGAACCGAGAGAATTGTTGTGTAGGCTCGCTCTTTATTGTCGGGAAACAATTCGATGACTTCGCTTACGGTGGAGGGGCCGTTACTCCAAAGAACAGAAAGTGCTTGGATTTCGAGGCTAGAGGGAGTTGCGGATGTGCTCATATTTAATGGGGCTTATCTAATAAATCTTAAAAGTAAGGGGATAAGCAAGTTTAATGTTTACTGATTAAAGATAAGAACCCTAGTTTCAATGAAAGTATGATGAGGGAGTTACCTACTATTTAAGTCGTATTTTTAAGAGTTAGTTAGCGTGGTATGCTCAGGGTCTGCCCTGTTACGATAGTGTCACCGCTTAGGCCATTCGCTTGGCGAATGTCGGTTACACTGACTCCGTATTTTCTACTCAGTCCCCATAGAGTATCACCGCTGGCGACGGTGTGGCTGCTGCCGCCGCTACTGCTGATAGATGGTGCAGGTGAAGAAGGGGTAAAGACAGGAGCACTTGCCGGGGGATTAATCGGAGTGCTCGGGATGGGTTGGTAAGGGGCTTCACCATTAGGTGCAGGGAATTGACCTTGTCCTACCGGGAGTTGGCCTCCTCCTTGGTTACTTACTCCGGGGACGGCATAAGGGTTGTTAGGATCTTGAAAGACGCCCCCGGCACCATTGTTAGCAATAGACTGAGGAGGAGCGCAACTAACGAGGAGAAGAGGAATACTAGAAAGAATAAAAAATGGGGCGATTAATTTCATACAAAATCTTTTTTACTAAATTTTTCGTTACACAAAACCGTAATTTGCGTCTGTATGAAAAGAATTGGAGATAAAAAGATCGATAAAAGGAGGCTATTATGGCGTAAGTTAAGCTTATGAGCCATTTTGTATCGCGCCGTCGATTTCTCGCAGGTTTAGGTGCTTCGGTAGCTTTGCCTAGCTTTGAATCTGCGCAAGGCTTGATTACTACAGGGTCGCAGACGACGGCACTGGCCACTACAGCGAGTGGGGCACCCCTGCGAATGGCGTACTTTTATGTGCCAAATGGAGTTAATGTTGCTAAATGGAATTCGCGTGAGACCTTGGCTCCGCTCCAAAATTTACGCGAAAATTTTTCCGTCATCGAAGGGTTAGAATGTGAGAAAGCAACTTCTGGTGGCGATGGAGGAGGCGATCATGCCCGTGGTAATGCCGCCTTTTTGACAGGTGTTCGCCCTAAGAAGACTGCTGGTGCAGATATCGCTTTGGGTCAATCGGTAGATCAGTATGCGGCGGAACGTTTGGGAGATACGACTCGTTTTCGTTCTTTGGAGCTTTGCACGGATCAAGTCCGTAAGTCTGGTGCGTGCGATTCGGGCTATTCGTGTGCTTATCAGTTTAATCTTTCTTGGAGATCAGATACTCTTCCGATGACTCCAGAATCTAATCCTCGTCTTCTCTTTGAACGCCTTTTCGGTAAAGGAACAGGGAAGGAAAGAGCTGAAGGTCGCGCGCGACGGATGGCAAGTGAACGGTCGATCTTAGATTTTGTAAACGAAGACGCGAAGGCTCTCCACAAAGAGCTGGCGCTCGGTGACCGATTGAAGCTCGACGAGTATCTCACTAGTGTGCGCGAGATTGAGCGCCGTATCGAGCAATCGGAAAGGTGGCCATTACCCGATGTAGAAGGAACGCCGGTGCCTTCTGGCATCCCTGCCAGCTATCGGGAGCACTTACGGCTTATGTTTGATATGCTCTTGCTGGCCTTCGAGACGGACTCGACCCGAGTGGCTACCTTTGCGCTCGCTCATGAGGGAAGTAATCGTAATTTCGGTGAAATCGGAATCCCAGAAGGCCATCATTACCTGTCGCATCATGACCGACAGGAGCATAAGTTGGATAAAATTGCAAAAATCGATCTCTTCTACATGGAACAGCTCGCTTACTTTTTAGAGCAGGCCAAAGCGAAGAAAGATGGAGATGGGAAATCCATTTTGGACAACTCAATGTTCCTCTACGGAAGCGCGATTGAGGATGGTAATAAACATGCTCACAAGGACTTACCAATTATTCTCGCCGGCGGTGGTGGTGGAGTTTTGCAACCGGGTCAGGATCTAAAACTCGCCGGCGAGACTCCCATTACCAACCTTTATCTAAAAATGCTTCAAGAGATGGGCGTTCATGCCGATCGTTTCGGCGATTCTACTGGAGTCTTGAAGCTGGGTTAATCCATGTGATTTCCGCAAAGAGAGAATAACTCTATGCGTAGAGGCGGTGAGAGCTTGCTCTTTCTTCGTAAAACGCTTCGCTAGTGCGGTGATTGGTTTCGACACAGTCCTTGAGGCCGTATTACCTGTCTATCTGTTGGCTGCAGCTGGAGTCGTTTTACGAAAGGCAGGAGTTCTCGTGCCCGAGGCTGATGCCACTCTCATGAAGCTGGTGATTCATTTTTTGTATCCTTGTTTGATTTTGGACAAGGTTCTTGGCAACGAGCTATTGCAGTCTCCGATCGTAGTCGCGTCAGGGATCGGAGTGGGATGTGGGATGATTCTGTTAGGTTATGGTGTCTCCTGGTTAATGAGTCGTCTTTTGGGAATGAAGAAAGGTTCTGGAAGTCGTAGTTTCACCGTCTCAGGAGGGATTCAGAATTTTGGCTACACGGCAATTCCTGTGATGATGGCTCTTTTTGTAACGGAACAGGGTGGCGACGATGTTCTAGGAGTTCTCTTCGTCCACAGTCTCGGGGTTGATCTAGCGATCTGGATTGTGGGTTTGATGATTCTAACAGGGGAGCTTTTCAAGTCGGCTCGCGTTCTGTGCAATGGTCCCGTAGTAGCAATTATTCTAGGCTTGTTAGGGATTTATACCGGGGTTGGACCTTTCTTCGATCCTGTCGAAGGCACTCTGTTAGGTTCGATTATTCGTTCCAGTATGAGCTGGTTGGGGGCTTGTGCTTTTCCGGTAGCAGTTCTTTTGATCGGGGCCACAATTTGCGATCTGTTTGGTAAGGCTAAGATTGACTGGAAAGTCGCCTTAGGTGCAGTGATTGTTCGTAATGGAGTAATGGCTTTCCTGTTTCTCTGTACTGCCAAGTATCTTCCCTTGATTGAGGAGTTAAAGCAGGTGCTCGTAGTACAGGCAGGTATGCCAGCGGCGGTCACTCCCATCATCATCGCTCGTGTATACGGAGGGCAACCACAGGTGGTAATGCAGGTCATTGTGGCAACCAGTATTGTCGCCCTAGTAACCATGCCTCTCATTGTGACTTGGGGATTATCTTGGGTCTTCTAATAGTTGGCTCGATTGCCAGATTTGCAGAAGTGGCTCCCATTTTGTCCGCTTAAGGGCACCTCCGATAGTGTTATCCTAAGAAAACGTTCACCAATTCCCTCAACTCTTTGTTGGTTTGAAGTCTGATGAGCTTGTTCAACAGTCTTACAAGCCGCTTCGATTTGAGAAAATTTGGAATCATTTTTCTCGAAAGTAGGCTACCGGAGACGCCCTTAATTTGCTAGGTTGCTTTGAAACAATGAGTTGGCGGAGTTGGCGAATTGATTGGTGCTTGTTAGCAACAGGATTGATCAGCTTGGGATTGACGGTTGTTCAAAAGGGACGATCTGATCTGTTAACGTTGTTAGGAGAAGATCAAAATAGTCTTGGTCAGTTGCTGACAGGAGCTGGCGGTGTGCTAGTTCCAGTCTCTTTTCTCAGCGCTTTTGTTTTCCGGCTCGGATGGCGGGTGGTGACTCGTAATTGGTATTGAGTGGGTAGTAGAGTTCGTTCGTAAATCACTCTCTAGGTGCCTATGTTCTTGCTGAGGTGGTGAGTAGGAGTGGGTGCAAGAGTAGTCGATTGAGGGATGTTCCTGAGGTTCTCGTCTGAAGTTCTAATCTGAGAACAGAGATCGCATTCGGTTGATTCTCCTCAAAATTCAGGCTGTGGATGGGGCATTGCTTATGATAGAAATCTGCTTGTGAAGTATTTAGAACTCAGCTTTTTTCTCCTCATTGGGGTGATGATACTGCCTTCCTGTTCCAGGAGTTCTAGCTCTCCTACTGCGGAGGAAGATGCAGGCCGGATCCTAGCTCTAGACGAGGGTTCTGGTCAGCTAGCATTGGAAA
>CALFBF010000051.1 GCA_937949965.1 uncultured Roseibacillus sp.
TGGGGTATCGAGCGATTGTTTGCCCATCTCAAAAGAAAGGAGTTCGATCTTGAGGCGACACACATGACTGATGGAGCCAAGTTGGAGAAACTCTTCGCAGTGGTGGTGTTGGCTTTTCTGTTTAGCTTCGCATGGGGCTGTCACCTGCGGGCAACTGGTCGGAAAGCATCTAGACAAGCACAGCGTAAAAGCCTGTTTCGGTTGGGGTTGGAAGATATTCTAAAGCTACTATCCCAACCCTCGGATCGTGCTCGCCGAAGTGAGGAGCTTAAAGAGTTTTTGAACTGGCTCAAACACACCAAATTTGACTCGATTTTCCTCGTGTAGTGTTATGGGAGACACACAATTGCGAAGTTTTCCTACAGTGGCAGGCTCCAATCTCACAAAAAGGATCTCAAAAAGGAGAAGGCCCTTAAGTCGTTAAACTTAGAGGGCCTTCGTTGGTTACGGGGACAAGATTTGAACTTGTGACCTTCAGGTTATGAGCCTGACGAGCTACCTGGCTGCTCCACCCCGCGATTTATAAGTTGGTCACCTTCGCGACCGGGCGGTGAAGGTAACTAAACTCGCCCCGGGGGCAAGACCCTTTTTCCTCTTTTTTTGAGATGACGGTAGGAGGAACTCTTCGAAGTCAAAATTCGAACTGAGAACGATTTCGAAAAGAATTTTTGCTGGCTAAGCTTTATCCAATGCGCATCGTGGGGCTCTTCACATGAAATTAATACCTCCCTTACTCCTCTTATCCGCTGGCTCTTTGCTCTGGGCCAAAGATCACGGCGAACCTCCTTTCCTGGCTCCTTTCGAACTCGGGGAAGATACTCTCGCTGTCAACGATTGGTGGAATCGGAAGAATTCCAAAATTATCGACTTGAAGGTCTCTCGTGATGAGACTGTCGCCTTCGGGATTTACACGACTCACGCAGGAGTCCTCAAACTCTCAGCTCAACTTTACCCCCTCTATCCCAAGGAAACGCGTACGGTGCGTCTGGAGGTTGAGAGAGATGGCAAGTGGGTAGAAATCGCGCAACAGGAGGTTCATGAACTTGGTTGGTCTACTAGCTTCCGCATCGAAGATTGGGACATGACTCAGGATGTGAAGTATCGCCTGCTCCATGGTGAAAAGGCTTCCTTCGAAGGCCTTATCCGTAAGGACCCGATCGACAAGGATGAGATCACCCTGGCGGCACTCTCTTGTAATTCTAACAGGGACCGCGGCTTACGCGAAGAATATGTCCGTAATCTCAATGCGCAGGATCCCGACCTCATTTTCTTTGCCGGAGATCAGTCTTATGATCACAAGCAGCATACCGCTGCGTGGTTGAAGTTCGGACTCGCCTTTAAAGAAACATTTCGGAATCGCCCCTGTATCACAATCACAGACGATCACGACATAGGGCAAGGAAACCTCTGGGGAGAGAATGGAAAAAAATCCCAGACTGACGTTGGTGACGATGGGGGCTATATCTACCATGCTGAATATGTAAAAATGGTGGAGCGACAACAGTGTGGACATCTTCCCGACCCCTACGATCCGACTCCGATTGGACAAGGAATCAATGTCTACTATACGAACCTCATCGTAGGTGGAGTGGACTTTGCAATTCTGGAAGACCGGAAGTTCAAGACCGGCCCGAAAGACCGCCATCCCATGAAGGGCCCACGCCCAGACCATATCCGCGATCCTGAATACGATCCTAAGGTAGTCGATGTCCCGGGTCTAAAGTTGCTCGGTGATCGCCAGCTTTTCTTCCTCGAAGATTGGTCAGACAATACCGATGGCGTTACGATGAAAGCAGTATTATCACAGACAGGATTCTGCGGTGGAGCTCACCTTCACGGGAATCCGGAAAACCGACTCCATGCGGATATGGACTCTAACGGATGGCCTCAAGCAGGCCGTAACCGAGCTCTTGAATTAATTCGTAAAGCAAATGCAGTCCACATTGCAGGGGATCAACATCTTGCCACTCTCATTCAGCACGGAATCGACGAGCACAGTGATGGCCCGTGGGCTTTCGTTGTTCCCGCCATTGTGAATAGCTACTATGGTCGCTGGTGGTGGCCAGAGGATGAAAAAGCAGGCCCCAATGCTCCTGAAGGGACCACCCTTTCATGGGTTGGCGATTACAAGGACGGCTTCGACAACAAGATTACGATGCACGCCTACGCCAACCCTGACCCAGATCGCTCCAAAAAGAACCTCGAAGGCCGAGCCGATGGTTGGGGTCTAATTCGCTTTCACAAGGTGGAACAAGATGTGACCTTCGAATGCTGGCCTCGCTTTGCGGATGTCACTCAACCTGACGCGGCTCAATTCCCCGGTTGGCCGAAGACTATCTCACTAGACTAGAGAAGTTCGTATTTTAAAATTGCCTGCCCAAAGTCCCGACTGCACTGAGCACGACGGATTTCTGGCAGGCTTTTTTTGGTAGCGAAAAGCAGATTTAATCAGTAGCAGACAGTTCCGAGCCCGTAGCTAACTGCTCGGCCTTGGCCCTCTTCTTAGCCTTCTTTTGTGCGCTCTCCCACAGAGAATAAGCGAAACCGGTTGCGATCACAAAGACGGCAGCTCCGTAGAAAATCCAAATAGTCGACTTGCCATCGGTGAAGCCGTAAGAATGGAGGCCGGTGCCGAGCATATTGACGTGGAACCACGAGAAGGTCACCACTACTCCACCAAAGGCTGCCGCCATGTTGAC
>CALFBF010000052.1 GCA_937949965.1 uncultured Roseibacillus sp.
ACAGCAAAAAGGAAATCCTTTAAGAGTGCCTCCGGCAACCTGCTTTCAGGAAGAAATAATTCCAAACTTTCTCAAATCGAAGCGGCTTAAAAGTCTTTTGGACGAGTTCATTAGGTTTCAAACCAGCAAAGAGTTGAAGAAATTGGGGAGTATTTTCTTGGTATAAGGTTATTGGAGGTGCCCTTAAGAAGTCACCAGCTAATGAACAGAAATCGGAGTTAAATCACCATAACCTCCTCCTCCCGGAGTTTTAAGAAGAATTTTTTCTCTCACTGAGACATCAAAGGTCTGCATGCCAGGCAAAGAGATCCAGTGACCATCTCGCCAGAGGCTTTGCTCACCGACCGCACCCACCCCACCACCAGAGGACCCGCGTGGAGGTCGTTCGCGGCGTTGCGTCAGCAAGGTCACCGTCATCTTTTCCAGAAACTCCACCTCCCGTATCAGACCATCACCGCCTGTGAACTGACCGGCTCCACCACTACCCTGTCGCAAGGCAAACTGATGCAACCGCACTGGAAAACGATATTCTAACACCTCAGGATCAGTGATGGCAGTATTCGTCATATGGACATGAACTCCGCTAGCCCCATCCGAACAATCTGTTGCACCTGAACCTCCTCCAATTGTTTCGTAATAGCCGAAGCGTTCATTCCCGAAGAGGAAGTTATTCATCGTGCCTTGACTCTCCGCCGATATTTCTAACGCTCGTAAAATCAGTTCCACCACGCGTTGACTAGTCTCCACATTCCCTCCCACTACCGCCGGACAATCCGCCGCATTTGAAGGGAACTCTGGCTGCAGGAAAGTCCCTTGCGCATGAATCTGAACCCGAGAAAGAAGCCCTTCATTGAGAGGCAAATCCTCATCCAACCAAAGACGCAACGCATAAAGAACCGCACTGCGAGTGACTCCTTCCGTGGCATTCAAATTACCAGGATGAGCAGCGGCACTCCCCCCAAAATCAATTTCTAACCACCCTCGTGAGGAGCGAAGCTTCACTCTCACCGGAGTGCCGTCATCAAGCGCATCATTGGCGGACCACTCTCCTTTCTCTTGCAAACGAAATGCCATCAAGGACTCCGCTCGCTGAAACAAAGACTCCATGCCCGAGAGCACTTTCTCTTCTCCGAACAAAGTTACGAGCTGTTCCATCGCCAACACTCCCGAGCGATTAGCCGCAACTTGTGCTCGTAAATCAGCAAGATTTTCGGCGACAGCCCGAGAAGGATAACGAGCTTGTCGCAAGAGCATCTCAACTTCCTTGAAGCACTCCTGCCCCGCGTCCACCAGAAGACGGGGAGAAATCACGACCCCCTCTTCTTCCAGTGAAATCGCATCACCTGGCATCGAGCCGGGAGCCTTACCCCCAATCTCTGAATGATGTGCGCGATTCGCAACGAAGGCGATCACTCCTTGAGCGCCAAAAACAGGACTTACCACCGTAACATCAGGCAAATGTGAGCCCCCATACCCAGGATGATTGACCACCACCACGTCACCTTTGCGCCACTGCCTCCCTTCCGAAATCCGACGAACACAGACTCCCAATGCTCCTAGGTGCACGGGGATGTGCGGAGCATTAATCAAGAGACGACCTGCCCCGTCTAGCAAGGCACAGGAAAAATCGAGTCTCTCCTTCACATTGGTGGACAGCGCAGTCCGTCGCAGCAGTTCGCCCATCCCTTCCGCGAGACTTTCGAAACGAGCGCGCATCAGTTCTTCCCCGACCACGCCATCCCACGCTTGTTCTTTTTGCTGATTCGTCGTTTCTAACAAAAGACTACCTCGACTCCCAGTCTGACTTTGCCAACCTGGGTTTGCGAGAATCGTGCAAAAATCAGACTTCAAAAGTCCCTCAACTGCCACTGGTTGCGAGAAACTCTCTTTCTCTCTTTCCTCAATCTCCTCACTCGCAATCGCTCTAACCATAACCACTTCCACGGCATGCTCCTGCGAACAGGGATAACCAAAGAGGTCTTGATAACGCTGCTGAAAGGAAACTAACAGATCCCGCAGCATTGGGATCTCCTGACCTTCGCTCTCAATTTCCAAAGAAGAAGACTGGCCCTGCACCCTCATCTCGATAAGCCAACGAGCAAGTTCGCCACCGGGAACGCTGGCCACCGCCTCCTCGGCCAGCGCCATCAAGTTCGTCACCCAGTCATCAGCCACCTCCGCCATCGTTGCCAGAACCTGTTCTTCAACCACTCCCTCACGTCGTGAGCGGTGGAGCCCCCAGGCGCTGAGCAAACCGGCATCGCCAGGCACTAGCACTCGCTGGACTCCTAGGCTCTCGGCGAGTTCGCAGGCATGTTGCGGCCCAGCACCTCCGAAGGCCACCAAGGTGTAGTCGCTAGGCTCGAACCCTTCTCCTAGGGAAATCGCTCTAACAGCCTCTGCCATACGTTCGACCGCAATCGCACGCAAGCCTAGGAGAAGCGAGCGAGCGTCTGGCACCTGATCCCCCTCGCTAGTCATCACCTGCTTCAGCTCATCA
>CALFBF010000053.1 GCA_937949965.1 uncultured Roseibacillus sp.
GGTGCGCAAGCTCTTGCGTGATTATCAGCGGCCTATTCATAAGAAACGGTGGTGGCAGGCACGCGATACCGTGCTGGTTCTCTGGGTGGCCTTGGCTCTGCTGTTGGGATATTCTCGCTGGAAGGGGAGTAAGTGGTTGCGATGGGGCACGGAGGTTACTGCTATTTTAGTAGGAGGTCTCTGGTTAGGGGTAATGGTTGGGATGGGAAGCCTGGTTAGCTGGAGTCGGGGAGAGGTTCCATGGGCGAGTTTTCCGGGGTTAGTTCTTCTGGCGGGCGTGGCGCTGCTGGTGCCGGTAGCAACTGGGAAAAATTCGTACTGCGCAAAACTCTGCGCTCACGGTGCCGCTCAAGGAGTTGTCTTCAGGCTAACGAAGTGGCGTTGGGTGCCCAAGGCGCGTTGGCATAAGGTTATGAAGTGGATTCCGATACTAACGTTGGTTTCGGTTTTTCTGCTCGCCGCTGCCGGGTTTTCACTCGATTTTTCCTCATGGGAGCCTTTCGATGTTTGGAGTGTTGGACTTGTTGCGGTTATTCCAGTCATCATTCTTTGTGTGGGATTATTAGCCTCGCTCTTTATCCCAAAGGCCTATTGCAAATACGGTTGCCCAACGGGATTCCTCCTCGATCAACTCGCGAGTAGCCGGAACCGTTTTCGGCGAAAGGATTGGTTCGCAGGTGGTCTTGCTCTGCTGTGTTGGGCCTTTGTCTTAGCAAGAGGGATGTGGGGATGAGGGTCTTATGGGTAGGGCTGTTAGGTCTCTCTTTTCTCTTTTCTTGTGAACGGAAAAAATCTCTCCGCATTGAAGAAGGAATCGCCTTTGGGACAACTTGGCGTCTCGTTCAGAATGATCCCGAGGCCCCGGAGAGGAAGAAGCTTGTTTCTCGATTATTAGCTCAACAAGAGGTCCGTTTTTCGAATTGGAGTCCAACGAGTGAAGTCTCTCGTCTGGAACGTGGAGTAGGCGAGGCTTCTTCAGAGTTGAAAGCGATTTTGGCCCTGGCTGAAAAGATACGCCAAGATTCGCAGGGAGCTTTTGATATCTCGTGGAATGGAGGCTTCGATCTAGCTGGAATTGCCAAAGGATGGTCCGTAGATCAAGTGACGGCGGCTTTGTTAAGAGAGGGATGTGAGAACTTTGTTTTCGAACTTGGTGGCGAAGTAAAAGCTCACGGTCATGGGCCAGAGGGATCAGGTTGGTTAGTGGGAATTGAGAACCCTTCACTCACTCATCCTGATCTCGTTCGCACCGTGAGGTTGCACAATGAGGCGCTAGCAACGAGCGGGAACTATCAACAGCCGCAGCATCTCAAAGATGGTCGCACGGGAGAGGCCGTTTCTTCCTCGTTTCGTTCAGTCAGTGTCGTCATGCCCAGTTGTGCAGCAGCAGATGCTTGGGCCACGGCCTTGTTCGTATTGGGGGAGACTCCTGCTGATTTCGCGGCACAAGTGTTCTGGAACGAGGCGAAGTGACTACGGATGATCCGGCCGATGCCCTTCTTTTTGTTTGTTCCCGGCTTGGAGCCGCGTAATTTTCCGATGTGGTTAAATTCTTGCTCATTTTAGGACTCATCCCGGTGATAATCGGGATTGCAATGCGCAAGTGGTTTGGGGAGCGAGTTCTCAATCGCCTCTCCACTCGTCCCACTCAGCTCAGTGCTGGCAAATTATTAGAGAAACTCCAGCAGAGTGGTCAGCTAGAGATGGAGGTGAAGACTGCCAAGCGTAGCCGCGTGACCTCAGAGGAGCTCATCCTAGCTCGTACTGTCGCTGAAGAGAAGAAAGTAGAGGCCCTCTCGGAGGCCGGTCTTTTGTTTGGTTTAGCCTTGTTAGGTCGTCGTCAGCCGGAGCTTATCCGTTGGCACGAGTGGGCTCTTAAGTTTTCGTGGGCTTTTCCTGCATTCCTTATTTTGGTGGTCATTTTTGCGGCGGTGGTGGGTAGCTTTGTTCGTTGGGCTCTTCCTGTCGTTTCCTTAGGACTGGGAGTAGGCACTCTGGTCAGTTTTTTGGCGGCTTGGATTGAATGGCAAGCGGCCGGATTAGCGGGTCAATTCCTCAAACAGAAAGCAGTGATTTCGCGAGAAGACGATCGCATCGCCGTTTCTAAAGGTATGAGAGCCTTGGCCGCAAGACGTTGTGTGCCGGGGCTGCTGCAGTTCTTTTTTCCGGAAGGAAAATCTGGATGATAATGTGCCTCTTCTGCGAGTGGTCACTTGCCTCGTGTTGGAAACGATTCTTTTTGTCGAAAATACTGACAACTTTTGATTTCGCAGACGTTTGCAAGATCATAGACTGTTTAGAGACATTGAATTGTCACCCTATTATGAAAGGCACCTGTTTTCCTAAATCTCATTTCACTTCCACCTCTCGCGGCTTCTCCTTGTTGGAGATGATCGTTGTGATTGGTATCATTGGTCTCATTCTTTCAGTAGCAGTCGCGGTCGTAGGTAAGTCTGGAGACACTGCTAACATTAAGATGTCCGAGACCCTCGTGAAAGGTGTCGAGACTAAGCTTCGCGAATACCGCCTCCTTGGTGGCACCTACCCTTCGCAAGCGCAAGGCCTGCAGGCCCTTGTCACCAAGCCCTCCATTGCTCCTGTTCCCAAGCGTTATAACGCACTCTATGATGAACTCCCTACCGACCCTTGGGGTAAGGAGTTGAAGTATGTTTTCCCAGGTCGCAAGGATAACAGCACTCCAGAGGTGATCTCTGCGGGACCTGATGGCCAATTCGATTCCGAAGATGATATTAGCAGTCAGGACTAAGTCACGCCACACTGCAGCGAGGGGTTTCACCCTGTTGGAGATGATGGTCACGCTGAGCTTGATTGTCCTGCTCATCACCTTTGTTTTTGTCGCCTACAAGCCGGATAATAATTCGGAAAAAATGAAAAAAGCGACTGTGAAGCTTGAGGCTCTCTCAGCTCGTGGTCATACGATGGCCCTGCTTCATCAACAGCCTTTTTGGCTTCGCTTTGAGCGCAACAAGGTTCTTCTGCAAGGTGGCGTTCTCACCTCAGTCGATACTTCAACGGATTCTGACTTTGACTTCAATGAAGAGGAAGAGTTGACCGGTTTTGGTGAAGAGGAGACAACCATTATTGACTATGATTCCTATGATTTTCCTGAGGGAATGGAGGTGTATGTCCGCCGTTGGGGAGCATCAGCTCAAGCTTGGTTTCATCAAGAAAAGCCTGAGGATCCAGTGATTTTTTGGAATTTTGGCGAAAGTGGACTGTGCGAGCCCGTGTCCATCAAAATGGAAATTGAAGAAAGTTGGAGTATCGTTGAGATGGATCCTCTCACGGCACGGATTGCGGATGAAACCAGCGAAATCTATGATTAGAAATTCTTCCAACTCAGGCTTTGTGATGCTGGAGGTTCTCCTCGCCGTGTCCATGTTTGCCATTGTGGGAACGGCAATGGTAGTGGCACTCAACAACGTGGCCGATTTAACTTTTCAGATGCATCGTGCTCAAAAACTATCCCGAATCTTGGATAGCGAGCTACGCCGCTCGATGTCGCTACCCAATCTAGAGGAGGGGACGGAGACGGAGAACTTTACTGAACTTGGAGTAGAGGTGGAAACCTTGATCGAACGGATTGAAGATTTGGAAAATCAAGATGGGCAGAGCCTCTCGAACATGTTTCGCATCCGAGTCACCGCTTTTTGGTCAGATGGTGGGGTGCAGAAAGAGCAATCAACAGAAACTTGGAGATATGCACGTTTGTACCGATAATCCTAACAGAAGAGGAGGTTACCTTCTCTTGGAAGTAGTCCTCGCCATGGGCTTGGCCGCAGCCTTGCTGACCGGGATTTTTGTGATCGCAGACGGCACGCTCAGTATCGCAGATAAGATCGTGACCGAAGGTCGATCTCAGACTCGCGGGGAATCTTTTCTCAGCTTCCTAGGGCGCAATTTTGAAGAGTTACC
This sequence comes from uncultured Roseibacillus sp., assembly GCA_937949965.1. Lineage (GTDB taxonomy): Bacteria > Verrucomicrobiota > Verrucomicrobiia > Verrucomicrobiales > Akkermansiaceae > Roseibacillus. The sequence continues at coordinate 3,937 of CALFBF010000053.1, forward strand.
GGGGAACGCGATCGTGGAGCTCAAGACCCAAGAGACGTCAGCTCGGTTCCTGCCAACTCTCACGATTCAGAACGCACCGGCTTCTTTTTCTTTTGCTGGGCAACCTCTTTCCGCAGAAGCGATTGTCTTGCGCACGGTGCCTGTTCCGAGCGGTGGAGTAAATGTAGTGATCGATTATTACGAGGAGCAAATTCTCGATGACGACGATGGCCTCGCCCAAGAACAACAGGAACCTATTGGGTCGATTATTCTTTACCGCGATCTCTGGTATTTTGAATTGAGAGCACTCGATATCAGAACTCAAGAGTGGGTGAGCGATTGGGAGATTAGGGGACGATTGCCCTTGCAGATTGAGATGAATGCCGTCTTCGAACCTAACGGAGATGAAGTAGTGCATTACTTTTGGTTACCAGCGAAAGAAAATCCAGCCACTCTCGTGAGATCCTTGAGCACAGGAAGGCAAGGAGGAGCAAATCGTAATCAGCGCGGAAACCAAGGGGGGGCCGCGAGTGGAGGAGATCAAGGCGGCCCAGGAGGTGGTGGAAATCGAGGCAGCGGCGGTGAGGGGCCGGCTATTCCAGGAGTAAGAGGACAGTGATAGGAATATGAGGATAGAACGATATTCTGCCAGAAGTCTTCACCGTGGCTCTACTATGGTTGCCGTATTTTGGTTGCTGTCAGTGCTTGGGTTGGCTCTTTTTTCAGTGATTACGCTGGTTAAGTTTGAGAGCGATTTAGTCGCTTCGCAGACTCAAGGCACGCGGGCCCGCCATCTTGCGGAGATGGGTGTCGCGGTGGGTGCTAATCCTGTTGTTGAGCGAGATGATCCTATTTTACGTCAGGTTTTGGATGGTGGTAACGAAGGCTTTAGCTGCCGGATTGATTCTGAGTCGGATAAGATTGACCTCAATTTTCTATTACTTAATGAAGATCCCGTTGCAGACGATAAGGGGTGGTTACGAGACCTTTTCCACGACTGGGGGATGGACCTAGTAGATGCTCAAGAGCTTGCCGATGCCCTTGTTGATTGGGTGGATGCAGGAGATACCGAAGAGTTTAGTGGCGCTGAAGCTCCTTATTACGAATCCCTAGGGTTCAATAACCGACCTTTTAATCGCCCATTCTACAATCTGCAAGAGGTGCGGTTTGTGCGCGGAATGGATATCTTGGAACGGGTGAATCCCAATTGGAAAAACTGGTTCACAATCTGGACTCAAACTGGGCTCGATATTAATGAGGCGAGCACGGAGAAGATCGCTCGCGTGCTTGATGTCTCATTCGATGACGCCGCGATTATCCCTGAAACGGTGAGAGGGCCTGACGGAATCTTGGGCTCTGAAGATGATCAGCCTTTTGACAGCGTGGAGGCTGCGGCGGGTCCGGGAGGGGCTATTTTTATGACCGAAGAACAGTTCCAAATTAGTGGCCATCGAATCACAACAGAGAGTTCGACCGTCCGAATTGAAAGCACGGGTTGGTCTGGTGACGTAAAAAGGCGTGTCACCTTGATTATTAGGAATCGCGAAGGAAACCCAACTCTGCTACAACGTCGAGAGGCAATTGTGCAATAGAAGTGGGATAAACCCTCAACTTAGAACGAGTTAAGTGAATCAAAAGGTAAAAAAGAACGATCAGATCCTCCTCTTTCCCGGAGCGGAAGGTTGGGAGATTTGGAGTGGAAGTGATGAGCTTTCTCTCCTCAAAGCATCTGGTCAGCGAGAAGCCTTGACTGTGGAAGGGGTTCCTAAGGGTTACTTTGTGATGGCTTTCCCGGTGCGAGATGTTTCGGCAGCACCCTTTGTCGCTGCTACGGGCGATGCCGAGATGTTCCCTGATCTTGCGGATCTCCATCTCGAACGCAGTGGCCTGCGAGCAGAGCAATCAGCGGGTTCTCTCAGTGATTGTTTCACACTTCGCAGTGATGAGGAAGAAGCCCTTCTCTTACCACTCGTTCTTTCTCCTCCTCCCGAAGGAGGACTTCCCAAGCGTTCTCCGAATGCCTTCGATGTCTCTGCGCGTTGTTTTGTTTTTCCTGCAAATGCGGTGGTGCTTTGGCGAGAGTTTGGCCGTTGGGTCTTTGCTGTTTCTGATAAGGAAGGGCAGGCTGTTTACTTTCAGGCTCTGCCAGGGGCGTCGTTCGATGCGCAGCTTGCGCGTGAAGTCGCTTTAGGCTCGGCTCAATTAGCGATGCAAGAGGTGCTGACCGAACCTGTTGCAAACGGGCAAATTTGGATCGGGGAGGATGAAATTGCCCCTTCAGAGGACTCTCTCGAGACACTCAGTAATCTTCTGCAAATCCCTGTTGGCTGCTTTATCAAGCCTGCTCCCCAGCTTCCTTTTAAGATGAGTAAGCTCTTGCCAGCTGATATTCGAGCAGAGCGAGTAGCGCGCAAGAAGGCTCAGCAGGTGAAGCTCGCTATTGCCGCTGCTGTCGTAGCCTATCTGGGGGTGATTGGCTTTCTTGCTTACCGTTACTTAGATGCTCAAGAGAAAACTGAGTTAGCAGAGAAAAGGGCTGCAGATTCGAATCCGATTGCGGAACAAGTCACTGCCTTTAATTCAAAATGGGAAGAGTTAAAATCTGTTGTTGAGAATGAGTATTGGCCCGTAGAACTTTACTACAATGCCTATGTGGCTGCTCCTAAAGAAGGTTTAAGGCTAACAGTGGCTGAGATGCACAACGAGATCCAGTTTCAAGACGGTCAAGAGGCTGAGCTGAAGCGTTTCATTGTATTAGAAGGGGAAAGTCCCAAAGCGGAAGAAGCGGTTCAGTTTGGTGAAGACTTGGCCAAAAGCAGTTACTTTTCGGAGTTTGAATGGAGTATTGGTAGTCCGTCACCGACAAATAAGGATACTTGGCGCTTTGTGTATAGAGCGGAACTTACGGGAGCGCTTTAATAAACGATTATGACGGACCGAGAACGCAACCTATTAACCCTTCTAGTGGCGATGGCTTTTGTAGCGGTCAACTTTTTGGGTTATCGACTCTGGTACGCTCCCAAGATGTCTGCTCTCCAAGCGGAGCAAGAGAATGCGGAACGCCAAGCGGAATCTAACGAGAGCATGGGGAATGTGTTTTCTGCCGTCAGTGATGATATGGATTGGCTCAATCGCTTCGAACCAGTCCCAACTTCGTTAGGTAAGATGAAAACTCGGATTCAACAGTTGTCTGAGAATGAAGCTGTCCGAGCAGGATTAACGATCAAGAACAAAGGTTTCGGAGACGATGTTGTCGATCCCGGGCTCAACTACCATCGCGCTCGTTATGATATCGAAGTCAACGGTTCCGAATCATCCATCTATCGTTGGTTAGATCGTTTGCACAACCCTAATGAATTTCGAGTCGTGACTTTCGTTAAATTAGAACCACAGCGTGACGATGCGACTCGTGCCGATTGTAAAATCTTTCTCGATCAGTGGTTTGTTCCGGAAGGAGGACAATCATGATTTTTCTAACAAAAGATTTCAAAAGCCTCAGTAATCGTTCACTGATTTCATCTGCTTGCATTAGCTTAATTGCTATATTAATCAGTGTGACTACTAGTGGTGCTCAGGCGCCTCGCAAGTCTCCGTTGACTAAATATCGTCAACTTTGGGAGAAATCTCTTGTTACCGAAAAACCTCCACCGCCAGAATCCAACGCGGAAGAATTACCTAATGAGCTTGATGACTTCGTGTTGGGTGGATGGACCCAAACTGCACAAGGGTATCTAGTGAGCTTAATTAATAGTAAGAATCCGCAGAACCGAGTTACCATTGCTCCCGGGATGCCAAATAGTGGAGGATACCAAGTACTTGAGGTGAAGCGTGATCCTCTAAACTATAAGTCGAGCCAAGTCCTTATTCAGTATGGTTCTGATAAGAAATGGATCGGTTACGAAGATAAGTTTCTCACTCTCCAACAACCTCCTGCAGTGCAACAGAGCCGGAATCAAGCCGCACAGCGAGCAGCGCAACAACAGGCCCAACAGAATGCGCAACAACGGAACGGTCGTCAAAATCGCAATCAACAGGCCAACTCAAGTCAAGCTGGCCAGACTCCTCCTAATCCTCTTCCTAATCTCAATAACCCTCAAGGTCAGCAGCGTAACCCCAACTCTCCACCCATCCCTACGGGGGTAGGGGGAGCGAATACTAACAATAGTAATGGGAATCAACAGCAGCCTGCCTCTCGAACTCCTCGCGTTCGTCGCGTCCCCGTCCCACCTCGTAGATAGACTTATATGAAGACTCTTAGACTGTTCGTTCTCCTCAGCCTTCTCTTGGGCAGTGTTGCCCTTGGGCAGAATCCACCACGTCCGCCTATCCCAGGTTTACCAGGCTTTCCTGAAGCTAATAATACTGAGAATAAAGAAGGTGACGCAGCACCACAGAATCTAACCCAAACTCTCAAGAAACCAGATCCGAATGCACTCTACCCCGGAGGTTTGGAATTGCTGAATGTAGATGGCTTCGGTATGGCTGCTCTTTATCAGTCAGTTACTGGTAAACGTGTTCTTGTCCCTGCTTCTGTAAAGGACGTTCAATTTTCTTTCGTGCAAGCTGGTGGTCTGACTAACAGTGAAGTCGCGCAGTTGTTAGAGGAGTTTCTTCTCATCGAGGGTTATCAGTTAAACCCTTCTCGACGTAATCCTGATATTGTTACTCTTTTAGGAGTGAACCAACCTGGTGGCCCTGCAAATACTGTTACCCCAGTTAAGCTCATTACCGATCCCGCTCGGCTAGCTTTAGAAAATGGAGTGGTGACCTATGTGATGAAGTTTCAGTATTTGAAACCTGAAGAGGCTCAACGAGCCTTTACTCAAATCTATGGCCAGTTCCGTCCTGGCGGGACGGTTGTAGAAGTGAGAAATGCCTCTTCACTGGTAATCACAGAGAAGGCTGCTTTAATTCAGAGCTTAGTTGAGCTCAAAAAAGAAATTGATGTTCCCTCTGCTGAACTTGCTACTGACTGGGTCGAAATACAATTTGCAGATGTTCAAGAGTTGGCAGACCAGCTCAACCAGATGTTTAGCTCCCAGCAGTCTAGTAGCCAGTCTGCAGGAGTGCAACGACGTCAGGGAAATAATGCTGCCCCTCCGATTCCAGGTTTGCCGATTAACGCTGTAGGTGGTGCAGCAAACAGTGGTGCTGCAGGCGAAGAAAACCCTCCTACGATTACTCCTGATAGTCGTACTAACCGTCTTTTCCTAATGGGCCGTCCCATCGACCTCATCTTCATTAAGGAACTAATATCGCAGTGGGATGTTCCCTCGAGTAAGCGAAACTTCCTTCGTCGCAAGCTTAATTATCTCCCTGTTTCGGAGTTTATGTCGATTGCAGAGAGTGCGATTAGTAGCACATTGGGAAGTGCTGCAGGTGCTGAAGGCCAAGGTGGTGGTGGTGGTCGTTCCACTGCAAATGCCCCTCAAGGAGGCCTTGGAAACAATGGCCAGGGAGGTAATAACAATAACCGTGGAGGAGCTGGCGGCGGTGGCATCGGAGGCGGTGGGGGCACTAGTGCTGCTTCGCTAAGCGGTTCAGACCGGCCAACTCAACCCGAAAGCGTTCTTGTGGGAAGCACTTTGTTAGTGAGTGATAATGTGACAAACAGTTTGATCGTGCAGGGACCTCCTCATCATATTGAAATTGTGGAAAGTCTGATCAACGAACTTGATATTAAGAACGAGCAAGTTGCGATCACTGCCGTTTTTGGACGTTATACCATTACTGACGGGCTCAGTTTTGGCGCTAACGTTAGTCAATTACTCAATGGAAATGGAATTGGCTTCGGAACAAATAACGGAGGAAACGGAAGTATTATCGATCCTACTGCAATTACTGACTTTTCTAATTTGATTGGAGATGTGTCAGGGATTGCCGCTTCAGGTGTCTTTGGTGACTTTGGTGTCTTTGTAAACGCTCTTGAGACTTACACCGATTTCCGTGCTTTTGACCGGCCAACTGTTTTTACAACGAACAACAAGGAAGCAAGAATCTCTTCAGGTTCTCGAATTGCAGTCCCGACTAATACTTTTCAAGGACTTAATGGAGCGAGTGGCCAGTCAACTAATGTGGAGTTTATTGATGTTGCATTAGAGCTTTTGGTAAGACCATTAGTAAATTCTGAGGACGAAATCACCTTAGAAATTTCTATTGTGAGAGAAGCTTTGGGCGAAGACCGAGATGTAGGAGAATTAGTGATTCCTGATCTTACCTCTGATCAATTAGAGACTACCGTAACTGTTCCAGTAGGTTCAGCTGTTCTTCTCGGAGGGCTTATTACTGAAGGAGAAACGAGTTCAAAAAGTGGAGTGCCGATACTCAGAGCAATACCAATTCTTGGCAATCTCTTTAAAGATTCAAACGATGAATTTCTTCGCTCTGAGTTAGTGATTATGATTCGCCCTACCATTGTTGATGGAAAGGTTTCTTTAAATCAGTTTCAGGGAGCTTACGACCATGGGAGTGCTCTTAGCCGAGAATCACGAGCTCACTTTGATGCCCCTCGTTTTGAAGGTCGTCAAAACAGTGCTGTTGACCGTATTTTCCGTCCAGGAAAGCAAAAATCATTTCCACCAAAAATTAAGGATTTTTCTGAGCAAGAACAAAGAGCACCGCAAACTTTCCCGAAGGTGCCACGGGAATCATCACCGAGACAAGCAATGTCGCCGCTTCAACAGGCAATCTTCGATAAGAAGAAGCGTGCTGAGGAAGCTCGTTAAAGGAAGTAAAGATAATGAAGTTTAAGCGAATTGGAGGCATTATTTCGCTTGGGGTCGGGATGATCGTGCTTTTAATCGCAGGAAATTATCCTTTAGAAGGCCCAGTTGGACTTTCGATTGGTCTCGTTTTTGGATGCTTTTTGTCTGTCTTAGGCGGAGTGCTGATTGGGAAGAGCGTCCTAGAGCGTTGGGATTAAGAGGGTGTTTTTGAACTCTCTAACGTCCTGCTCTAACATGCATTACAGTTCTTCTTCCTCTCCATCCCATTCGCCATCCTCATCAGGGACTGGTGGTAGGAGATCTTCACGAAGGAGAAGCATCTCAAGAGACAAGTCCGCTAAGACATCTTCTTTCGTTTTAAAAAGGATATTGATGAGAGGAGTGAGGCGATCAAGCTCTGCAATAATACAGTGAACCATAGAGGCGATGATGTCGGCATCATACTTTTCGCGTTCAAATAAATTCGTGGTTCTAAAAACAAGAAGCTGGCGTTCAAAGTCGAATTCAAAACCTCCCAAAGTAAGCATTTTATTTGCACGCATGAGTAACTCTAAGAAAGCTCTTTCGTGACTCTTGGGAGGCTGCACCGGGGTCTCACCGACAATTGCTAACGCATTCAGATTGGTAAAGGCTTGGGCCAGGACATGAATCCGAGTGTGATGAGCTTCAAACTGAGTTTGAAGAACTTCTCGACCTTCTACTAAATCGTGATGCCAACCCTGTTGGCCAAAGGCTTCGATAACCGAGTTGAACTGAATAGAGGGAGCAACCATAAAGCTCAGAAGGAAACCGAAGCAGTCTCAGGAACGCTAGCTTTTTCTTCAATACTACGCGGAGCAATAACGTGTGCCACAATGGGCTCGACAGCATCCTTCATGAGGCGTGCTCGTGAGCGGAGACCTACTTTGGCGTGAAAGGGTGGTTCCCACTCGAGGGTGACATCACTTTTTTCTTTTTCAGTGAGAAAACGACGGTAGTCATTCTCGATTTGGTCCCGAAATAGCTGCATATCCTCGTGAAAGCGGAGATGAAAAACTGGCTTTGTATAGCTCACGATCAAATTTTGCTTTTCAATCGGCGTGCAAATAAAGCGAGCGTCGGGAGAGGCTGTCTCTTGCAACAGAGCTAAAGCTTGCTTTTTGATTTCCTCGGTTGTGTGAAGATCTTCCACCACGACACAAGTTCCGTGTTGGAAGAGAACAAAGGCCCGATTGGATTTCACGTTTTTAGAGCAAAATTCGATTAATCGTTGGTCACTTCCGTTTCCAGCAAAGTTTTTAGCTGGCTCAGGAGATTCTTTTTGATTGTAAAAATGGGTGAGTCCAATCGCCAAGAGAGGGATGGTTGCCGCTACCAAAAAACCAATTCGTGCGCTGGCTCGATCAGGATCAATCAAAGAAAGAAGAGGCTTTTTAGGAGATATCATAGACGTGATTATTTTTTAAAAAAGAAGGGAGAAAAAACTGACTTAATAAAGATTGTTTCTCGTTTGAGAAAAAAATTTACCTTATTTTGTTTACTTTTCAAGATTTATTAAGTAATTTTGAACGATGTTAGGGGCAAAATGTCGTGCGAAGTTTTGTGATTCATTATTAGTCATGGATTTTTATATAAAAAATATTGTGAGCCCTGTTATAACTTATTTGAGGTTCACACGATGATTTGATGAATATTAAACAAATTAACTAGGATTTTTAATTATATTTTAGGGGGTCTTCATGAGCGAAAAAACGACATTGAAAGTAGTTGATGATGAACAACTCGCTTTGTTTGCGTTCGACGAGAGTGGTCAACAAAAGGAGGAGGTCATTTCAGAAGAGACCTACCGACTCGTTGGAGATGAAGTCTTGCAAGAGAAGCTGGATCCCGAGTGTTGGGCTAAGGCTCTCGCATCTGGTGGTCGTACTAAGGATGAAGCACTCAGTAATTATGCCCAAATCCGATCTGAGGAACTAGCGGATACTTTGACTAAGAAGGATGCGAAGGCACAAGCACTGGAGGCTAGGAGATTGGCTGCGGGTTTGTCGGAGTCGTCTGCACCCACTCGCATCGTGTGGCGCAAGCGTTTTTCGCTGATGTGGGATTTTCTCTTTTGGCAGATTTTACTATCCGTTAGCGGTGTAGGCTTATTCCTCGTTCTCTTGGCGATGGGAACAGATTCACGCTGGTGGCCAGGTTTGTTGCCTTTGGTGGTGGTTTCCGCCTGCCTGCAACTTTTCCCGGTTGTCTTTCTCTCTCTGGGTAAGCTTCTTGTAGGGAAGGTGACCTATACTCAGGCGCTGGGAGCAACGGCTATCTTGCTCATCTCGGCAGGAAGTTTCTTAGGGGTGCAAGCAATGACTGGTAAAAGAACGCCGAGCTGGGTGCAAACTGCCCTGAGCAAGGTGGTTGGCCCTCAGTTGGCCCAGGAAGGTGTGTTCGCCATCTCAGAGGAAGAATTTTAGGCGAAAAGATGCTCATCACTATTCCTTATCGGCCTTGTCGGGAAAGCGTTCCTTCATTCGTCCGTTAATTGCGGTTTCCAATAGCGAACGGCTTTTTGCTGCAAGAGGGCTCAGAGAAATAACCGCTCCGCCTGTTTCTTCGATATTGAAGTGTAAGTAGAGCTTCTTTTCGCGAATATTAGCATGGTGAAAGTCTGGCCAGGTCCATACTCGGAAATGCTTAGAGGGACGGAAGAAGGGGAAGAACTCGATTCCCACGGGACTCAAGATCAGAAAGGCGTGTCGAGCGCAATGAACAGCCAGCCAAAAGGCACCGATAGCGAGTAGCAGGGGGGGGAGTGCGCTCAAGGGGTGAACTGGAGCTCGCACCCCGAAGATGGCGGTGGCGAGAAGAGTGATCGCAATCCCTATTAGGAAGGCTCCCACCAACGCGAAGGTCCGCGCTTGGGCAGAACGAGTGAATCGGATTTCTTTCTCTGGGTCGGAGACCATTTAGGTGCTTTGTTCTTGTTCGTTTTGTGCGAGACTAAGAGCGAGAAATTCTTGTATCGTTTCGGCCGGGATGTGGGAGCGCATTAGAGTCTCTCCTACTAGGATTGCGTTGGCACCGTATTCGAGCACTTCGTAAGCGTCTTTGGTATCTCGAATACCAGACTCCGATACTAGGATTACTTCGTCAGGCGCTTCTTCTGCGAGGCGGGCAGTAGTAGTGAGATCCGTTTTGAAGGTCTTGAGGTTACGATTGTTAATGCCTAACAGGTTGATTTCGTCGAGTTCGAGAGCACGTTCCATTTCTGGGAGGTCATGGACTTCGACCAGAACGTCGAGTTGCAAGGCTCGCGCTGTTTCATAGAGCGCAGTTAGCTTATCTTGCTCTAGGGCAGCAACGATGAGGAGAATGGCATCAGCCCCTGAGATAATGGCTTCGTGAATTTGCAGTTCGTGAACAGTGAAGTCCTTGCGCAAGAGTGGGCAAGTTGGTTTCTCGGAGATCCGGCTCAGGTAGGCGAGAGAGCCCTTGAAGTATTTCTCATCGGTAAGAATAGACATGCAGGAGGCTCCACCATCGAGATAACAGTCTGCTTGTTTAATGGGGTCGAAATTGGGATCAATAATACCAGCCGAGGGCGAGGCTTTCTTAATCTCCGCGATCACTCCGAGTTGGTCTGGTCCTCGGTCAAGGGCAGTGCGAAAACCGCGAAAGTCATTTCGTTGCAAAGCGGCAGCTTTGAGATTAGCCGCACGGGGCAGAAGAGCGGCCACTTCCGTTTCCTTGTGAGCGATGATTTCAGCGAGTTTGTCCATGAGATGATTGTTAGCGTATTTTTGACGACTGCCAAGAGCCTGCCTTTGTGGTGACTGACTTTGAGAGGGAACTACTCCTTCTTTTTTTCGTTTTTGGCAAGTGGAGAAGGCCAACTTAAGAGCGGCGAAGTGCGATAGACTCGGAATTTAGGGAACTCTCGCGAAGGATGTAGATCGTATTCCGCCAAATACTCGATGTGCTCAAAGCTCTCTTTCATTCGATCTGTGGGCTGGCCGTCATTCTCTTCCCGCCGCCTCTCGATGATTAGGAGCGTGGTGTGACCTAGCTCTGGTCCGGGCCAGAAGTCGTATTGATGCGCGATCTTTTTTTCTTCGTTCCAGACCGCAACAGCGGGTTTGTTAGGGAGGTTGAAGGCCAATTGTGAGGCACCATCACGATGACCTACTAGAATGAGGGCGTGTTCTTGTTCGGGGTCGTGATCGGCAATTTGAAGAGCCAGTTCAGGATAACCCCAGGAGGTGCGTCGTTGCGCTCTGGCGGGGCCGACGATCTTAAAGAAGAATTCCGCAAAGGTAAAAAGGGTGATGACGAGGAGAGTGAGCGCAACCGTCATCCGCAGCGTCACTCGCCAAGCTTTGCTTACCTCTCCTTCTTGGAAGGCATAGCATACTCCTGCTAGTGCCAAGGTGCCACCATGGTAGGCCGCGGGCCAGTTGGGGTTCACATCTTGTCGGAGAGTCAGCAAGAACATGATGGCAAAGGGGAGGGAGCCATAGAGGATGAGAAAGAGCGTGTGAGGATCGGTAGCTCTTTTTTTCTGCCACCAGTGTTTGAGAGAGCGTGGAATGGCCGCTACCGCAAGTGGTGTTAGGAGGAGTGCCGAGAGCGCTAGCAGTGCTCCGAAACGTTCGCCGAGATCACTCAAAGAGAAATCGTCTTTCTCGAAGTGATGAGCGGTGTGAGTCAGGGTAACCCAGTCGTGTTGCGCGTTCCAGAGCAAGGCGGGAAGAAGACTGGCGAGCGAGGCGAGAGGAGCGAGGTAGAAGAGAGGATGCCGGAAAAGACGAGGACGAATGAAGGCTGCGGCGAGGAGTAAGAGAGGGATTTGCACCAGCATCATCTGCTTCGCAAGGTGACCCAGAGCGAGGGCGAAGAAGAGAAGTAGGAAATCCCTCTTGAGTGGGGAGTTCTCTTCTTTTGGAAAGAAAATGCGCACCAATGCGAGTAGGGAAAGATTCCAGTAGAATAGAAGTTGAGCGTCGGCTGTTAGAATCGAAGCAACCACCCATTGCCCTGGACTGAGGAGGTAAATGAGAGCTACCCCGTAGGCGAACCGTTCTTGGAAAAGGTGCCGCAGAGCCAAAAAAAGAAAGAGCGAACTCCCCGCGGCTAATAGGGTCGCGGTTGCTTTGATGGCGAAGAGTGAATCGTTACTCAACGTTCCAATGAAGCCGTGTAACCAAGCGGAACCTGGCGGTTTCGAGTAGTATCCCCAAGCGAAGTTACGGCCCCACTCCCAATTGTAAGCCTCGTCACCAGTGATTCCGACAGGGTTCAAAAAGAGATGCCAAAGCAAACGAAGCCCCGTCACTCCAAGGAGGAATATGAGAAACAGGCGGGTGTGACTACAGCAAGAAATCATCGTAAGTTGACACCAAGAGCAATACTGCGAGTGAGCAGAGTTTCGAGTGGAAAGGGATAAATTTTGGGCATGCCTCAAGAGACTTCTTCTCGATGCCACTGCGCATATTCTGAGAGCCCTTGTCGGAGGTCGACTTCCGGTTTCCAATCCCAGAGTTGCCTAGCTTTGGTCACATCTGCCGCCGTCCGTGGCACGTCACCTGCCTGGTTGGGCAGCTGCTTAATCTGTGCTTTCTTACCAAGGATCTCCTCCAAGCTGGAGATGAGTTGTGAAAGTGTGACAACGTGAGAACCTCCCAAGTTGACAATCTCGAAGTCGCTATCTTGATAAGAAAGGGAGGCCCGAATGCCGGCTACGATATCACTGATGTAGGTGTAATCTCGTCGACTACTGCCATCACCGTAGCGCTCAATCTCTTCTCCGGCCAAAATGCGTTTGGTGAATTTGTGAATGGCAAGATCGGGTCGTTGTCGAGGGCCGTAGACGGTGAACAAGCGTAAGCACATAATCCGGATCCCAAAGAGGTGAGAATAGTTCGAGCAAATTTGTTCGCAGGCGAGCTTGGTCGCCGCATAGGGAGAAATCGTGCGGATAAGGGGATCGGTTTCGGAAAAAGGCACCTTCTGATTCACGCCGTAAACGGAGGAGGATGAAGCAAAGACGAATTGAGCCACTCCGTGGTGACGGCAGGCATCGAGGAGGTTGAAGGTGCCGTCGATATTCGTCGTTACGTAGAGCTTGGGATTCGAGATTGAGGGACGCACACCAGCTCTTGCCGCGAGATGGACGACGCTATCGAATTGCCCAGCCACAAAGGCTCGTTCTACGGCCACGGCATCGCGAATGTCAGCCCGGATAATCTGCACTTCTTGCGGAAGTTGTGCGATGTTTCTCTCTTTAATCGCAGGGGGATAGTAATCATTAAAATCGTCGAAAACAGTGACGAGGTGACCTTCGCTAGCCAACTGCTCGGCCAAGTGAGAGCCAATGAATCCTGCTCCTCCTGTGATCAGTATCTTTTTCTCCTTCAACGGAGCTAGCCTCACGAGAGCTAGGAGAAGAAGCAAGAGTGCTTTTTTATTTCAAAGTGACTGAATTACGAAATTGATTTTGATAGTCAATTATGCATAATAGTCATCTCATATGAGG